>DASXZE010000406.1:0-13596 GCA_036502105.1 Candidatus Angelobacter sp. | reverse complement strand
CATGGCGTTGGCGAGCGCAGCGCTGCTGCTGGCGACGGCGGGAAGTCCGCAATGGGCGATCATGGCGGCGCTGGCTGCGTCCCATGCGTTGATGAGAATGACCGGCGTGGCAGCGTGATGCAGTTCGAGAAGGCGTGTGGCTTGCTGGGCTTGAGTGGACATGGCCTGGCAATCATAAAACAAACGGGGAAACCGAAAACCATTTACCACAGAGGACACGAAGGATCACAAAGGAAAGGCAACGGCCAAAACCTTTACCGCGGATTTGCGCGGATACCACCGATGGGGAAGATCGGGTCATCGCACGACATCGCCGACATCGGAAAAACCGAAAACCATTTACCACAAAGGACACGAAGGAGCACAAAGGAAAACCAGCAGCCAAAATTTTTACCGCGGATTTGCGCAGATCATCGCGGATCAGGAAAGATCAAAACAATTTACCGCTGATTAATGCGGATAACACTGATTACACAACCAACACTGACAGGACATCCAAAGACAAACTTACCCGCACTGGTTTCCTTTGTGCCCCTTCGTGTCCTCTGTGGTAAAAGGTTTTGGTTTCTACCCGGCCCGGTCTCGCCCCTGGGCCACCATATGATTCACGGCGCGCAGGATTTCTTCTGCGCTGGCGGTGGTGGGCATCAGGGCGTCGGCCAGTTCGGTGTTGTTGACGCTGGCAAAATAGACCATGATTATTTTGGCGGCGGGCCAGGCCTGGATGAGGTCGCCGGCCAGCTGGTTGCGCTCGGCTTCTGGAATGCTGAAGCCAAAGACGGCAACGTCAATCGAGCTTTCCTGAATGGCGGTGGAAGCTGCGTCAAAAGACAACGCCATGGTCACTTCATGCCTCGCGGACCGCAATAGACGCTCTGGTTCCTGCCATAGCTCAGGTATGTAGCCTACCAGCAACACCTTTGCCATAAATCCCCCTGCGGTTGCTTGCGGCGCAACTGATGGCCAGAAAATCAGCGCACCTGTAATCATTCATCAAGCAACGTTTTAAGGAGGCTTTTATGCAGAAAGCTTCCCCAGGTTCATCATCGTGCTGGATAGACTCCCGTGGATTCAGGCGGAAAGAAGATTGCAAAGCCGCTCTCCTGGTGTATCCAGCACCGATAGATGCATTTCTATCTCGGCCCTGGCAAGTACAGCTGATGCGCGGCGTACTGCGCTGGTCACGACTTCTACTGGTTTTGTCTCTGCCTGAAAGGGGGGAATCAAGGCAAGCGACTATAATTGATAACCAGGAAGCCAGGGCCCAGTTGACCCGTAAAGACCGAATCACAGATATAGTACTACAGGACGGGATACTGGATTCCCCCCGGGTGCGCATTTCACACCCCAACTTTTCCGTTTTAAATCCCTTGGAGCAAAGATGAAAACCGTATCGCTTGAACAGGAGCTGAACCCCTGGGAGGCCCAGGCAGCTCGCTTCGATTTTGCCGCGCAAAAACTTAACCTGGATGACGGACTATGGAAAATTCTCCGCTATCCGCAGCGTGAAATTATTGTGCATATCCCCGTGGCCATGGACAACGGCAGCCTGGAAGTCTTTACCGGGTTTCGCGTACAGCATTCCATTGCCCGCGGGCCGGCCAAAGGCGGTGTCCGCTACTCGCCGGACGTAACGCTGGATGAAGTGCGCGCACTTGCCAGTTGGATGACATGGAAATGCGCTGTCGTAAACATCCCCTTCGGCGGAGCTAAAGGCGGCATTATTGTCGATCCGAAAAAGCTGAGCCTTTCCGAGCTGGAAAAAATGACTCGCCGTTATACCGCTGAGCTCATTGAATTTCTGGGTCCGGAAAAAGATGTTCCAGCTCCAGATATGGGGACCAGCGAACAGACGATGGCCTGGATGATGGATACCTATTCAATGCATATGCGCCAGACTGTAACTGCCGTAGTTACAGGAAAGCCAATCAATATCGGGGGTTCAAGAGGCAGGCGTGAAGCCACCGGCCGCGGCGTGATGATTGTTTGCGATGAAGCTCTCAAGAAATTCAACATGAGCCGCGAATCCACGCGCGTGATTGTTCAGGGCTTTGGCAACGTCGGTTCAAACGCTGCCAAATTGATGTCGGATGCCGGCTACAAAATTATCGGCATCGCGGAATACGATGGCGGACTTTTCAATCGCAACGGCATCAACATTGACAATCTTCTGGAGCATCGTGATCGCAACAAGACAATCGTTGGCTTCACGGAGGCCGAAGCGGCTGATCCGGCTGGCCTGCTCCTGACCGATTGTGAAATCCTGATTCCCGGTGCCACTGAAAACGTGATCACCAGCCAGAATGCTGCAGGCATTAAAGCCAGGATCATTTGCGAAGGCGCAAACGGCCCCACCACGGCCACGGCAGATGAAATTCTGGCGGACAAAAAAGTCTTCGTCATTCCAGATATTCTCGCCAACGCCGGCGGCGTCACCGCTTCTTACTTTGAGTGGGTGCAGGACCGCCAGGGATACTTCTGGAAGGAATCCGCCGTCAATGAGCAACTGGAATTCATCCTGCGTGAAGCCTTTGAAGACGTGGTGCATTTCTCTGAGACGCACAGCGTTAACAATCGTATTGCCGCATACATGCTGGCCATCAGCCGTGTGGCCCACACCATTAAGCTGCGCGGGATCTACGCATAGTTAGTTCTTTCTTACCGATGCATAACCGCCTGCCGCGAGGTAGGCGGTTTGTTCTTTAGGGACAGAATTGCCAAGCACTTATTTTGCGTGACGCTTTTATCAGGCCGTGTTTTGTGTTTTCTGATGAGATAAATTGTGCAGCCAATTGCTGACAGTACTCCTATAGCAATGCTGGGCGCAATCGCACCAAGTGGCGCCTGGGCTTCTCCGGCATAGTGACGATCTGCCCAGGTACACGTTACGGGAAGAGAGAAAATAAATCCCGGGAAGAAGAAAGCTATTCCTGTAAGAACAGCCCGTGCAAGAGAGCGACGAGGCAAAGAGTTTTTTGGCGTTAAATTCTCTTGATCTGACAAAACAAAAATCCCAAATAAAAATCAGCTGACAGGGTTTCAAATAAAGCAGGTAAAAGGCCGCGATCAACCCGCGGCCTTTTCTCATCTACAAAACTAATTCCTAACGACGGCTTTTCTTCTTTGTCTTCTTGGCAGCTTTCTTCTTGGTGCCGCCTTTTTTCTTGGCAGCTTTTTTCGCCGGAGCTTTTTTCGCTGGCGCTTTCTTTTTGGCTGCCGGTTTTTTCTTGGCTGCGGGTTTCTTTTTCGCGGCCGGTTTCTTTTTGGCAGCAGGCTTTTTCTTAGCTGCTGGTTTTTTCTTGGGAGCGCTACTGCTGCGCGCGGGCGCGCTCACTGGAGCAGGAGCTTCTTCTTCGTCATCCTCTGGCTCCTCGGCTTCACCGCCGCTTTCGGCGCCAATGGATTCTTCCTCTTCTTCCTCGTAATCTTCTTCGGTTGAGCCACCGTAGCCGCCGCCAACATCGCTGTAATCTTCGTCCATATCGTCCTCATGTTTTGCTTTGAGGGTCTCGTCGTAGAAACTCATGTGTCCTCCAGAAAAAATTAGGCCGCTGGGAAACCAAACTGCGCAAAATTAACAGGCGCTGATTCTCAAGTCAAATAATTCGCGTGTCAACCTTCACGCACTCAGTTTGCAACTTGGTGCGCGAATAATCAAGCTCATTGGCTTTTCGCGTTCAGTGATTCTTTCTGTGATGCCGCTGCCGCCGTCCTTGATCCCGTCTTGGTCGCCGTCTTCGTACCTTTTTTGTGCGTCCTAACCGGAGCTTTATCGTGCTCACCGGGGGCCAGCGGCTTATAGACAATCAACACCCGTCCATGGCGTAACTCATTTCCTTTCAATCCGTTCCAGTGCCTCAGTCGATCCGGTGGGACGCCAAAATCCTCCGCCACCGTCAGCACCGTGTCACCCGTATGGGTTTTATAGTGAGACGCATACCGCGAATAGGCAATCTTCCCACTGTCACCAGAACCGTTCACCGGGATCACCAATTTGGCTTCTTTGAGCAGATCAGCGCCCTGTAAATCGTTGGCCTGTGAAATCGCCCGTTCCGTAGTTCTGTATTTGCGCGCAATCCCTGCCAGCGTGTCGCCCTGCTGCACTTTGTAATACCGCCAGGCTACGCGCTTCTCCACCGGAATCGTCGTTATAGCCGCTTCGTATTTTGCCTGGGTGCCGAAAGGCAGATGCAGGTCAAACGATTGGTCCTTGGGCGTGGTGCGGCGCAGCAGGCTGGGGTTTAAATCGATCAGCTGCTCCACGGGCACGTCCACGCATTCTGAAACCAGCCGCAAATCCACCGGATAATTCACCGTCACCACGTCATATTTCAGCGGCGGATCAGGCTGGATAGCGTCCAGCCCATACTGCGCCGGATTCTTTGACATGATCGTCATGGCCAGAATAATCGGCACATAATTCTTGGTCTCACCCGGCAATACGTTGCGCTTGTATAGCTCCCAGAAATCCGCATAACCCGTGCGCCGGACAGCCTGCTGCACGTTCCCCGGCCCTGAGTTATATGCCGCCATGGCCAGATACCAGTCGCCAAACTGGTTATAGAGATCTTTTAAGTGCCTGGCTGCCGCGCGCGTAGCCTTTTCAGGGTCTTGCCGATCATCTACCCACCAGCTCCGATGCAGTCCGTAACCCACGCCTCGGCTGGCCATGAACTGCCACATGCCGCGCGCACGCGCCTTGGAAAGCGCCAATGGCTTGAATCCAGACTCGGCCTGCGCAAGATAAATCAGGTCCTGCGGAATGCCTTCTTCCTTAAAGGTCCGCTGGATCATCTCTTTATAACGGCCTGAGCGGGCCCACGCGCCTTCAAAAACGCCGCGTCCGCGGGTAGAAAAATAATTGATGTAGCCGGCCACGTAGTCGTTAATCATCAGCGGCAGGTCAGAGCGCGTATTTTTCAAGTCTGCTTGCGCTTTGGCAACCAGCTTCGGATCAGCCTCCACCGTCACCTGGTTCGCTTCGTCAATCGGCGCTGGCTCGGCCTGCTGCTCGGCAAACCCATCGCCTTCCTTGAAGGCCTCCGTCTCCAGCTTGTTAATTTCGTCAGTAATCTTGTCGAACTCCGCCTGCAATCGGTCATCGGACTTTATATCCACCGGCCCTTGCATCAACACGTCCACCGCGTGGTTAAAGTCCTGCTTCGCGGCATCCATGTGCCCGGCTTTGTAGTCCGTCTGTCCGGTCTCGTAGGCCTTTTCCGCTTCGGCAATAATCGCCGGCACCGGATCTGGCGTTTCCTGCTGCGGCGTCTGCGTGGAAGCAGGCGTTGCTTGCTCATTGGGCGCTTTGCCAGAAGACGAGCTGGCAGAAGAAGCATCTTTCCCCGCCGACTGATGAAGACTCGGCGCCATGGCCTGTGTAACAGGCGTTGCGGATTTCTTTGTATCTTTGCTTTCGCACGCCACCAGCAGCATTAATCCGGCGCCGAGAACAACCATGCTTAAACGCTTCACAAACACTCCATAACCACGCAGGCTTCGCTCATCATACCGTTTATTTGGACGATTCTTGCCGCCGAACGGCAGCAAGAAACCTGGGTTTATCGGGATAAGAACTGCCGGTATAAAGATCAACCGGCGTAAGACTCCCTTGATTGTCCCACGAATACAAGGAAAAGCCCCCAGAAACCGCCGCAATCTCACGTTACCTTTGGGAAATTACCTGTTCAGTCGAAAACCAGCTCTCGAACCGGTGCGGACCGGCCACTTGTGTGAATTTAAACCCTTGTATGAATTAAACCTTATGTGAATTAAAACAAGGCGCGCGGGTTTCCTGCGCCAAACTGGCAGGTTATTTTAGAGTAAGCACTGTTGTGCACCGCACCCGCCAGCTTTTGCTTTACATTTCAGGTACGTCCTTCATAAACTAACCCCACTCGCCCCATGATGTCCGCAAAAATCCCGGTAAACTTAGAATTGCCTTTCGGCACACGCCTGATTTGCACCCAGGCAATGTGTCGAGGGAACAATCCAGCGTGATAACACCGTGATCAAGACCAAGCCCCAAAGCAAGAATTACGTGAACGCCTTCGCCAGTGCCGTGGCCGCACTCAGCCGCGCCGGAGAAGACCTGACTGCCCGCGTTCTGGAAATGCTGGTCACAGACTTTGACGCCGTTCGCGCCGAGCTCTGGCTCTGGGATGGCTCCTCCGGCTCCTGCTACCTCACGCACGCTGAAGGCCTGGAAGCCACGCATCGCCTGGATTACGCCGCAGCCGGCGCCGGTGCCGTGGGCAAAATCGCCCACAACAAAACGGTCATTGAAAATATTGTGCTCTCCACTTTCGGCGGTGACGATCTGGAGTTTTCCCGCCAGACCGGCCTGACGCACATTTCCGGCTATCCACTCATCGTGGGAGGGCATCTCGCTGGCGTGCTGTCCATTTATACCCGCGGAGAAGTTCCTGAAGATCTGCTTTTGTGGTGGCGGCTGTATTCAGAAATGAGCGCCGCCAAGCTCAACAACGTTCTGGCCACGCAGGACAAAGACAAACGCATCAACCAGCTCTCTCTGCTCTTTGAAGCCACGCGGCTGCTCAACTCCACGCTCGATCTTTCCGAGCTGCTGGAGCTGATCCTGAAGATTGCCCGCTCTGAAGTGAAAGCCGAGCGCGGCACGGTCTTTCTGGTCGATAGCAAACGCAAAGAGATCTGGTCCATCGCCGCCTCCGGTCTTGACCATCAGGAAGTGCGCATTCCTTTCGGCCAGGGCATTGCCGGACAGGTTGCGGTCTCCGGCGAACTGGTCAACACTGAAGACGCGTACTCGCTGGAAAATTTTGATCCCAGCTTTGATCAGCGCACCAACTATCACACCAAATCACTGCTGAGTCTTCCCATCAAGCACCACTCCGGAGAAATTGTCGGCGTGTTGCAGCTGCTGAATGCGCAGAGCGGAAAGTTCTCGCCGGACGACGTGGGCTTCCTCAACAAGCTCTCCGGGCACATGGCCATGGCCCTCGAAAACGCGCAGATGCATCGTGACACCATGGAAAAACAACGCATGGAGCGCGAACTAGCACTGGCCCGCAGCATCCAGCATCGTCTTCTGCCGGAAGCGCCGCCCGTGGTTCCCGGCTATGACATTGCTGTATTGAGCGACTTCTGCTTTGACGTGGCCGCCGACTATTACGACTTCATCAACCTCGGTCCGCAGTCACTGCTGCTGGTCTGCGCAGAAGTGGAAGGCAAAGGCGTTTCTTCTGCCTTGATCATGGCTAATCTGCAGGCCACTTTGCGCGCGCTGGTCATGCACCTGCACTCGCTGGAAGTGCTGGCCTTCTCGCTGAATGAAATGCTTTATACCTATACCAAGGCCGGCAAAAATCTCAGCGTCTTCCTGGGACTGATCGACACCCGCCGCAACGTTCTGCAATACGTAAACGCCGGACACGTGCCGCCCATTCTCGTCCGCGGCAAAACCGGCGAAGTGAAACTGCTGGAAGAAGGTGGCACCGTGATCGGCCTGTTCCCGCAGGTGGATTACACGCGCGGCTCTATCAAGCTGGAAAAAGACGACGTGCTCGTCTGCTCCACCGACGGCATTTTGCACATCGAAGACGACGAAAAGCACCAATACGGCTCGCGCCGGCTGACAGATTTTGTGCGCCGCCACCACGAACGCACCGCGCAAGGAATTGCCGACGCAGTCCTGGCCGAAGTCTCAGCCTATTCCACCGCCAGCATGAACGACGACGACAAAGTCCTAATCGTGCTAAAAGTAACCGCCGACAAAGAACCCATAGCCGAAGAAACAAAAAGCTAACCGCCCACTACAAAAATTTCTTACACAAGATTTTTTCTAATCCGCACTAATCGGCTTTTTAAAATCCGTGAATATCGGTTCCATCCGTGTTTACCTGTCCCGGCGTGCCGTGGATCCGTGGTAAGGTTTTCTTGCCCCTTCCTCTGTGATCCTTCGTGTCCTCTGTGGTAAAAGGTTTTAGTTTTCTCCGCGCCTCTGCGGTGAGCTTTTGGTTTTAGATTTTTTCCTCGACGACCAGTTCCTGTTCCTTCGCGAGATAACTTTTCCTCCGAAACCAATCCTCCATCGCCTCTTTCAATTTATCCAGCGGCACGCGCGTCCCAATCCGCATCAGCCCATCGTCAATCGGCAGCGTGTCATCAAAAATGGAATCGTTGGTAAAGCTGCGCATTGAAAAATTATCCAGCCACTTAATCGGACAAGCCACCAGCTGTCCATACAGTTCATATCGCACTGAAATTTGCCGCCAATACATGACTGAATTTTTCTCCCTGTTCAAACTTGCGTATCAATTTGAAATGAACTCAATGACTTTTTTCTTTATAGCCGTGCCATCCGACTGCGCCGCTGATTTTTAAACCATCCAGCTACTCTGCATGTTATTCCTTTGGTTCAATGCCCACGAATGGTTTAGGACGATCAAAATCCATCCATCTGGACTTACAAGATGCCACTATTTAAGTGCAACCGCCGCTATCCCATTGCAAACAAGACAGATTCAGGCGCTTACCATGGTATTAAGTACATCTGCGTTCTATTTCAGAGTTGCTGAAAATAATCAACTTATCTCGTGTACATGTCCTTGGGTAACAGTCATTCCTGCAACGTTCGGTGCATCCTAGACACTAAGAACATGAACGAAGGAAATCCCCAAATGACGGACGGCCACGCAAAAACCGATTCGAACGAACTTGTAACCCATCTCAAGGAGCTTACAACTGCATTGACCGCAGTACATGGCGATCTTTACTGGCTCGCCATGCAGGCCCCGAATGCCCAGGACAAACCGGCAGCGCCCGCAGCCGATCTGAACGTAACCTTGCTTGCTGAACTCAAGAACGCCGTGGACGATATGCGTCTCTTGCTCTGGCAATACATTGAAACCGCCACAGAAGTCAGCCCGCAGCGCGTGCAGGAAGGCATGGAAGCGGAACGGCTGCATCGCGTCACCAAATTTTTAGAGCTGCTGCGCGGCCGGATAGTACAGCCTCCTGTCGCTGCGGACCAGCCCATGTCATTCATCGAACGCATCAATGCGGCTATTACCGAACGGCTAGGCGAGAAAGCCGCTTGAATGGCGATTGCCTGAGTGGTGTCCGTGCCGGCATTCCGATTTCTCTTAAATAGCCTTCGTTGAAATAAAGGTTTCGCTCAAATAAAGCTTTCTCCCTCCAATAAAAAGAGACGCGCTTTGCGCCGCGTCTCTTTTTTGTTTTTAATCTTACGCTGAATTTATTTCTTGATTCCCGGCCCTGCCGCCTTGATGTTTGCCGGTGCATCGAACTTCTCAAAGTTCTTGGCAAAGCGCGCTGAAAGATCGGCTGCTGTTTTGTCATAAGCAGCTTTATCTTTCCACGCATCGCGTGCACGGAGGAATTCTGCGGGAACTCCCGGCACCGTTTTCGGCACGGTCAAGCCGAAGGCCGGATCCGTTTCAAACTCCACTTTGTCCAGCGCGCCTTCAATCGCGGCATTCACCATGGCGCGCGTGTAAGGCAGCTTCATGCGTGATCCTGTGCCGTACGGGCCGCCAAACCAGCCGGTATTCACCAGCCAGCATTGTGATCCGTGCTCCTGCATGCGTTTGCCCAGCATTTCTGCATAGACCTTGGGACGCAGCGGCATAAACGGCGAGCCAAAGCACGTTGAGAAATTTGGCTGCGGCTCTTTTACCCCCGCTTCCGTGCCTGCCACTTTCGCGGTGTAGCCAGAGAGAAAGTGATACATGGCCTGATCAGTGCTCAACTTGGAAATAGGAGGCAGTACGCCGAACGCGTCTGCGGTAAGAAAAATGACATTCTTCGGATGGCCGCCAATACCCGGTATCACCGCGCCATCAATGTAGTCCACCGGATAAGCGCAGCGTGTGTTCTCCGTGCGGCTGTCATCGTTGTAATCCGGAACGTGCGTTTCTTGATCCAGCGTTACGTTTTCCAGCACCGAGCCAAAGCGGATGGCCTTCCAGATTTGCGGCTCGTTTTCCTGCGAGAGCTTTATGCACTTGGCATAGCAGCCGCCTTCAAAATTGAAGATGCCGCTTGCGCTCCAGCCGTGCTCATCGTCGCCAATGAGACGGCGCTGCGGATCAGTCGAAAGCGTGGTCTTGCCTGTGCCGGAGAGTCCAAAGAAAAGCGCCGTCACGCCATCCTTGCCGACATTTGCCGAACAGTGCATGGGAAAAACGTTCTTCTGCGGCAGCAGGAAATTCATGATGCCGAAGATCGACTTTTTCATTTCACCGGCATATTTTGTTCCGCCGATAATGATGACCTTGCGGGTAAAGTTCACCACCACAAAGGCTTCCGTGCGCGTGCCATCACGCTGCGGGTCGCCCTGGAATTCCGGCGCGGAAACAATCGTGAACTCCGGGCGATGTGTCTTCAACTCTTCTTCCGTGGGACGCACAAACAGCGTGCGCGCAAAAAGATTGTGCCAGGCGTATTCATTGATCACGCGCACCGGCAAACGATATTTAGGGTCGGCGCCGGCATACAGGTCCTGCACAAAAAGCTCTTTGCCCTGCAGCGAAGCCACCACGCGTTCATACAGCGCGTCAAATTTGTCCGGATCAAATGCAATGTTTACATCACCCCAGTTCACCAGCTCAGAAGTTACGGGATCTTTTACCGTGAATTTGTCTTTGGGTGAGCGGCCTGTGTATTTGCCGGTATAAGCGACGAGGGCTCCATTGTCCGCTAGCATGCTTTCACCGCGGCGCACGGAGTGCTCCACCAGAACGCCTGAATGAAGATTGCGGTGCACCTTATTATTTTTAAGAAGTGATTCCAGGGATGAAGCCGTATCAATAGCTGTCTGTGACATGCGGGAAAAATCTCCTGTTCCTGTTGCGCCAGAGCAAGGCTGGTCGCGAGCAGCGGGTTTTTTGGGGCGTGCGTGTGTGGCGGCTATGCTGTTTTGATCAATGCATCCTGCGGTGCGCCAACTTCCTTCAGGACTGCATTCAAGTGTCCCAGTGATTCATCCACCGTGAGCGTGTACATTTCCCGTCCGTGTTCATAGGTGCCTGACTCGATCGCCGTTTTCAGAAAATGCCCGGCGGCCTGAATAGCCAGCGGATCGGTGATCACGCGGCCGGTGCGCTCCTTGTACTCGCCCCATGTTGGATGCGGCAAAGCGATCCATACCGGCTTTCCGCTGGCAAGAAACTTTATATCGACAGCGTCAGCGTGCCGGGTCGCAATGGCAACAATGAGGGCCTGATAGAGACAGTGAAGCTTCTGTCCGGTCCAGCGATCGGTAGCATGAAAGTCCTGGTACATTGTGTTTAAAAATATATCGGAAGCCGCACCAAATCAGCAATGCCCAAGTGAGCACCGGCTGGTGTGATACTTAAATCATAGTCCAGTCAACGGTTTAGCCGTTGAATAATATTGGTGAACTGCCGGAAAAACAATAAATCCTAAACACCATCACTCTGAGAGAACCAGCCTGCTCGCGCTGTTTTAAGCGCGTGAGCAGCAAAACATTGTGCCTGCTGCTATGAAAACTTAAGCGTGAAATTGCAGAAGCCAGCGCGAAACAAATTCATCAACTCTCCTTTGCGCCCGTTGCATCCTTTGCGGTAAATCCCCTTAGCCCCAGCTATATTCATGGCGCGACAACTTATAATCTCTCTGACGAATCCATTCCCAATGACGACAATGCAAGCAGCCTGGATCTCAAAATTCGGCGGCCCGGAAGTATTGGAAATCCGCACCGTAAATAAACCCACAATTCACGACGATCAGGTTCTGGTGCGCGTCCGCGCCACCTCCATCAATCGCGCTGACCTGTTGCAGCGGCAAGGAAAGTATCCGCCGCCACCCGGCTTCCCCGTTGAAATCCCTGGCATGGAGTTCGCCGGTGAAGTTGCCGAGGTCGGCTCTTCTGTCCGCTTGTGGAAGCCCGGCCAGCGCGTCTTCGGCCTGATCGGCGGCGGAGCTTACGCCGAATACGTTGTGACGCATGAGAGTCTGCTGGCAGAAATTCCCGCCAATCTCAGTTGGACAGAAGCCGCAGCCATTCCTGAAGTCTTCATCACCGCGCATGACGCTCTCTGGACGCAAGCCAATCTGCGTCCCGGCGAAACCGTTCTCATCCATGCCGTAGGCAGCGGCGTTGGCCTGGCCGCCGTGCAACTCACTCGCGCAATGCAAGCAGTGCCGTACGGAACCTCCCGCACCGCAGATAAAATTGAGCAAGCCAAGCCACTCGGCCTGGAGGCAGGAATTGTGATCCGAGAAAATTATGACGACCTTCAATCCGCCGCAGAAAAATGGACAGCCGGCAAAGGCATCAACGTAGTGCTGGATTTAGTCGGCGGCCCGTATGTAAAAGCCAGCCAGAAAGTAATGGCCAAACAAGGCCGCATGATTCTTGTAGGCACCGTTGCCGGAGGCAGTTACGAATTGGATTCCCGTTACGTAATGGGCAAGCGCCTGCAAATCCGCGGCACCCTTCTGCGCGCCCGCACCCTGGAAGAAAAATTCGCCGCCACCCGCCTCTTCGCCGCAGAAGTTGTACCGCTCTTCGCCAGCGGCGCTCTCCGTGCAAACGTCGATAGCATTTTCCCACTAGCCGAAATCGCCAAGGCCCATCAGAGGCTGGAATCGAATGACAGCTTTGGCAAGGTTGTGGTGACGGTGGAATAATCCCTTCGTTCTATGAGAGGTGATTATCCTTAAAACCGCAAGGGTGTTATTTTTGTTCATATACCCCTTGATAAGTTTTGTTCACTTGAATAAAGTAGTTGAATATAGCGATGAATACTTACAAGTCAGCCTTAAAAAAAGCTAGGAGCGACCTATCTAGCGCCATTAAGCAGCGCGATTACTGGACAGTTGAAATTGGCCGATTGCAACAGCTTGTTAAATCTTTAGCTGCCTCCATCGAAAAAAGACCGCCTGGCGTCACAAATGTGGGGAAACCGCTCTCTCTCAATGCTTTAGTGGGGGTTAGGTTCACGGATATAGTCCACAGCATCGTAAACAATTCAAACGATGAGGGAGTATCCGCGTCGGACGTGAAAAAGAAGTTGCAAGAAAAGGGGTATGACCTTAGCGAATACTCAAATCCAGTAGCACTTATTCACCAAACTCTTAAACGTTTAGCCAAAGACGGCAGAGTAGAACGCAGAGCCGACGGGAAATATGTGAACAACTTTGTGGGCTCCATATTTGGCAATATAGTTCGGAATATCTAAAAAACTAAATGAAAAAACATACGCAAAAAACGTATACGAGCCGACAGTATCCTGATACACTAGCCTCAAGTTCTCCAGCTTCGGATTTGGCAGACGTAGTCTGGCTGGGCGATTCACTGGAGATCTTGCGCGGGTTCCCTTCGGCAATGCAGGGAGATTTGGGCTACGCCCTGGAGCAGGTCCAGCGCGGCCAGATGCCCCTGGATAGCAAGCCCATGCGAACGGTCGGCCCGGGCGTCTATGAACTGCGTGACCAGGATGAACGTGCCTGGTACCGCGTGTTTTATTTGAAGAAAATTGCCGATGTGGTCTACGTTCTGCACTGCTTTGAAAAACGGACGGCGCAGACCGAGCGGAAGGACATAGAAGTTGCCCAGGAGAGGCTCAA
>DASXZE010000405.1:0-6978 GCA_036502105.1 Candidatus Angelobacter sp. | reverse complement strand
ATTGCAGGCACCTGAGATTGCACATTCAATTTATCTAATGCTGAAATTACAAAATACCAAATACTAAGTACTAAATACTCATGACTGAATCTATTGATCGCGCTAAGAAAATCAAAGTAATTTTGTTTGACGTGGATGGAGTGCTTACAGACGGCTCCATATGGCTCTTCCCTGCTCCGGCCAATGCGCCGCACAGTACTGACGCGCATGTGCAGAAGCACGCCGAGTCTCCGGGATTCGGGATTATCAGCCAGAACATGATTGAGGCCAAAGGCTTCAACGCGCATGACGGCACAGCCATTTCCCTGGCGCGCCTAGGCGGAATTAAGACCGGCATGGTCACCAAACGCATTTCAGAAACAGTCGCTTTGCGGGCACGAGATTTGAAGATTGATTTTCTGCATCAGGGCGCGCAGAACAAGTCAGACAGCCTGGACAAAATCCTGGCCGAGAGCGGCTTTAGCGAAGAGCAGATTGCTTACGTAGGCGATGACGTGATTGATTTGCCGATCATGCGGCGATGCGGGCTGGCGATTGCCGTGGCCAATGCGCGTCCGCAGGTGAAGGCGATGGCGCACCATCAGACAGAGTCCGTCGGCGGCCATGGCGCGGCGCGTGATGCAGTGGAATATATTCTTGAAGCGCAGGGCACGCTGGAAAAGGTGATTGACGCTTATATACATGCACGAACGTCAATCTAGTATCGCACCTACGGCGCTTTTCTCTTCTGTTATGCAACCCACCCTTTTCGGCTTCGCGTTGCTCGCCTTCAGGGTGGGCTAACTCATATCGCGCCTACCGGCGCTGTGGCTTGGTGGGTGAAGCATTATCGTCAATGATGTTACTTCTTGAGGGATGCTGTAATTGGCGATTTAGTATCTTGGAAACGGTATTGGGATTCGCTGCCCTTCTCGCACGCTGGAGACTGCGCGTGCTCGCTTAACGGCCGTCGGGATGACGGATAGATATGGAGACAAAATAAATGATCCACCGGTTTCCCTGCCAAGACGCTTACGCGTCGAACCGGTGGATCTATTTTTTAGCTGCCGGGTACTGCAGCTACTTACATTAGAAGCAGCAGCTCAGGAAAGGTTGCCGAGGTGGAAAGAAATTGCGGGGGGGACCTGAGTGGTGTTTTGGCAGGGGCTAAAGCCCGAATTTAATTATCCCTTTACGGCACGGCTAAAGCCCGTGCCCTGATACGAACCATGCAGGGATACGAACCGTGACGGATACGAACCATGCAGGATATGAACCATGCCGGGAACGAATCATGATCGGTTCCAGAGCGGCGCACTTCGTCGCCTTCTTTGATCTCTGTGAATTCACCCAGCAACATTGGCGTCTACCAAAAGTCAGTGTTCTGATATGGTCCAAGCTTGTGCTTGATATGCGCGCATACACGCCAAGGAGCATATGCAGAGGCGACATGCCCATCGCTTTCGGAGTTTCCAGTCCCTGGCTTAATGAGTTGCCGTTATCAGTTGCTGCCTGAAGGCGGTGGTTTGAGCGAGTGCAGGAAGACCACGAAATCCGGGTCTTTGCGCAGGCTGGCAAACTCATTGTCGCGCAGGGCGCTGCGCGTGGGATAGCCTTCCTCATTGGCCTTGCTCAGGTAGAAGCGGCAGTGTTGTTCGTCACCGTGCTGGCCGTACATCTGGGCCATGACATAGTGAAAGTGCCCAAGGTCGTTGGCGCCTACCAGCCGGATGGAGATAGCAGCGGAAGAAGACTGGCGCTGAAAAATTTCAGGGTCGATTTCAACGGCCCGCTGATATTCCTTGGCAGCGCGGTCAAAATCTTTGAGTGAAAAGTAGGCCCCACCCAGGTTGCTGTGAAAGCTGGCATTCTCTTCATTCAACTTGAGGGCCCGCTTGTATTCCCTGACGGCCGCACCGTATCGGCGTGAGTTGTAATAGAGAGCGCCGAGGTTGTTATAGGCTTCTGGGTAATCCTTGTTTTGCTTGATAGCGTGGACAAATTCCCTTTTTGCTTCCGCGTCTCGCTGGAGTTGCAAAAGGCACATTCCGATTTTATTGTGCAACACAGGATTATCTGACTGCTTGAGGGCGGCGCGGTAATAGTCAATGGAATCAAGATAGGCTTTTTGCGCCCGCAGCTCGTCACCCTTAGATTCAAGCTCTGGTAGCGTGGCGTTTTCTGGCGGTGGAGGAACACGCACCTGCAAGGGAGAATCTGCGGCGGCTGGTTCCTGCGCGCACAAAGGCAAAGCTAAAACCAGAAAAGCGATAAGCGGCAAGAAGAGGCTGACACGGCTTGGCTTTAAACGGCCCAAATTCAAGTGACCCAATGTCAAGCGGCCAAATTTCAAGGAACCCAAATTCAAATAACCTAAATTCAAGTAACCCATTGTGAAGCCTCCCTCAGGCGACCGATCCCTTAATGGGGGCTGGGAGTGGCCGCAGGCTTGGTGTCCTTATTATCGTCCTTATTGTCGTCTTTGGAACCACCAAAAATCTTGCCCCAGAAGCCTTTTTTCTTCTTGTCCTGATCCTGACTCTGGTTTTGGCCCTGGGCAGAGTTTTGCGGTACCTGGGACGACTGGCCCGGACTGGGCGCAACGCTGCCATTACCTATACCTACATTAGACGCGGGAGGGGTAGGAGTCGTTTTAGGTTCTATGCCAAATATTCTCTGGAAAACGTTGCCGTTATGGCCGGCTTGCTCACAGGTCTGCGTGGGCTGCGTGCCATCAATAAATGCCGTGGTGTAATCGTCCGGGCAGGCAGGCGTGGCGATGTCATTGGTAGCGCGATCCAGCGTCAATTCGACTACGCCCTGGGGCGGAGTGAATGATTTCGTATCTGAATAGTTCGGCAGGTCAACGGCCCGCTTCATAAATTCTGTCCAGATGGGCAAGGCGATGGAAGCGCCACTCAGGTGAATATCACTATAGTCGTCATATCCCACCCAGACGATACAGAGCAGGTTCGAGGTATAGCCGGCAAACCAGCCGTCGTGCGAGCTGCCAGTCTTCCCCGCGGCAGGCGCCAAAAACTTGCGCGCGCGGACACCGCCGGGCCCTGCGGCTGTGCCGTTATTGATAACGCCCTGCATCATGTCCGTCATCACGTAAGAAACGCGGGGATCGAGCACCTGATTTTTCTGGGGCTGAAAATTATCCACTACGTCGCCGCCGGCGTCGCGCACGGAGCGAACCATGATAGGCGTGATGCGCTGCCCGCTATTGGTGAAAACGGTATAGGCCGATGCCATTTCCATGGGCGTGGCATCATAAGAACCCAGAGCCATGGCGGGAGTAGCGCGGACGGATAAAATTCCGGCGCTCTTCGCGAGACTTGCAACTTTGTCATAACCGACCATCTCAGCGACTTTGACGGTGGCATTGTTTAGCGAGTGAGCCAAGGCAAACTGGGCTGTGACCTGTCCGTGATATTCCTCTTTGTAATTGCGCGGCGTGTAAACATCATCGCCGTTGATGAAAGCTGTGGGTGAGTCGTCAACCAAACTGGCTGGCGTAAAAATGGGCTGCTCATTGGTGATGGCATTGTTGATTGCTGTGGCGTAAACAAATGGCTTGAAGATGGAGCCGGTAGGCCGCTTGGCTACGGCGTGATTTAACTGGCTGAAACCATAGTTGCGTCCGCCGACGAGGGCGAGAACTTCTCCGGTGTGGGGATCAAGCGCGACGAGCGCGACCTGCGGAATTGGTCCCGGCACAACTTTGGTTTCAAACTTGTTTTTGCCGACTTTTACTTTCTTGGTGCGCAGCTTGGTGACCTGAGCGTCAACTTCTTTCAATCCGAGATCTACAGCCTGCGCTGCGGCCTGCTGCAATGCGGGATCAAGCGTGGTGTAAATGCGATAGCCGTCAGAGTTCAGATCTTCGTCACCATATTTGCTGACCAGCTGTTCGCGGATGAGATCGACGAAGTATGGCGCGTCACTGGCTTCAACGTTTTGTGGAGCGAGCTTGAGCGGAGTGGCTTTGGCGGTGTCCGCCTGGGCGCGCGTGATGGAGCCGGTATCGACCATGGCTTCAAGGACAAGATTGCGCCGGTCTTGCGCACGCTCTGGATGACGATATGGAGAAAGATAACTGGGCCGCTGGACGAGGCCTGCAAGCAATGCGGCTTCAGGCAGCGTAATGTCTTTTAGATCCTTGCTGAAATATGCCTGCGCCGCTTCACCAAAACCAGTTATGGTGAATGAGCCACGCTGTCCCATGTCAACTTGATTAGCGTAGAGCTCAAAAATTTGCTTCTTGGAAAAACGCTGCTCGAGTTCGATGGAGATGAGAATCTCAGTGAGCTTGCGCTTCAGCTTTTTTTCCGGCGAGAGAAAAAAGCCGCGCGCTACCTGCATGGTGATGGTCGATCCGCCCTGGCGATTGCCACCCTGGCGCAGGTCGATCCAGCCGGCCTGCAAGAGCCGATAATAATTCACGCCGCTATGGTGGAAGAAGCGGCGGTCTTCAATGGAGGTGACGGCATCGACCATGATTTTTGGGATGTCGTCATACTTGACGAGACGCCGCTTGGAGCGCGCCTGGCCGTCGAACAGTCCGGTGACAAGCTGCGGCTCAATTTCATACGCGGTAAGGTTATCGCCACTGTCGCCGAGAGAGGCGATCTTATCGACGCGGCCGTCTTTGATCCGGACCACCGCGCCTTCAGCGTTGTAATATGATTCTTCGCCAGGCTTGACCTCAACGGCATCCTTCATGACTTTGTAAACGCCGAGCTTTGACTTGCCTTGCTCGCCAACTTCGGTGTATCCGGCGTGGCGCAGATAGTTGGCTATCTCGCGCGGATCCGCTTTCTGTCCGATACGGATGCTGCGCGGCTGCGCGTAAATCTTGGCGGAGTTGGTGAAGATTGGGCCGTAAAAACGCTTCTCAACAATCTTCTGGTACTTGATGTAATAGAAAGAGAAGACGCCAAACAGCACGATGCAAAGAATGAGGAAAGCAGCCAGGCCTGCGCGAAAAAAAGGGTTTTGCAGGCTGCCACGAAGACCTTTGACACGAGGAATTTTAATTTTTATGGCCATTGTTTAAAAATAGGCGGAGAACGCCATCTATTTCTCTCAACGCATGGGCGGGCCAGAGCGTACCTGCGCTGGTGCTGAGAAGATCAAAAATTCTTCTTTTATTATATCCGTTATATACGTTTATTCAATGAGTTCGCAGTGAAGTCAAGATCAACTGGATGCACGACCATGTCCACGTGGATAGTGTACTTCACGGTGATGCCAAGCCCTTCTTGCGAGCGCGTAACCACGACCTGGTCTTCGCGAAGCGGAATATCTTCCGTCTCAGCTTTTTTTACCACGGTTTTACGGATGTCCTCGTCGCTGGTCTGGGTATAGCTGTTCTTGCGCGCGATGTCATCCAGCGCATCCTGCAACTGGTAATTGTTGAAATATGGGGGAATCAGATTCCAGGCGGTATAGAAGATGCCCACAACAATTAAGATTCCGATTAAGCCTTTTAGTTTTCCCATAGAACGACCCGCAAATCTCCTTCAGGACTGCACCAATTGCTTAAATGTGGTGTCAATGCCGGGGATGTTAGCATCCTGGGATTGGCGTGTCGAGCGGGAAACCACCTCGACTTTCCCTTCGGTAACTTTTTTGCCAACATTGACTCTATAAGGTATTCCTATTAGATCGGCATCTTTAAATTTGACACCTGCGCGCTCATCCCGGTCATCCATGAGCACGCTAAAGCCTGCATTTTCAAGCTTTTGCCCAATCTCCTCGGATGCGCCCATCAGCGCGGCATCCTTCACATTGGTGGGTGTAATCACCACTTCAAACGGGGCAATCTGCCGTGGTAGCCAGAAGCCGTCAGCGTCGTTGTTCTGCTCAATGGCCGCCGTCAGAATCCGTTCTACGCCGATGCCATAACAGCCCATGATCGGCGTGACTTCTTTGCCGTCTTTATCCAGCACACTCGCGCCCATGGACTTCGTATATTTGTTTCCCAGCTTGAAGATGTGTCCAATTTCCATCGCTCTGCCCACCACCAGCGCCTCGCCGCAATTCGGACACCCCTCACCCCGCGACACATTTCTTAGGTCCACCCATTCCGTGGGATAAAAATCCTTAAGCGGCGTGACATTCTTCATGTGGTAGTTTTCCTTGTTCGCGCCTGTCACCAGATTTTTGCGACCACGCAACGCATTGTCAGCAAACATCAACGGCAATGACTCCAGGATAATCGCCTGCGTCACGCTTCCAATCTGTGACCCATGGGCCAACGCCGGCACCTTCACCGGTCCCAGGTATCCCGCGGGCGACATAAATGTCCTCTGGATTTCTTCTTCATGCATCGGCCTGAACTCTTTGCCATCCAGCGCCGCCGTGAGCTTGGCTTCATTCAGCGTGTGATCGCCGCGCAGCAGCACAATCACCGGCCTCGTCCTCACCTGCCCCGGATTCTTCTTGTCCGGCTCAATCTGCATCAGCGCCAGCGTCTTGATCTTCTGCGTTGGCGAGACGCCCAGAAATTTCGCGACCTCTTCAATCGTCTTCATGCCCGGCGTGTGGACCAGCTCCGGCTCGCCATCACCCGGCAGGTCTTCCACCGCGCCCAGCTTTGACGACGCCTTCTCAAGATTCGCCGCATAGCCGCATTTCACGCAGCTCGCAACCATGTCTTCGCCCGCATCCGTCATCGACATAAACTCATGCGACATCGACCCGCCCATCGACCCCGAGTCCGCCTCCACCACCGCATACTGCAGCCCGCAACGGTCAAATATTCGACGATACGCCTCATAGTGCTTCTGGTAGCTCAAATCCAAACCAGCCTGGTCGATGTCAAATGAATATGAGTCTTTCATCGTGAACTGGCGCACGCGTATCAGCCCAGACTTCGGCCGCGGCTCGTCTCTAAACTTATTCTGTATCTGATACCAGATCTGCGGCAGCTGCTTGTAACTGCGCAGCTCTTTCCGCGCGATATCCGTCATCACCTCTTCATGCGTCATG
>DASXZE010000404.1:0-4534 GCA_036502105.1 Candidatus Angelobacter sp. | reverse complement strand
GAATCGTCCATCTATCTTCGTTCGAATCGTTCTGGCCCTGCTTGCCCTGGTGAGTGCGCAAATCTTTGCTCAGGAAACCAGCCAGCAAACCGGTCAGCAAGCTAGTCAGCCAACGCGCGACCAGCAAATCTCTCAGCTCGTGGCGCAAAGCCAGGAGGCACTGGGCCAGCACGATGAGCAAAAAGCGCTCACCTTCATCAAAGACGGCATGATCCAGTTCCCTAACGACGAAAGCCTGCAAATTCAGCTGACGCGAATCTACGTGGAGCAAAGGCGTGATCAGCAGGCAATCGGCCTGCTCAACGCAATCCTGCTGGCGAATCCGGCGAACCGCAACGCCAAGCTGGAGCTCGCGCTGATCTACGGATATCGGGGAAATTACCGGCAGTCTGACCGGCTCTACCGAGAGTTGCTGGCAGCCAGCGGCTCTGACGAAGCAGCTTCTCTGGGCCTGGTGCACAACCTTGTTCTGGAAGGAAAGAAAGCAGACGCCCGCGAAGAGCTGCAGCAGGCATTCGCCAAAAATCCCACGAGCCTTGAGCTGCAGGAATACAGCGACTATCTGACTAACAGTCCGGTGGAAAGCAGCTACAAAAAACTACACCGCATACAGAACACGGAAGAGTTCTTTTCTGACACGTCAGGCAATCGCTCGGTTTACTCCAGCCAGGGCGTGGTTTACCAGTTCGCAAAAAACTTTACCGGCAGAATGCGGGTTGAAGAAACTTCACTTTGGCGAACTGACACCTTCACCAACACCGTGCTCTCCGGCATTGGAGAGGGCCAGTACCGGCTGAATAAGTACGCAGCCTTTCGCGGCAACCTGGGCGCGGTGCGCTTTACTGATACCAGCAGCCGTCTTCTTTATGGCGGCGATCTGGAGCTGTTCCCGCTCAAAGGGCTGGTACTTTCAGGCGGCTTCTCGCGTTATCCAATCACGCCGACTTTTGATGCCACACTTTTTGATCTCACGTCAGAGGGCTGGCATGGCCGGCTCGACTACCGCGCGCATAACTTTGTTGTAAGCGGAAGTCTCACACTCACGCACTACTCTGACGGCAATCATGGTGAGCGCGAATGGGCAGAGGCGTTGCGCTGGTTCCCATGGCATGAAGGCAAGTTTGCCCTCGCCGGCGGATACGCGTTCCGCCACATTCATTTTATTGACGACACCAATCACGGATACTTCAGCCCCAACCAATATCGCAGCCATCTTGCGGCGGCTGGCTTCCGCATGCGGCTGGGCAAGCATTATCGCGGCGAATATATGGGTTACGGCGGCGCGGAAATCCTGGAGAATTTTGACGGATACTCGCCCGCCGGCGAAGTATCCCTGAAAAATGACTTTCTATTTGGGCCGTGGGACCTGGCCGCGGACTATTCCTATTACCACCTTATACAAACCACGGGCGCATTCCGCGCGAACGCCGTGAGCATAACGTTTGGTTATAAGTTTTGACGGCACAAGTCTTAACAACAGTTAACTGTGGAAAGGCCCTGAGATGTCCGGCAGTGAAAAACATCGTAACTTCAGAATCTTGATTGTGGATGATGACGACTCCACGCGCAGCTTTCTCTGCTCCGTGCTGGCCGCAGAGGGATACGAATGCCTGGCCGCCAACAGCGTGGCCTCAGCCGATGTGATTCTGCGCCAGGAGCCGGTGCAGCTTGCGCTGCTTGATCTGTATCTGGGCACGGCCAATGGGCTCAATGTTCTTGATCTCATCAAAGTTCTGCAGCCGCAATGCGCCTGCGTGATTATGACGGCCCATACCAGCGTTGAGACCGTCACCAAGTCGCTGGGCTCCGGCGCCATTGAGTATCTGGGCAAGCCCTTGCTGATCGATGATCTGCTGGCGCTGGTGCGCAAGGTGCAGGCCAGTCGCAATGCATCTGGTGATGCCACAGCCACAGTGGACGAAGGGCCGGAAACATCCATCATTGGCCGCACGCCGAAGATGCTTGAGGTTTATCGCGCGATTGCGCGCGTTGCGCCCACGGAAGCCAGCGTGCTGATTCTGGGCGCAAGCGGAACAGGCAAGGAACTGGTCGCCCGCGCCTTGCACGATCATAGCTCTCGTGCGCAGATGCCGTTTGTTCCCGTAAACTGCGGAGCGCTGCCGGAAAATATTCTGGAGAGCGAACTTTTTGGCCATGAAAAAGGCGCATACACTGGCGCAGACAGCAGCCGTCCGGGCCTGTTTGAAGCGGCCCATGGCGGCACGCTCTTTCTCGACGAAATTTCTGAAACCAAACCCGGCTTTCAGGTAAATCTTCTGCGCGCTGTGCAGGAACAGCAGATCCGCCGCGTGGGATCACACAAGCATACTTCCATTAACGTAAGGATTCTGGCGGCCAGCAATCGCGATCTCACCAAAATGATGACCGACGGCCGCTTTCGCGAAGACCTTTACTATCGACTGAGCGTGGTGGTGATCAACCTGCCCAGCCTGGAAGAGCGCCGCGAAGATATTCCGCTGCTGATACAGCATTTCCTGAAGCGTTCCAACAGCAAGAGCAAACGCAATATCACCATTACTGAGCCCGCGGTAAAGGTCCTGACCAGCGCGTCATGGCCGGGAAACGTGCGCGAGTTGGAAAACCTGGTGGAGCGGCTGGCCATTTTCTGCATGTCCGGCGAAATCGGAGTTGCTGACGTGGAACGTGAACGCCAGCTGGTGCGCGCCAGCGGCGTCCCTGACAACACTCCGCCGACTACGCTCGAAGATATGGAGCGGCAGCACATTATGCGGGTTCTTCAAGAACATGCAGGCAATAAGTCCAAGGCTGCCCGCGCTCTGGGCATTGAGAGAAAAACTTTGTATCAGAAGGCGCGGCGGCTGGGGATTGATTTAATGGTTGGCTGATCAAAGCCAAGCTGATTGAAGCCTTAGTAGATTTCGGAAAAGACGATTTCACGATAAATGAAACTCTTCTCCAATTCGGACAACGCAAAGCCCATCACATGGGGCCGCTGGATCAGGCTCAACCTGGTGCTGCTGGCGCTGGTGTTTCTGGTGAGCCTGAGCTTCCCTGTTTCCACGCTCAGCCAGAAGTTGAATGATTTTTTCTTTCGTCTGCGGCGTCCGCAGTCGGTATCACAACAAGTTGCGCTCGTCTTGATTGACGACGCCACGCTGGCCCAGCATGGCCGCTGGCCGTGGCCGCGCGCCGAACTGGCGAAGCTGATACAGGCAGTGAGCGCGCAGCATCCAAAAGCCATTGGCATGGATGTTCTTTTGCCTGAAGTAGAAGACGAGCAGAATGATGCCGCGCTGACCAGCGCTATTCAGTCCGCGCCCAATATGGTGTTGGCCGCAAAAATCTCCAGTTCGCCCACCGGCAATTTGTGGATGGACCCGCTGCCCCGTTTTGCTCAAGCAGCTAAAGGCGTAGGCCACGTTCAGGCCGTGATTGATTTTGATGGCGTATGCCGCAGCATTCCTGCACAGGAGCCAACTGCGGACGGATTGCGTTCAGCGTTTGCACTGAAACTGGCCTCGCTCGTCCAGCCGAATTTGTTAGCAGCGCAAAATATTTCTGAAGCAAACATATCCGGCGTCGAAAAACTGACAGCAGCTCCGCCTTTGCTTATCGATTATCGTCCTCAATTCGAGCCGGGGCAAGCTGATCCGCCGTTTATCGTGGTCTCTGCTGGCGATCTGCTGGCAGGAAAGAATGCAGAACAACTAGCCGGCAAAGCGGTGCTGATCGGCTTTGGCGCAATTGATATTAGCGACCGGCTCATTACACCCGTGAGCAATCAGCTTCCCATGCCGGGAGTTGAAATCAACGCCAATGTAACCGATATGGTGTTGAGCCGCAGAACTCTGTCACAGATTGGCAGCGTTGGCCAGTTTGCCCTGGTGCTCCTGATGAGCGCCGCTGCGCTGTGGGTAGTGGTGCGATACCCCGGCCTGCGCGGACTTTTAGTATTGATCGCGATGATTGGCGGTGGATACGTTGCAGCTTACTTTCTCTTCCGCGATTTTCATCGCCTGCTCTCTTACGGACCACTGCTGATTGCCGGCGTGCTGGCAGCGCCTATTGCGCAGCTGGAAAACCTTCTTATCGTTGATCGCGAAGTTACATCGCGACTGCAACAGCTGCGTCAAACGATCAGTCCGCATTACGGATATTTGAAACCTGCTCAATCTGCCGCAGAACGCTCCGCGTGGCCTGCGTCTGACCGGCTGCTGTGGAAGCTGGCAGCACTTAAGGAACTTCAGGCAGAATTGTCATCGCTCTACTCGTTCAACCAGACGCTGCTTGAGACCATGAATGAAGGCCTTGCGGTTTATGGCGCTGACGGCTCACTGATCTTCAGCAACGAGACATGGAAAAATTTCTGCGCGCGGCAAGACGCAGTCATGGACAAGCTCTCACACGTGGCTCAGCTTGCCGGTGGATGGAAAGAACTGGCTGCGTTGCCCATGGAAGCGGCGTCATGGGCCGAAAATGAAGTACCGCTGGGCGAAGAGTTGTGGCTCTTCCACGCCGTGCGCCTGCCATGGACGTCATTTGCTGAAGCTGG
>DASXZE010000403.1:0-4138 GCA_036502105.1 Candidatus Angelobacter sp. | reverse complement strand
CCATCATCACGCTGGGCAGTTTGAGCACATCCTGAAAATCCGTCACGATAGGAATGGAACCGCCGGAGCGGATGAAGACGGTCTCTTTCTTGAAGACATCTTTCAGTGCTTGAGTTGCGGCTTTAATGAAGCGATTATCTGTTCCTACCACGCACGCCGGCCCTTTGCTGAAGACTTTGATCTTGGTTTCAATTCCCTTAGGCGTGAGCTTCTTCACGTAAGCGGTGTACTTTTTCAAAATTGCGTCTGGATCTTGATTGGGTACCAGACGCATGGATACTTTGGCAAACGCGCGGGCGGGAATCACTGTCTTGGCGCCTGGTGCGGTGAATCCGCCGGGCATGCCGTGGACTTCCAGCGTGGGCCGAGCCCATGTGCGATAGAGCACCGAGTAGCCGGGCTCGCCGGTGAGAACTTTTGATCCCACCTCAGTTTTGCGATAGTGCTCTTCTTTAAACGGCAGGCGTTTCCAGGCTTTGAGTTCGTCTTTGCTGGGAGCTTTTATGCCAGTATAAAAACCGGGGATCAAGATTTTGCCTTTGGAATCTTTCAGCTTGCTGATGATCTCAATCAGCGCGAAAAACGGATTGGGCGCCGCGCCGCCGTACATGCCGGAGTGCAGATCTGTCTTGGGGCCTTGTGCTTCAATTTCTGTATAGACCAGTCCGCGCAGTCCAATGCAAAGCGTAGGAAGATTGGGCGCGAAGAGTTCTGTGTCGCACACCAAGGCAAAGTCGGCTTTGAGCTTAGCTTTCTCAGACCGAACGTATGCTGCAATCGACTCGCCACCTACTTCCTCTTCACCTTCAATAATGAATTTCACGTTGATAGGCAGCTTGCCGTTGTTGGCGCGGAACAAGGCTTCCACGGCCTTGATCTCCATCCAAAGCTGGCCTTTGTCGTCCACAGCGCCGCGCGCGTAAATATTGTTATTGCGCTCGGTCGGCTCAAAGGGTGGCGTGAGCCATTCATTGAGCGGATCGGGCGGTTGCACGTCATAGTGCGCATAGCAGAGGACCGTGGGCTTGCCCGGCGCGTGGAGCCAGTCGCCATAAACCAGTGGATGGTTCTTGGTTGGAATGACCTCAACGTTTTCCAGGCCAATGCGGCGCATGTCGTCGGCCACAAACATGGCGGCACGGCGGACATCTTCTTTATGTTCCGGAGCGGTGCTCACGCTGGGAATGCGAAGCAGGTCTTTCAACTCGCCTAAAAACTTCTGCTGGTTTTCTTTTGCGTAACTGACTGCGGATGAGGCCATTTGTCCCTCCACGGGCTATATGAAACTAATCAGTATATCGCGATGGGACGAAACTATTCTTTTGCGCCCGCCGGGGCATCCATCCAGTATCCTTTGCGCGCTGTCACTTCATAACCGGGCCGGCCTTTTAATTTCAACTCCAGCGCATGCTGCCCAGCCTGCGGAGACTGTGGACGGAAGCTCAGAAAATAGTAGTTTGGCACATCGTTCGAGATGGTTATCAAATGGCGGGCGAGTGTTTTTCCGTCTTTGAAGTCGAAGTATTCGCCGCCCGTCAACTCGGCTACTGACTTAGGCACGTTGCGTCGCATGCCGTCTTTAGCCAGCAGAAACGCCATCCGCGCCAGCCGAAGAGGCGGGATCAGATCACTGGCGCAGTCCAGAGCCTGAACCGCGCGCTTGCCATGCGCGTCTGGGGCGGCGTTTGGATCGCGGCTCATGCAGCCACCCGGCGCGTATGATTCGTTAGAAGAAATCGTCCCTCCAGGCAGCTTTGACGCCTGGTGTTTCACCGCGGTCTGCGTGGTGGAAAAGCCGAAGCTGTAGATGGCTGTGTTGGTGTCCTGGACGGCGCGAACCGCATCATCAAGGTTGGTTTGGCTGCCATTGTCAATGGTTTCACTCAGGAGCAGCACTGCACGCCGATAGGCTGACGGCTGCGTGCGTAGCAGTTCAATCCCGAAACTAAGCGCGTCAAGAATAGCGGCACCTGTGTCGCCGTCGTGAAGCTTGCTGATGGTTTCTGCTGCGGTGTCCGTGTTGGCTTCAAAATTTTGTTCCAGACGCGCTGTGCTGTCAAAGCTGATCACGGCCACGTTATGTTGCACGCCGCCAATGATCGCATCCAGCACCGGCCCAAGAGTTCGATAGTCGCGAAGATGCGCTGCTCCCTCGCCACCCGTCTCCACGATAACGACCAACGCCAGAGGCTGTCCGAGGGCATCTTCTTCCACACGCACAGTCTGCGGAATGCCGTTGTCTGTAAGAATGAAATCGTCTGCTGTGAGCGAAAAAACAACTTTGCCGACGCTGTCTTTTACCAGTGCCGGCACCAGTACTAAATTTGAGCGCGTGACGAGCGTTGGGATTTGCGAATCAGAAGATGGCTGCGCACCGTTCTGCGCATGAGAGGTCTGCAATGAAAACCAAAGCAGCAGCGTAACTACGAAAGAGAATTTCAATCGACTCATACTGGCAGCCTGCCCTACATCCCAAGGTACGACAATGGATGCGGAAATTGCACTCTTAATTTGAGAGAAAATCGGCTATGCCGTGTCATTTGAAAGTGACAGGTAGAGCCCTGATTTTTCTCCTTGGCATCGGCCCAGATGATTTTTTATTATTCTAGCCCGGCAAGTTGGCGGGCATGCGTCCATTGGGACTCGAGGCCTAGCTCCTTGACCCATTTTTCAATGTAAGCGTGGTCAGTGGCTTGATGTTGTTTTTTAAGAACAGCCGCAACATCTTCTATTTGTCGAGTAGATTCACCCATCTTCGCCCAATCGAGTTTGGAAACGATAACGTCTTCGGAAGAAGCTACAAACATTTGTGCGCCCTGAAATTGCACACATTTCCTTCGTTGAAATGCTTCTTGCGAATAAGCGTTGGATTTGCGAAAAATAAAATCAATTTTCCAGCCTGTTTGATTATCAATGGCGTTAAACATTGACTGTTCGCGATGGGCATCTAAAGCTGCTTTTTGGTCTGCGTAATAATCGTTGGCCTGTAATGATTGAACGAGGAGACTGACTTGAGTGGTAGAAGCTGCAATGACGATATCAATATCTTGCGTTGACCGAAGAGCGCCAAAGTATGCACTGGCAAATGAGCCAGTGAGCATATAAGGCACATCTGCGTCTTTAAGCACTTCCGCAATGCGGCGAAATACAGCTCCGAGTTCCATTGTTACAATCCTGCTGGCGCGGATCCGGGCGGAAAAAGGGAAAGTAGAAATTCGCGTTTCACTCGATCTTCAGACCAATCAGGATGAGTATCGCGCAAGCCCTGCCGGGCCAATTCATGGGTAAAATAGCTGATCTCAAGAGCCATCATCAGACGCTGTTCTCCAGTCATTGCCGCATGAATACGAGATTGCATTAATTCGATCTCGGTACTGGTATCGCTAATCGCCATGAGCAGAATATTACCACGCACCATCTATAATAAATATGTGAGCTCTGATTTCGTAGTTCGCAAAATGGCGGAAGCTGATTTTCCCACGCGCTGGGGACACTTCCGTATCCATGGGTTTGAAGGCCAATTTGGCCAGGGCGCTTCTGCACGCAAAGAAGAAGCGGTGGCCGTGGTGATGGGCGACATACACTCTGCTCCGCCGCTGGTGCGTATTCATTCGCAGTGTCTCACCGGCGATGTCTTTGGTTCGTTGCGCTGCGACTGTCGCCAGCAATTGGAGATGGCGTTGCAGATGATCTCTGAGGCCGGCGCGGGTGTGTTGCTCTATGAACAGCAGGAAGGCCGCGGCATCGGTCTTATGCCGAAACTTCAGGCGTATCAATTGCAAGATCAAGGCAGAGATACCGTGCAGGCCAATGAGGACCTTGGCTTCAAGGCGGACCATCGCGAGTTCCAGCTGCCGGCGGAAGTGCTGAAGGCGCTGGGGCTGAAAGAGGTCAGGCTGCTTTCCAACAATCCGCAGAAAGTTGCTGCGCTTGAGTCCGCAGGAGTGAAGGTGGTGGAGCGAGTTCCGTGTGAAGTTGAGCCACATGCTGCCTCTGAGCGCTACATGAATACGAAGAAAGAAAAAATGGGACATCTGTTTACTGAGCGATAGATTGCAGAGCGATATGCAAAAACCTTTGAAACACAGAGGAAAGGAGTAAGCGGAGGAAATGCAGTGGTGTGCGATTCGTTCCGTGG
>DASXZE010000402.1:0-9308 GCA_036502105.1 Candidatus Angelobacter sp. | reverse complement strand
CGGCATTCAGCAGGCCGCGCGACGCAAATACGCTGCGCTCAGCATCGCTCAGGCCGCTGGATGGTGTGGGTACGTCTTGCGTTTTTACCTTCACGGTATCTTTTGCGGCGCTCAGGATGCTCTGCAGCTGCTCCACCGGAGCTTGCAGCGGCGCGTTGCCGGAGGCTACGTAATCCGGCTCAGGGCTGGCGACCCAACTTTGGCGATAGCAATCGTAGAGATGGCCTTTTACTTTCTTGGCCAGAATATCTTCGAGCGTAGGCTGACCACTGACGGGACCTTCTGGCACAAAGACGAGACCAAGAACGCGTTCACGCAGCTTGTCAATGACCATGGCGCGCAGAGCCAGAGGATTGTAGCGGGAGCGTCCGTAGGGATCGTTGTTCTGGTAAATCATTACTGCGGCCATGCCGCCGATGGGGCCGGCATTTTCCAGCTCGCCATTTTTCATGCCGCCCATGAGCATCATGAGGGCGTTCCAGCGCTGATAAGCAATCATGTTGGGTGAGGCCATGCCAATGGATTGCGGATCAGGGTAAACGCCTTGCGGATCGTCCTTCCACATCTCCATGAGGCTGCCCAGGTAGTCCCAGCGACCGACGTTGGTACCCAGGAGCCGCCGGCGGAGAGTCCACGCGATAGCGGGCAACTGACGGCCAGCATTGCCTTCTTCATACAGCATCTTGATCTTGATGGTGCCGGTGGGAATGCCGATCATGCTTTCCAGCCGCGACAAAATCTTTTCCACGATCAGCGCTTCATTCGGCGTCTGCAGTTTGGGAATGTAAAAATAGACGCCGCTGCCGGCATTCTTGAGTGAATCATGGTTGTTGAACGCCCACAGAGTTGCAACCACAATTGTGGCTGGCGCGGGGCGACCGTCAACGGTGATGTGGTCATAGCTGATGTGCAGTCCGGGTGGACGTCCGAAGCGCGTGGGCCACTTGGCCGGCGGCTTGTTGATGTTGTAAGCACGTGTCTTGCCTTTTTTCACCACTTCATAGGGCTTGCCTGTCCATTTGCCGGCAAAAATCTCTTTGGCATTTTGCAGCGCGGCAAACACGCCGATGGGTTCGTTGCTGGCAGTGCCGTCAGGCAGGAAGTGCGTGGGCGACGCGTCTTCAAAGTCCGGCATGTTCATTGGAGCCGGACTGTTGAGAGCGTTGAACGCCATATCCAGCGGATGCCAGGGGCCGGTCAACTCCAGACCGGGATTCTTCAGCGGATGCGCGTCCTGGGGCACGGGCACTTCGTCATTGAGCCGCCAGCGGACGTCGCTTTCTTTGCCGAGAAAATTGTCAATCAATCCCTGGACGATCTGGCGATACGTCCACGGCTTGCCGCTGATGGGGTCCTGAAATTTCTCCTCCCACTTGGGCCAGCCATATTTCTGCCGGACAGGCGCAGGCGATGCCAATATTTCCCGCCGGGCCGTGAGCGCCGCGGCTATCTCCGGCCGCAGCTCGCGCGTGAGCGTGGTGATGGCATCTTCAACATTGACTGGGTGACCGTTGACTGTCTTGGCCCCAAAGAGATCAGGGAATTTTTGCAGAATATCGTTACGAACCATGGGCTAGGCTCCTAGGCTGGGGTTTATGACTAAACTCAAATAAACAATTTTACGCCAGTTGGAAGAAAAGAGCTTGTTAACAAATGTTGAGCGAGGCGAAGACGCTGAATTCTGGTTTTTGGAACGGGAGTTTGGTGGTGGGTGAGGGTGCTGCCTCCCTCCCGGCACGTCTGTTGTTGTCTCAGAATCAATTAGACCTCAGGTGAGTCCTTCAGGCGGGTCAACCCATGCTGCCACATCTTCTTCATCAACAAACCACTCTCCTGCTCTTCCATCATAGGTAAAGATCCATCGTGAGAGTACGTCTCTTCCAATTAAGCACTGGTAAAGATCACCCGGTATCTCGCAACAAACGATCTCTATTACTTCGATTGTTGCCAGCTTGTAACGAGGGAACTGGATTGCTGCAACATGTGCTGCAACTTTTTCCAAACCACCTAGACGGGACACGGTGGTGTATCCAACCAAAGGCAATCCTAGTCTCTCAATAGCTTGAGGTGTTAGAACCGTGTGGCCGGCACCGGTATCTATCAATGCTGGCATTCGCGAGAAGGCTTGTGACTTAGCGCTGGTGGAAGAAGGGAAGCGTAAGTCAGATGGCTTGCGAATGATCGGTGGGCCGACTTCAATTTCAAAGCGGGGACCAAACTTTTCAAGATGGACGGGATTGGGTTCGCCTGGAGGAAAGCGATATCTTGCCATGTTCAAAAAACCAAAAATACAGGTTCTTGGGGTACAACACGTTTCACGAGAAAATCAACATCCATTCCGTACTCAGTAACACCTGCAATGTACGCTTGGTGAAAGTTATCGAAGAATCCAAGCAGACCCTTCCCCTTGATTACAACGAACTTATCGCGGTGCGTTTGCAGCCATTCGGATTTTTGAGCTTCGTAGAGTTGGCTTTCAACGCTTAATCGAATTGGAGGTGCTGCACTCATTTCCCTCACATGTAGACGTGTTGTTTCTGCGACTGAGAACCCCGTCAGGCACTAGACTCCACCATCATAGAGTAGTATATTTTACTTTATTTGTCAAATATATTATTATACGACAAATAAATTTTACAATGCCTAAACCTCCTTCTGACCCAGATTTGAAAGCAGAGTTCGCCGCCCATATCGGTGAAAAGCTGAATGAATTGTCCGCATCTGCTGTAGCTGCAGCACTTGGCGTAAAACGACAAATGGTCTACAAGTATAGAGATGGACTGAATGCACCATCAGCAGAGATAATTAGAAGAGCAATGGAGGCTTGGCCTGGCCTTACGCTAACTTATCGTGGCAAGGTTTTGCGTCTGCAGGATTTTGAACGAAAGCCAGTGCTCACAGCGAAGCAGGCCACCCAGTATGAGCTTTGGGACGTCATTAAGAAGCTTGATTCCCAATCTGTAGAAATTGAGATTTTAGACAGAGAACCGTCTTCTTCCTCTTTGCAACTGGGAGTTCGAATATATTTCCGCAAACACTAAGTCCCTATTTATTTCTAATTATTAATAAATCAATGGCCTGCGTCGGCGTAGCGAATTCCATTAGATGGGGATGAATCAATCTTGGCGGTCTAATCATCCAAAGAGGGCGGGTTACTAGCCAAAAACAGCTAATTTGAGGTAAAATAAGACTTTACCCGCGAAAGGTAACAGAGGCAATGAAGGCAGCAATCCATCCCGATTATCACGAAACCAAAGTGCATTGCGCATGCGGCAACGCATTTATCACCCGGTCAACCCACAAGGGCGCCATTAACCTGGAAATCTGCTCGAATTGCCACCCGTTTTTTACCGGCAAGCAGAAGCTCGTGGACACGGCCGGACGCGTTGAGCGCTTCCGCCGCAAATATGCCCAGTCTGATTCAAGCAAGGCTGAGGCAGCAAAGAACGCAGCCGTTAAGCAGTAAAGCTGCTCAGGATTTGAGAGGCCTCCGCTGCGGCGGAGGCTTTTGTTCTTTTTGCCAGAAGTCTCGAGGGTAAGCGAGAGAACCCTGTCAGCGGATTACTTTAGAGGTTTGATCCCCGCATTGAATTCTTGATTGTGTGAACGGACCGAAGCAATAATGATCGGGATAGAGATCCCTCGCTCCGCTTCGGGATTACAGAAAAGCATGAAGAAATTCTGGGAAAATCCGGCCAACAACATCGCAGTGCCGCAAGGCGTGCAGGTGCCAGAGTCTCTGCAGATCAGAGATGTGCGCATTGCGCCGGCTACGGTGCTTGCTCCCATGGCTGGCGTGACCGATACGGTTTTCCGCCGGTTTATCCGCAATGCCAGCTTTGTGCGCAGTGCAGGCGAGGTGATGGCTGCGCCGGAAGACGGCGATGATCGGCTAGCAGCGGAGCTATCGCAAGCGCCGAATTTAAATGGTCAGATGAGCGATGGCGCAGAGCACGGCTCACCTGAGGTTTCTAAAACAGCGGTTTCTAAAACTACAGTTTCCAACACAGCAATTTCCAGCACCAAAGAAATTTCCGGCTGTGGCCTGCTGATGACTGAATTCACGTCGGCTGACGGGTTGTTTCGTACGCGTGAGTCCAAGCGCAAACGCTATCTCACTTTTTATGAAGATGAGCGCCCAATTTCGGCGCAGCTTTTTGGCAGCGATCCTTATACGCTGGCTGAGTCGGCCAAGATTGTGGAAGAAGCCGGCTTTGACATGGTTGACCTGAACCTGGGCTGTCCGGCAAAGCGCGTGGTCAAATGCAATGGCGGTTCAGGATTGTTGAAAGACCTGCCGGTGATCCAGACCATTTTTGAGGCCGTGCGCTCGGCAGTGAAGATTCCTTTTACCGTGAAGTTCCGCATGGGCTGGGACGATGACAACATCGTCTGCGTTCCTCTGGCCAGGATGGCCGAAGACTGCGGTCTGAACGCCGTGGCTTTGCACGCGCGCACGCGTGAACAGGGCTACAGCGGCAATGCGCGCTGGGAGTGGATTGCCGCGGTGAAAGATGCGGTGAAGATTCCGGTGATTGGCAACGGTGATATCCGCACGCCGGAAGATGCGATTGCCATGGTGGCGCAGACCAATTGTGACGGAGTGATGATCGGGCGCACGGCTGCGTCGAATCCATGGATCTTCCGCCAGATTCGGCAGTTTGCAGAAACTGGACGTTATGATCAGCCGACAGACGCGGACCGCTACCAGATGATCCGCACGTATTTCAAAATGCTGGTGGATGAAACCATGCATGGCTCGCCGGGCAAGATGAAGCAATTCGTCGCATGGTTTACGCATGGCGTGCCTAACGGCACGGCGCTACGGCGCGCCTGCTATGACGCGCATACGGGCCCAGCCATTCTGGCCAGCGTGGAAAAGTTTTTTGAAGAGCTGCTCAGCGGCAAACATCCGTCACAGGTTGTACCTGCTCAACCTATTGCGCAGCCGGAACCAGAGTTCGATCTTCTAGCCGCCTGCGATTGATCTGCAGGTGATCCCGCGAAACTACAAACGCAATCTACTCTTCCGGTAGCTCGGCCACGGCGGCGGCGCGTCCGGATGGCCGGGGCTTTTTGGGAGCGGTGACGTAAGCGTAAGGATCGCCGGGGTAGCCGGGCGGCTCTGGTTCTTTGCGCATGCCGCGTTTGATCCAGCCGAGAAAGCGATGAAGGATGGTACTAATTCGGGAACGATCAGATTGATTCATACCAACCTGCCTTGGAGGAATCTTAGCATGGTTTTGGGCGGTCTTTTTTCAGGGAGTTCTAGCGGCATTTGGCTCGAAGAATCGAGCACACTCTGAGTGTAAAGATGAGAAAAATTCAAGGACTTGTACCTTTGCCCGGAAATTCCTATTCTGCAATTTCGGGCAGGGAATAAAAGTGCGACAATAGAAAGGATAAAGTTCAGGAATGCTCCTTTTCTGGCCGTAGAGCATCCAATAAAGAGCCAATGACACAAAATCAAAATCTTTTCTTTCAGAAGTTTGGCATTACTCCCAAAGATCTTGAGCGCTATCTGGGCGAGGCACTTTCTGCCGGTGGCGACTATGCCGATTTGTATTTCGAATATTTGACCTCGACCTCTATCAGCGTGGATGAGTCGATTGTGAAATCTGCGTCGCAGGGGATCTCTGCCGGATGCGGTGTGCGTGTGCTATCAGGTGAGCGCACTGGGTATGCCTATACGGACGATCTGGCGCCGGAAAAAATTATGCGTGCGGCCCGAACAGCTGCTCTGATTGCACGCGGGCCGGCGAAGAGTCCGGTGCAGGGTTTCAAGGAAAATTTAAATCACCATCTGTATCCCGTGGCTTCGCCTTCAGCGGATGCTGACATTGCCGCCAAGCTTGAGCTGGTAATGCGGGCTGACCGCGCTGCGCGTGCGTATGATCCGCGCATTGTGCAGGTACGCGCCGGCTACTTTGACGAAATGCGGCAAATTCTTGTCATCGGCTCCGACGGAACTTTTGCCACAGACGTGCAGCCGATGGCGCGCTTTAGCGTGAGCTGCATCGCCAAGACGGCAGAAACTTCTTCCAAGGGCGCAGCGGGCGGCGGCGGACGCGTGGGGATAGATCACTTCATCACGGAAAAAACTCCAGAGCATTTTGCGAACGACGCGGCGCGGCAGGCGATTATCCAACTGGATGCGCGTGAAGCTCCGGCGGGCGAGATGGAAGTAGTGCTTGGCCCGGGATGGCCGGGCATTCTACTGCATGAAGCGATTGGCCACGGACTGGAAGCGGATTTCAATCGCAAAGGCACCTCGGCTTTTAGCGGGATGATTGGCCGGCGCGTTGCTTCAGACAAATGCACGGTCGTGGACAATGGCACTCTGCCTTCGCGGCGTGGATCGATCAACGTGGATGATGAAGGATCGCCGACGCAGAATACTGTCCTGATTGAAAACGGGATTCTCAAGGGTTACTTAAGCGACAAGCTTTCCGCCAAGCTGATGGGCGTCCCGGATACGGGCAATGGCCGGCGTGAGAGCTACGAACATATTCCCATGCCGCGCATGACCAACACATACATGCTGGCGGGCGATGATTCACCGGAAGATATTATCCGCTCAGTGAAGCGCGGCGTGTATGCGGTGAATTTTGGCGGTGGGCAGGTGGACATTACCAACGGCAAGTTTGTGTTCTCCGCGTCTGAGGCTTACATGATTGAAGATGGCCATGTGACTGCTCCGCTTAAAAACTGCACGCTGATTGGCAACGGTCCGGACGCGCTGACCAAAGTTTCAATGGTGGGCAATGATCTGCAACTGGATGAAGGCGTGGGCACCTGCGGCAAAGACGGACAGTCTGTGCCAGTGGGCGTTGGCATTCCGACACTGAAGCTGGACAGCATGACCGTGGGCGGCACGGCCCGGTAAGGATCGATGGCAACTCATACGCAAACAGTAAGCGGCGTGGATTCAGATCTGCGCAATCTGGCAACAGATGTAGTCTCCCGCGCGAAGAAAGCCGGCGCTACGGCGGCTGAAGCCGTGGTGCGCGAAGGCTCAGAGTTTTCTACCGTGGTGCGCATGGGCGAAGTGGAGACGCTGAAAGAATCAGGCTCGCGCGCGCTAGGGCTGCGGGTGTTTATTGGGCAGCGTACGGCCAGCACCTATACCAGCGATTTTTCTGAAGATGGCATTGAGCGTCTAGTGAAAGGCGCAATGGACCTGGCGCGCATCACTTCAGAAGATGCGTTTGCCGGCATTCCTGAGCCGGACCAACTGGGCTCGCTCCCAGGCGATCTGCAGCTTTACCATGAGGATGTTTACTCGCTGGCTCCAGAGGAGCGCATTGACTATGCGCGACGCGCGGAGCGGACGGCGCTGGATGCCGATCCGAGGATGAAGAATTCTGATGGCGGTTCCTTTGACGCGGCCACCGGCCACAAGGTACTGGCCAATTCGCATGGCTTTGTCGGGGAATTCCGGCGCTCTTATTGTTCGGTTTCTGCAGCGCCCATTGCACAGGACGAAAAAGGCGGCATGCAGCGCGACTACTGGTATTCCATGGCACGGACGCTGGCGAAGCTGGAGTCGGCTGAGTCCGTGGGAAAAGAGGCGGCGCGCCGGACGTTGCGCAGGCTGGGATCCAGGAAGATTGCGTCAACGCAGGTCCCAATTGTTTTAGATCCGGTGATTTCGGGCTCGATCCTGGGCCATATTTTTGAAGCGATTAACGGTGACGCTGTCTATCGGCAATCGTCTTTCCTGGCCAACAAGCTGGGAGAAAAAGTAGCCGCAGACCACATTACGGTGGTGGATGACGGCACAATCCCCGGCGGCTTTGGCACCGAACCGTTCGATGGTGAAGGTATTCCCACACGTCGCACCGTGGTGATTGAGAATGGCATACTGAAGTCCTATCTGCTGAACACGTACACGGCAAAAAAGCTGGGGATGAAAACAACCGGCAACGCTTCACGCGGCCTGGCTGGGACGCCCGGCATTGGCGCGGGCAATTTCTTTCTGCAAAAAGGCGAGCGCACGCCGCAGGAGATTATCAGCGGCATTAAGCAAGGGCTGTATGTGTTCCAGTTTCTCGGTTTCGGCGTAAACATGGTTACCGGAGATTACTCACGCGGCGCCAGCGGACTGTGGATTGAAAACGGCGAGCTGACTTATCCGGTGGAAGAAGTGACCGTGGCCGGCAATCTTAAAGACATGCTCAACAACATTTCTGAGATTGGCAACGATCTGACATTTCGCGGTTCCACAGCCGCGCCCACGCTGCGGATTGACGGCATGATGATTGCCGGAGAATAAGCCGTCTATTCAAGAACCAGAGGCTTTTACCACAGAGGACACTGAGGATCACAGAGGAAAACAAGTAGCACCTCAAGGGCGAATAGATTTAGTCAATCTACCGCGGATTCATGGCAAGCCGGAACAGGTTCACGCGGATGATCGCGGATCAGAAAAACCTTTTACTTTTACCACTGATTTTCACTGATGCCACTGATCTTAAAAAGCAAAAATATTTACCGTAGAGGTCGCAGAGGAAAAACCAAAGGCTTGTAGTCTGGGGTTTCCTTTGTGATCCTTTAGCCTGCCCTGAGCGAAGTCGAACGGGTGTCCTCTGTGGTAAAAGCTTTTTGGTTTTCTGTTCCGCGTGAATCCGTAGCTGGATAAAACTCCTTCAGTGGTTTGGATCGCAGCGGCATAGCTATTAGAATCCTGGGCATGGGCGATTCTGAGCAAGAGCCGGTATATTCTCCATTTAAAGATCAGACTGAGAGCCGAAGCTGGGTTCCCATGGCCGTGGGCGTTGGGGCTGTGGTGGTGCTGATTGCCGTGCTGCTGCTTATTACCCGCAGCGGCCGGCCTGTGAATACAAATCCGCGTGATCCGAATCTGACGAAGCTTCAGATTTCCGACATACACATGGCCACGGCGCAAAACTTTGCCGGCGGATCGGTGACTTACATTGAAGGAAAGATTACCAACACTACTGATCGCAAAATAATGGACGCGCGCGTGGAAGTGCTCTTTAAAAACTCTCTGGGTGAGACGGCGCAGAAAGATACGCTGCCGGTGACTGTCCTGTTGCCGAATGTGCCTTACGTGGATTATGGCCTGATGGACCGTGCGCCGCTGGCACCGGGGCAGGCGCGGGATTTCCGGCTGACGCTGGAGCATGTGTCCACGGATTGGGATGGGCAGATTCCGCAGGTACGAGCTGTAGCGATCAGCTACTAGCAAAAGTCAAAAACTTACCACGGATGAACACGGATTCAACGGATTAACGGGATCAGGATAAATTAGGAGCTTTTACCACAAAGGACACGAAGGATCACAA
>DASXZE010000401.1:0-6930 GCA_036502105.1 Candidatus Angelobacter sp. | reverse complement strand
GGTAAAGATCCGGCGGGCGCTGAGTTTTTTGCGCGCCACCTAACACATTCGCAGTTGGACCGCGCTGAAGCCATGGTCAACGTGGATGCGCTCGGCTTTTCTCCCACCAAGATCTGGACCGCTCATTCTGACAAAGACCTGGTGCATGCCCTGATCGTAATGGTGTATGCGTTGAAGATTCCGGCCAGCCAGATAGATATTGCCGCCCTGGGCCACAAGGATTCTGATCCCTTTGCGGCGCGCCACATTCCGCAAATCACTATTCATTCTCTGACCCAGCAAAACGTAATCTCTGGAGCCGTGACGCAGTTCCGCCCAAATAATTATTATGACACTTATCGCCTGCTCTGCGGTTATCTGGCTTATCTGGACCAGAGCCTGAAGCCAAAGCCGCATTCTGAATAAGCGCAGTACAGAAATTCTTACGGGAGAGACCATTGGATCGAGACGAGCTGATCTATAAAACCATTGAGCTGGCGCTGGAGAACGTAAAGAACGGCGGCGGACCGTTTGGCGCGCTGGTGGTGAAGGATGGGCAGATCATCGCAACCGGAGCGAATCAGGTGACTACAACACTTGATCCCACGGCACACGCTGAGGTAGTGGCGATCCGCAAGGCGTGCAAGGCTATCAATAGTTTTGAGCTGACCGGCTGCGATATTTACTGCAGCTGCGAGCCTTGCCCTATGTGCCTGGGCGCGATCTACTGGGCTCGCCCGGCGCAGGTGTTCTTTGCCGCCATGTCCAGCGCCGCAGCAGATGCTGGCTTTGATGATTCGTTGATCAAGACACAAATCTGTCTCCCATACACGCAGCAGCAATTGCCGATTACGCAAATCGTCCACAAAGAATCTTTGGCACCCTTTCAAGCGTGGAAAGCCCACGCAAACAAGATCGTTTACTAAAACTATGACCCCCGACGCTCTGGCCCGCGCCCTCCAGGAATTTCTGTCCACCGCAAGCAGCGGCGTGGTGATTGAAGATGGCCAGATTCTTTTTGACCTGAACACGGCGCAAACTTCCATCTCGACTGACAAGGGCCGCTGCCTGTTTCATCTGTGGTCGGACGAACGCAATCTGGTACGCCATATCGTGGACGCCGACGTCAAAAACGGCACGATGACGCTAAGTGTGCGGCGGTTTGCGCAGGCGCGTCCGCACAAGATGGAGATATGCAGAGACCGCGACCGCTGGCCGCCATCTGCGCAAAAAGCTGCCCGCAATACTTACGCGCGCGTGTTGGAGAGAACTCTGCGCCGGCAGTCGCCTGACTGGCAGTTGGATAAAGCAAAGCTCTCGACATCCATGGACCTGGAGCGTAGCTTTTCACCGGTCTATGCACGGGGAATGCTGCGCAAAGGCCGTAGCGCTTTGGCGGTGATGGGCGTGAGCCGCCAGGAAACGCAGGTGGCGGTGGATGCGTCACTTACGTTTGGCTTGCTCTGGCTGCAGGCCTGCCGTGAACGCGAAGCCGGACGCTCTTTAGTAGAAGGCCTGCGTTTGTACATTCCGCCCAGAAGTTCTGGGACACTGCGGATTCGTCTGGCGCATCTGGACCACAACGCTGCCAGGTTTGAGCTCTTTGAATTCGATGAGCGCGATGAGTCGCTGAACCAGATAGACCTTTCTGACCACGGCAATATTCAAACGCGGCTCATGCGCCATCCCGATGCAGCGCAGGTGCACGCACGCTTTGCGGCTACCGTTGGCAAAGTTCTGGCGCTGGCTCCGCAGGCGGAAGTGGCTGTGCTTTCACCTACTGAAATTTCTTTCCGGCTTCACGGTTTGGAGTTTGCGCGCACAAGACTGGCCAACGCTCCCGGCAGTTTCAGCGTGGAAGAAGAAACGATTTTCGGACCGCCGGGATACGAAACGCGCTTCAGTGAAGAGACTGCGCCAGCGTTCAATGAGTTTATAAGCCTCGTGGTGGAAGCGCGCAGCATTGGCGGTAATCGGCATGATCCGCTGTGGCGTATGTATCCGGAGCGCTGGCTGGAGTCGTTGGTTTTTAAAAATGTTGCTGACGTGGATTCTCAACTGGATCACACACACGTTTATTCGCAGGTGCCGGCGTTTTCCGCTTCTGATCGCGCGATGATTGACGTGCTCACATGCACCACGCAGGGCCGCATCGCCGTGCTGGAGTTGAAAGCCGACGAAGACATACACCTGCCGCTACAAGGGCTGGATTACTGGGCGCGCGTGCAGTGGCACCACACCCGCGGTGAGTTCCAGCAGTATGGATACTTCAACGGAGTCCAACTCTCACCGCGTCCGCCGCTGCTTTACCTGGTTGCGCCGTCACTGCGCGTGCATCCGGCTACCGATACAATCTTGCGCTACTTCTCTCCGGCAATCGAGTGGACGCTGGTGGGCGTGGATGAAAGATGGCGCGAGGGGATCAAAGTGATTTACAGAAAATATGAGGAATAAGAACAAAATTCCCGTAGTACCTGGCAAGCCAGAAATCCCTTCAACAACTGATTTCCCTGACATGCCCGCATCGGTCAGGGAGCGTAGTGCTCTCAATTAAGATTTGTTTAATCTCTGTGAATGCGAATATTTGTATGAAAAGATGAGAAATTGAAGAAATTTCATAGACAGAATAATCATTCATGATTAGGGTGTTGAGCACAACTATATGGGCCATTAAGAACGGAGCGCAGAATGAGCCTGTCAGTGCAAGAAAAGGTGCATGGTGTAATACATACTGCAGCTGCTTCCACCGCAGCAGTAGGTGCTGGATTGGCCCAACTTCCAGTTGCAGATGCCATTCCGATCACAGCCATTCAAGTATCGATGATCAGTGCAATCGCGCTTATTCACGGCCGTAGTATTAGTGAAGCAACTGCAACATCGCTACTGGGCACATTTGCAGCAACGGTTGGGGGACGCACGATTTCTCAATTATTGGTTGGCTGGATTCCAGGAATAGGCAATATGATCAACGCCTCTACAGCCGCCGGCATAACTGAGGCCGTTGGCTGGGCGGCCAATAAGTATTTTGAAAACCTTGGTCATGAGCCAGGTACGGGAATTCCAGGCGTTCTGTTCCCTGAAGAGGCGATACGCCCGAATAATCTTAACGACCGCGATTTTGTTTCCACTCCTGACTCATCACAATTTGCCCAGATCCAGGTATTTTATAGCGGCCGGTTCGTCCCCTTGGATGTTGAGCTTGATCTTCTCATGGATGATCAAATGATGGGTTCAGGATCTATCCGCAAAGGAATAAATTTGTCTTTTAATATCGTCCCTGGAATTCATCGGCTGGAACTGCACAGAAGAAGTTCGAATGCGCTTGTTAGCAAAAGCTTAAAGCTTGCCGCCTTGCTGAAAGAAGAAAAATGCTCCTTAGACCTCAGGATGGCCGGCCGATATCAGGTGCTGATTTCATTTAACCGCTTGACTGGCTTTTGCACCTTTAAATTGATAAAGGGTTAAGAAAGCCTTCGCCTTGATGGTACGCAGTGTTGCGTTTGCTATCTTCCGCATTGGCCATTTGTCTGACCATGCAAAAAAGACCTCGCCCACTTTGTGGGTGCGATAATACCAGCGCTTCAAGATGGCCAGCTCTTCCATGAATCTTTGTGCTGATGGCGATCCGGCAGACTCTATCTGCTCCAACGCGGCCTTGATGCGGCTTTCTTGCGACTGTGAATCGTCTTCCGCTTCCACGACGAATGCCGCTGGGCCTGCGAGTTCGCCGTGATGAAAGTGAAACAGCGCCACTGCTTCCGGTTCCAGTGATGGCTGAACGATGACGGCATTGAGATGGTCCAGGCGACCGCAGATATCGTCACAGGCAGTGAGAATGCCTTTGATTTTGGTGATCCTGGCATGCTGCGCCGCGGCGGCTTCAAAGTCCAGCTCTGAAGAAAGCCGTTCGCGCTCTGCTTCCAGCTCCTGCAGCAGAGATTCTCCGCCAGAGTCAAAATACGCCTGCACCCGCGCCACCTCTTCTGCATAGGCTTCGTCCGTGCAGCCTTTGAAGCAGGGCGCCAGACACATCTTCATCTCTGAATAAACACAGCCGGGAAAGGCGGGATCAGGATTCAGGTTAAAGGTGCAGCGGCGCAACTTGAAGAGGTCAAGCGAGTCATTGAGAAATTTTTCTGCCACGGCCCGCGAACGAAATGGCCCATAGTAAAGAGATTTTCCCGTGAACCGGCCGATCCGCGTGGTGACATAAGCGCGGGGATATTCATTTTCCAGGTTGAAGCGGATGGCTGACGCTGCACGCAGGCGAAGGCGTTTCTGATAAGTGTCAGGAAATTCTTTTCGCAGTGTCCGATACAACAGCAGCACGCACTCGAAGTCAGAGCCGGTCAGCGAGTAGTCGATGGTCGCGACGCGTTCGCGCAGGTTGAGCCGTTTGGATTGTGACTCCGGCGGCGCGAGCAGACGCAGCAATCGCCTCTTCAGGTTCGCTGTCTTGCTGGCGTAGGGCTCCGATCCCGCCTCTGCTCCGCGCAACACGAACACTGCGGGAGCCGCCGGAAATTGAGTAAAGAAATCCGGCAGATGGTTGGGCGAGAATGAGATGGAGTTCGTCAGCAATGTTTAGAGAACCAGAATTTCAGAACCAGAGTTTTCAAACCAGCCTTTTATCGGAAATCGCGCTTGCAGAATTAGTCTGTCACAGTGCTCTGCAGATGTGCACCAGGAATGTGCAGACTAACTTGGTTCCCCTGTTTTCCAGAGTACTGCTTGCTGGTGTGCGGAAAAGAGGTCCAGTTTATCTCTTTGCTTTTCTTGCTGTTACTCTTTTGTCTGCCCTGATTTCCACGGCTTCCAACGACGGCACGATTGGTTGATGTGAATTTAGTTGGAAACCTTAGTAAGACTCTGCGGCACTGTCCTGTTACTCACCGGCTCAACAAATTTCACGCCTTCATATGCACAGCCTGTGGACAGCGTTTGGCCAGTATCCATCGGGCTTCCGGCTGATTTCCACCGTTTACACAGGGCCTACTGCTACTACTGTATTTATATATATAAAAGTATCTATATTCTTAGTAAGAGTAAGCTGCGACTCTAACCAACAAAGCAAAAAACCGTGCAGCAGGTTAGTCTCTGTTTTTAGGGAGTGTTCTGAAGTCAGGGCCCTTCATGGTGCGTACGCGGCACATATCCAGCAGGCGTGAGCGCATGCGGTCCGTAATGCGGTCGCCCAGGGTCTCTTCACGGGCGGCATTGCGGGAGGAATCTTCCTCGCCGAGTTTCCGGTCTATACGCGATTTCTCACGTTGCGCTCCAGCGGACGGAGCATCAGGGAAATTCGTGGTGATGATGGTGGTCTTCTGTTCGTTGTAGCGGCTGTTGAGAATATAGCTGACGGTATCCCATACCCACTCTGAAGACTTCACCGCGCCTAGCTCGTCGAGTAACAGGACTTCGGTCTCAAGCACTGGACGCAGAATTTCCAGCTCAGTGGCCTGGACCGCTGAATTGTATGAGTTCTGAATTTCTTTGAGCAGCTCGCGATAATCACAGAACAGGCACGGTACGCCTTTGTCTCTGATCAGCATTTGGATCATGCCCACCGCCAGATGTGTTTTGCCCACGCCAATGGAACCGATGAGCAGCATACCTTGTTTTTCCAGCGGATACTCCTGGACGAGGCGCTGCGCGTCACGATGGGCATTTTTAACCGAGATGGAAACTTCATGCATCGCGATGTTGAAATTTTCCAGAGTGCATTTCTTGTAGCGCGCGGGGATACCGGCTTTATCCAGCAATTGTTCATTGCGCGCGGATACGCGGCAGTCACAGCGCGTCATGCGGCTGGCTTTGCCCGGGACAGCAACTTGCTTCCAGCCAGTCCCATCACAGATGGGACAAGCGGCTGAAGGCTCGGATTGGTAAGAGGTGGCCATATTCTCTTTTGAAAATACCACTATTCGATTGTAAGCGGCAGTCTCTGTAATGTTGCATGGCTGTTTCTGCACAGGATTTGCACAGCCGATGCACCGGGCAGGGTTCTAAAGACGTAGCAAGGCTAAAAACATTTGGCGTGGTCTGCTGATGAGCATTCCACGCCAAGTTCAGTTTGCTTGTGTCTGCTGATTAGTCGGCGGCGTTTCCTTGCGAGGGAGACGCTTTCTTCAGTTCATCGGCGGAGAAAATATCAAACACGTAATCGTGCGCGGCCAGGGCTGATTTGCTCAGCGTTCCGGCCTGCACGCGTTTTACGGTTTCTTCCCGCGTGAGATCAAAGATTGCTTCCAGTAGCTGTGAGCGTTCCTGCTTGTTGGCCTGGCCCATTACAAACAGAACGCGGGCGCTGTGCTGTATGTAACGCGGTGAGGGCAGCTGCTTCATCAGGAGTTCCATGATCACGTTGGCTTTGTCGCGGTCAAACCGGCCGGCGCTGCCGCTCTTGTCCTGCTCGGCAAAGAAGGCGGCGGTCCATTCATTGTGATAGTTCCACAGCTTTTCGTACAGGTCCATGGTGAACGGCGTTCCGGCTTTCACGGCATCGGCGTTTTCGGCCGGCTCAATGCCATCTTCGGTCAATTTTGGGCGCTTCAGAAATCCGTCTTTGGTGACTTTGGCTTTGTGCTGCAGAAGGGTCCAGAGCCAGGTCACGTCAATGCGATAGGTGGCCAGATCATTCATGAAGCGGAGCTTCAATTCGTAATCGTCAATGGCCGCGGCGAAGTTGCCGTTGAGAATCTGGAAGCCATAATTGGCCGCCATGTAAAACGCGTGTTGAATGCGCTCAACAGTGATCTCGCCTTGCGGCACGCCGTTGATGGCGTCCCAGCGCTCTTGCGAGAGCAGCTTCTCTGGCGTGTCAATGGATTCCCTGGTGATGACCAGCGGCGTGATCTTGCCCTCCGCATTCAGCAAGCCGCGCGACTCAAACACGCTACGCTCGGCATCGCTCAGGCCGCTGGAAGGCGTAGGCACGTCTTGCGTTTTTAC
>DASXZE010000400.1:0-27893 GCA_036502105.1 Candidatus Angelobacter sp. | reverse complement strand
GCGAAGATCGCAAGCAATTGGAGTGGAGCTATTGCGATCATCGGCGGTTCCGTGGCTAAGAAGTGGAAATGTTGCGTTAGTTGATCGTATGCGGTCTTTCCCGGCACTAGAGAAAGTGATTGATAGACAGCGGCAAACTGGCGATCGACGAGTATTGAGGCAAGTTCTTCCTTGCTCCCGAAATAGTTGTAAAAAGTACCCTTAGGCGCATTCACGGCGGCGGTGATGCGGTGAATGCTCGCTCGCACATAGCCAACTTCCTGAAACAGCTTGCCGGCTGAGAGAACTAGCATTTCGCGGGTATTGGCTGCTCGACGCGCGACCGGATGTTGAGCACGAGACATTACCCCGATGTGGCGACGAACCACTCGTTCTTGGCTTGTCGAAACGAACTGAATTTGTCATTTCTGATCACAATGATGTTTCTTCTTAAGCTCACCAAGAAAATCCACGTAGCAGGTGGTATTCTTGAATCCGTTTCAAGATGACCGGTCGGCTCGGATTTGGAGGTTGCCGTGAATACAACTCACGCCAGCGAACAGAATCGGGATTCCGCGCGCCCGCATGAAGACCAAGCAAGCGCCTATGGCATGCAGATGGCGAAGTATTTCACCATGAACCAACCGCCCAGTGTTGCCATTGATTCCGCAGTTTCCGTCGTCCGTCCGCAAATGGCGATTACCCGGTTGATTGCACGGAGCGGCATCCCGGAGCGCACTGCGTCCATCCCATCCGAAAAGGCCTACGTTGTTTCGCTTCATCTTAATCATGCGAATGCCCGCGAATGGGAACTTTGGACCGATGGAAAGCATACAAAGACTGGGGCATGGCCAATCGGCGGAGTCGCAATGTGCGATTTGGAGTCAAATTCGAGTATTCGCAACCCAGGCCCGATCGACTGGATCCACTACCATGTTCCGCGGGCAACATTGGATGCCCTCACAGACGATGCTGGAATGTCTAAGGTTAAGCGTCTCTACTGCGTGTATGGAACTCCCGATCCTGTCCTTTATCACATGACGCAACTGATCCTGCCATACCTAAATAGGCCGGAGATATTCTCTCAATTGTTCGTGGATTCTTTCATTTTGACGATTGGCTCGCACCTTGTCGGGCGGTATGGTCAGATTCGCAAAGATATCCCGCGATTCAAAGGCGGGTTAGCGCCGTGGCAAAGGCGCCGCGTGGAGGAATTGTTGCAGGAGCATTTGGACGGCGAGTTAAAATTGGCAACACTTGCCGAAGAATGCAGGCTTTCAGTCAGCCATTTTGCGCGATCGTTCAGGACATCATTTGGGACCTCCGCACATCGTTATCTGATCCTGCACCGCGTTGAGATTGCGAAGGCCCTTTTATCTAAAACGAATACTTCGTTGGTGGAAATTGCCGCGCAGACTGGATTTTCTGATCAAGCCGCCCTTACCCGGACGTTTGCAAACGTCGTGGGCGCGACTCCGGCAAGATGGAGACGTGAAAATTCAAGCCGCAGGATTTTTGTCGAGATACCCAAACGCCAATCCCTTGAACAACAGGAATAAATCCATCCTCAAGTCTTCCGCTCCTGGGACGGTCTAGCCTTCTCGTAGATGCAATATCGTTGCCGATTTGGCATTCCTCTAAAGTTTTCGTGTTGAACTCAGTCGAAGCTCTTTTATCCGCCTTTCCTCCACCTTTGAGGTAGGAATCCTCAAAAGCAGTCCGAGTTTTCAAGAGCGTCGTGCTCGTTCCTGATACGGTTCATCTACCGGCGAGTTGCGGCGGTGAGCGAAATCAAGACTCGCGACGATGCCGAAGAACCTGCGAGTAGACGAGGGACGTCTCCTCTTAGTTTGTTGACCGAGTCAGTGATTCGGCTGTCAGCTTACAGGGGCACAGACCACGAATCTCGCTGAAGCTCAAACTAGAGAGAAGATTGGATCATGAAGAAGCTTTACGTGGTTGTACCGCTCGCTGCGATGCTGATCGGCGCAACCCTGCTGTTGGAGAGGACTATGGGAGTTGCTGCTGCGGCGCCGCCAACCGGCATTAAGAATGTAGTTCTGGTGCATGGGGCATTCGCCGATGGCTCCGGCTGGGATGCCGTTGCAAAGATCCTTGAGAAGGATGGGTATAAGGTGTCCGTGCCACAGGAACCAGAAACTTCCTACGCCGACGACCAAAAATATGCGAAGGCCGCAATCGATGCCATGGGCGGGCCGGTCGTGCTGGTTGGCCACAGCTACGGCGGGTCCATCATTACCGAAGCCGGCAATAATCCAAATGTTGCGGCACTAGTCTACATTGCTGCATTTGCGCTTGATGAAGGCGAGAGCTGTGCGTCAATCGAAAAAGCCGTGCCACAAGCCTCCAAGGCATTCAAACCGGATAGCAATGGGAACTGGTGGATCGAACAGGACCATTTCGCGGCCGACTTCGCAGCGGATATTCCCCCGGCCCAGGCCCACTTCATGGCTATATCGCAGGTTCCGATCTCCACCGATTCATTCACCCACAAGGTCACGAATCCCGCCTGGAAGAACAAGCCGACCTTTTACATGGTGGCCAGCGCAGACCGGTCGATCAATCCCCAGCAGGAGCGGATGATGGCGAAACGCGCCAAGGCCAAGACGGTCGAAGTGAATGCCAGTCACGTGGCCTACATGTCTCATCTGAAGGAAGCAGCCAAGCTCATCGAAGAGGCTGCTGCCTCCGCCCACGTCAACTAGTAGCCAACAGCTTCTTTACGTTGCAACTGAGATGTTCGTTCCGCGCGCAAGAAGAGTGGTTCGGCGGGACGGCGTTCGACATCGACAATCAAATGATCCGTACGGATCTTTACCGCAAAGGAGAATACTCGTGAAACAGCATATTAAGAATGTGGTTCTGGTGCATGGAGCTTTCGCCGACGGCTCCGGATGGAAAGCCGTTGCTAACATCCTCAAGAATAATGGTTACAAAGTGTCGATTCCGCAGCCTCCCGAGACTTCCTACGCCGACGACCAAAAGTACACGAAGGCCGCAATCGACGCCATGGACGGCCCGGTGGTTCTCGTGGGCCACAGTTATGGCGGGTCCATCATTACCGAGGCCGGCAATCATCCAAACGTTGCGGCACTTGTCTATGTTGCCGCATTTGCGCTCGATGAGAGTGAGAGCTGTGCGTCGATCGAACAGGCCTTACCGCAAGCGTCCAAGGCGTTCAAATCGGACGCGAATGGCAACTGGTGGATCGAAGAAGCGCATTTCGCGGCCGACTTCGCAGCTGACATTCCACGGGATGAGGCGGAGTTCATGGCTATATCGCAGGTGCCGATCTCGACCGACTCGTTCACCCACAAGGTCACGAATCCCGCCTGGAAGCACAAGCCCACCTTTTACATGGTGGCAACCGAAGACCGATCAATTAACCCGGATCAGGAGCGCATGATGGCAAAGCGTGCCAAGGCAAAGACGGTCGAAGTGAAGGCAAGCCATGTGGCCTACATGTCTTGCGCGAAGGAAACAGCCAGGCTCATCGAAGAGGCTGCCACTTCGGTACAGATCAACGTAGCCGCCTGAGGAGAAAACAAATGAAGGATCACATCAGCGTAGATGGACAGGGCGGCAAGTTCTCCGCCTATATCGCCAGGCCGAAGACCTCGCAGGCTCCGGCTGTTGTCGTTCTGCAGGAACTGTTTGGGGTGAACGCCGACATTCGAAAGCACTGCGATGAATTGGCGGAACAGGGTTACCTCGCGGTCGCTCCAGTCCTGTACTGGCGGCAGGAGCCGGGCGGCAGGAGCCGGGCGTCGACTTGAACGTCACCTCCGAAGCCGCCTGGCAACACGGCCTTCGCCGCTATTCGGCTTATGAAAGAGATGCCGGCGTAAAGGACGTCAAGGACACCATCGACGCGGTACGCAATCTGCCGGAATGGAACGGCAAGGTTGCCACCAGCCTCTGGCTATTTGAGACAAGTTCACCGCTTTGAAGGTTCAGCTCGAACCTTCCCAATCGAACTCGTTCTGAGAGAAGACTAGCCATAGGCTACTTTCTACTCAAGCTAAAAACCCTGCACCGCAGCAATGTTTTGCTCAGAACACTTTCCGGCCCACCAATGTTACATCGACTAAACCCGAGATTATGGGCTGCCATCATTTTCCAACTGCAGCCTAGTTTCTAAACCCATCTGCATTTTGCGCGTCAAATTCGGACGCTTAGCTTGATACGCCTTGGCGCTTGCACGGCGGGTAATGACGGGTATAGAAGCGAAGCATAGGCCTCCAAACAGGCTTGCAGAGCGGCCTTTGCCGGAGGCCCTGTACAGCCATTGTACGATTCGCGCAAATGACTTTTAGGTTGTGTGTGTTTGAGTTTGTTATATGGTGGAGCTAGTCGGGATCGAACCGACGGCCTCGTCGTTGCGAACGACGCGCTCTCCCAGCTGAGCTATAGCCCCACATGTAAGAGGGAAAGTTACAAATAGATTTTACCAGCGTATGGCAATCTCACAAAATCGCGGATTTGGTGGACAGCCCAGGCAAAGCTTCAGCCTGCCCTGTTCAGCATTTTTGCCAGTGTGTCTGGCAAAAAGCGCTTGAGATACACCAGATACTTTTCCCGGAACGCCGCCACCACAATCTCTTTCTTATTGCCAGCAACGCCTTGCAGAATCTGCCGGGCACATTCATCCACCGGCATACCGCGCGCCAGCTCTGGATCCATTTTGGAATGTTTAGCTCCGTCGCCGCGCAACGCAGACAAGCTGATATCTGTGCTAATAAATCCTGGGCAGACCATTGTCACATGTATGCCGTTGCGTTCTTCCTCGGCACGCAAGGCTTCAAAGAAGCCATGCAGCGCAAACTTTGTTGCCGAATAGCCGGAGCGCAGCGGCACGCCAAATTTTCCCGCGACACTGGAGATCACCACTATGTGTCCGCTCTTTTGCGCCAGCATGGAGGGCAGAACCGCTCTGGCCATCGCTTCCGGGGCAAAGAAGTTTACTTCCATCAGACGGCGGTAAACGCTCTCGTCGGTTTCCCGTGTGCGCGACCGTTGCGTAATTCCAGCATTGAGGACAAGAATGTCGATGCCGCCGAACATGGCGAGTGTCGCGCGAGTTTTCTCTGGCAGTTCTTCGGCGTTCGATACATCCAGCGGCAGGACGCGCGTTTCTAGTTCTCCACCACAGGCAGCTTGCACGCGTCTGAGTTCGTCTTCGCGACGCGCGGACAGAATTAGCCTGGCTCCGGCGCGGTGGAACGCAAGCGCCATCGCTTCGCCAATACCTGATGAGGCTCCGGTGATCCATATGCGGCGGCCTTGAAAGTTTGCTGTCACAGTTTACCGGCAGTTGTTCGCAGAATTTCTGTCAGCTTTGCACTATCAATTTCACCCGCTGGCAATCCACCTTGCGCCATGTCCGCTGAGCCGCCGCCGCGGCCGCCGAGTTGCGCCATGGCATCCTTCATCAACTGGCCCATATTCGATTTCTGGCCCGGACTCTGTGCGAAGACCAGTGTTGGCTGTCCCGCGCCAGAAGCCAATAATGCAATCACTGGCGTCTTCCCTGCCGTCAACTTCTGCGCAAGCATCTTGATAAAGACTGCGTCACGTTCGGGAAGAAACTGCGTAATCACATGCGGTGTGCCTGCGGCTTGTGCGAGCATCTGTTCAGCATTGAGTGAAGCGATTTCTTCCAGTAATTTGTGCTGTGCTTTATCTGCGACTTTGGCTTCTGCGAGCGACTTACGGGCCTGCTCCGGCAGATCATAAATGTGGCTGGAGAAAAGCGCGGAGGCTTCTGTGAGCGTTGTGTAGTCACGGCGCGCCGCATTCACCGCACGCAAGCCGCATACAAACTCCACGCGCACTCCCTGCTTTACTTTTTCAGCCTTGCGCAAGAGAATGCTGCCAACCTGCCCTGTGGAACGCACGTGCGTGCCGCCACATGCGCATAAATCAAAGTCAGTGATGTTGATCAACCGCAAATCACCCGTCTGCTTGGGTGGAAGCTTGCGCAACCCAAGTTGCCGCGCCTCTTCCAATGGCACAAAGCGCATGCTTACCGGGCGGTCTTCAGCAATCACCTCATTGGCCAGAAACTCTGCTTGCTGCGCCTGCTTGGCGGAGAGACCGTTGGTTTCAAGATCAATGGTGCAGCTCTCTTCTCCCATGTGAAAGCTGACGGTAGGCATGTTGAAGAGACGAATGAACGCAGCAGAAATCAGATGCTGTCCGGAATGCTGCTGGATGTGATCGCGCCGGCGAGCAGAATCCACAATGCCGTGAATCTGTGTTCCAGCGGGAATCTGCTCCGCGGCAAAATGCAGGATGCGGCCATCGTCTTCGTCGGCAACTTCTGTGATGGCGATTTGCTTGCCATCTACCGCAATCGTTCCCAGATCATGAACCTGGCCGCCGCTGGTCGGATAGAATGCCGTCCGGTCCAGCACAATCGCGGTTCGGCCCTTCTGATCAAGGGCCTCGACCACGCGAGCGTCAAAGTCGTAGAGAAAGGAGTCGTGATAGTAGAGGCGTTCGGTCATGTTTTTGAATCTTGAGTACTGTGAGAGATCGTTATCACAAAAAAATTAGCCGCCGTGCATTCGAATGTATGAAGATCAAAGCTTACCTGAATCACTACTGCTTCGTCAGCAATCGAGGCCTCACTTCGCTTCGGGATTTGAATAAGCTATCTATTTATCACATGGATCAGACGAGTCAACTTTTACCAAAGAGGGCGTAACCGTCGCTCCATCTACCGTGAACACCAGGTAGTGAAAAAATGAACCGGGCGTATTCTTCTTGAGCGGTGCGCCACCGCCGCCGGAAACAAGATAGTATGGCGGTTGTGAAGGATCTGTGCGGCCCGGCGGGTCCACCACTTTTTTCTTATCACCCTGCGAGTTGTAATACATGTGTTCATGCCCGGAGACCACATAAGAAACGTTCTTGTAGTTCGCAAAAAGGTCATGCAATGCCAACACGCTCGCCGGATCAAGACCGTCTTCGGTCTCATATGGAACCACCGGGTGGTGCATGAAGATAAAAACGTGGGCGGCATTTTTATTGGCTTCCAGGTCTTCCTTCAGTAACTTGAGCTGTGTTTTCGTGATCGCGCCTGGCGCCTCTGATTTGTCTTTCTTTCCGCTCTTTTTACCTTTTGTGCTGGCAGCCAGTTCATCCTCTGACTTACCGCCGTGCTCGCTGTCCAGCGCAATAAATCGCGAGTTGCCGTAGGTAAAAGCGCCATAGGTTTCCGCCATGTACTTTTTATAAAGCTCCTTCATGGCATCAGAAGGATCATTGTTCTCGTCATCCATTTCATGATTGCCGGGCGCGTTGAAGACCGGCACTCCGGCGGTTTGCGCAATGTCCAGAAATTCCTTGTACTCATCATGGATCTTCTTGTCTTTTGGCTCCTTGCCTGAGATGGTATCGCCCGTCCAGAGAACAAAGGCCGCTGCAGGATTTAACCCCTTGACCGCGGCAAATATTTTTCCCGGAGTGGGCGGCTGCTTGCAGCTCTTGTGCGCGGGCCGGTTGTCACCCGAAAGGACGAAGGTAAATTTTGCAGGATCAGCCGGCGCAGTCAAACTGCCTGTCTTGGGAAGCGGGTTGAGAGCAGGCATCTGCCCGAAGGCCGTTGTGCTGCCAATATGGAAACTAAGCACACCCAGGAGAACTGCCAGGAAATATTTTTGCCGACTCATAACGTTCCTTTCATTTGTCGCGCAAGACGCCATGGCTCTTGAACTTATCAGAAAACGCAGCGAAGCCTATACACCCATCTTCAAAGCTTTTGCGATTACATCAATGTATTTAAGTCCTGAGCCGGTGTTGAACAGCACCACTTTGTCTGACGGCTTCAGGAATTTTTGCTCCAGTAGAAGTTTATAAGCAGCCAGTGACGCCGCGCCTTCTGGCGACGCGAATACACCTTCATCGCGCGCCCACTCTCCCACGGCCTGGAATATCTGCTCTTCAGAAACAGCAATCGCCATGCCGCCGCTCTTCTTCAGGATATCGAGAATAATATAGTCAGCGTACGGCTTGGGCACACGCAGCCCAGCGGCTGATGTTTGCGCGTTCTGCCACATCTCCGCAACTGGCTTGTGTTCGTTCCACGCTTTTACCACCGGCGCGCAACCGTCAGCCTGAACGGCAATCATCTTGGGGCGCTTACTGGATTTGAGCCAGCCGAGTTGTTCCATCTCATCAAAGGCCTTCCACATGCCGATGAGCCCAACACCGCCGCCCGTGGGATAGAAGATTGCATCAGGCAATTCCCAGCTGAGCTGCTCGGCCACTTCATAACCCATGGTCTTTTTGCCCTCGACGCGGAACGGCTCTTTCAGCGTTGAGATTTCAAACCAGCCTTCAGCCTGCTTGCGTTCATTCACCATCCGGGCGCAGTCAGAGATCAGTCCGTCGACCAGCGTTACATGCGCGCCGTAGGCTTTGCACTCCACAAAGTTCGCCAGCGGTACATCTTTGGGCATAAAGATATGCGCTTCAATTCCGGCGGCAGCGCAATAAGCGGCCAGAGCGCTTGCTGCGTTACCGGCGGAGGGGACCGCCAGCTTTTTCAGTCCATATTGTTTGGCCATGGTGACGGCGGCGCAGAGCCCGCGGGCTTTGAATGATCCGGTGGGATTCAGCCCTTCATCCTTTATATATACGTTCGGATTTCCATTGCTGGGCAGCATGGGCGTAAAACCTTCGCCGAGCGTGACCGGCACATCACCGGGAAGAACTTCATGGTAGCGCCACATGGTGGCGGGGCGTCCGCGCAAAGAGTCTGGCGTGAACTTGCCTTTGAGCGCCGCCAGATCATAGCGGACATACAGCGAGCCGCCGTCTTTGGGGCAGATGGTTTGCGGCTGCGCGCCGCTTATTTGTTCTCCACATTTGGAGCATTCAAGGTATGCGATTTTGGCCATGCGTGAAAGTTTATCAAACGCGGCTACTCGTGGTAGCGTTTCTCTCCGGCGGGAATCTCGACCGGCAAACGGTTTCCAACCGAAGGCAGAGGACACGTTGTGTATGGGTTGTAAGCGCAGGGCGGGTTATAAGCCTTGTTAAAATCCAGATCTACTTTGCCGTCTTTGGGCGGATTAGTATCAATGAAGCGCGCCGCCTGGTACGTTTCTGTTTTGCTGGTAAGATCGCGGAAAACAATGAACAAGTTTCCAGCCGCGTCATTGTTTGTATCGAGTTTGTACTCTTTTCCGCCTAGTGAAAAAGTGACGTAGCCGTCAAACGAAGTTTCCGCATGGCCACCGTGCACGATTCCAATTTGCTCTGACCGTGGCTTGGGATAAGCCACATAATGCGCGTTGAATCTATATGCCTCATTCACCGGATACCAGTGGAGCCCCTTGAATTCTTTTCGCAACCTGCTGTTCTTGTCCTTCAGGCGGATGGCAAAGCGTCCGCTGCTGGCGTGGACATAGAAAGACACCTCGCCACAAACCAGCCGTTCCTCGGGAACGTCAGGATGCATTTCAGCGCTCTCCACGGCTTTTCCGCCCTGAGTAATCGGCGCACCAGGATTTATGTGCACTGTAATCTTGCCCGCGTGAAGGTCAAAATGTCCGGCCTGCGCGGGCACCGGCGCTGGCAGCACAATGGCATTGCCAGGGGCAGAGCCAAAACTGTTTTCGCCTTCATGCAGCCAGAAAAGCCCGGCAACTGTAAGCCAGTCATCATCACCCTTAAGTGATGTTTCGAAATCTTGCCGCCACTTCTCAATTGTTTGCTGGTAAGACGATTTCTGATACGAGGAACCATCCGCTGCACTCAAGCAGAGAAACAGGGCAAACACTGACGACACGAAAACGGTTCGCGAGAACGAGATCATATTCTTATTTTCCCTCTGTGCCGGCTTCGCGCAACGACTTGGGATCAGACAAGTTTCTTGGCGACGCTTTCTGCAGCGCGTTCACCATCAACTGCCCTGCCTTGGGAGTGCTGACTTTGTGAGCAATCACCACATCGCGGGCAGAAATTTTTCTGCCATAGACCTTCTCTGTCGCGCTGTTGTCTGGCCGCAACGTTGAGCCATCCAGCGAGATGCCGGCGAAGAGTCCGCGTGAACGCGAATACGTAAGGATTTCGGCATGCATCAGGATGTCTGTTGCCGCCTGCGCATCGCGGCCCTTGGGACCGGCGGCTGCCGCAGCATCTGCGCCGAGCTTTACCTTGCTCCTCAAAATGGAGTCAATGCCTTGGGATTCACCACGAGCAGAACAAAATCAGTGGCCTGCCCACCGAGCTGGAAACCAATGTTGCCGCCTTCCAGCGCCACCATGGCCGGTGGGCCCCAGGGACCAGTAAAAGTGTGGCCGCCGCGGCAGGTCATGGCGCCGCGTCCGTAATTGCCGCCCACGCCGATGGCAAGCTTTTTCACCGAAGGAATCACAATCACGCACTCTGATTTATCCAGCACCGGTTTGGGGATATTATCCGGGATATTCAGAATTTCCAGGAGCACTTCACCGGCATGGCGCAAGCGGTCATCTTCATGCTGCTGGGCATGCACGGCCGTGGAAGCCAGAAGCGTGGCAATTATGAAACTGAAAAGCTTTTTCATTATCTTCATCAATTCACAATCTCCGTTGACCCCGATCTTTCTTCTTGCTTTCCTGGCTTCTTGCTTATTTAGCGCTGGCATCGTAGTTGAGCGCTTCAATGCCAAGGAAGCGCGCGCCTTCGTCCAGCTCTTCTTCAATACGCAGCAACTGGTTATATTTGGCGATGCGGTCGGTGCGCGAAGCTGATCCGGTCTTGATCTGGCCGGTTCCTGTGGCCACGGCAAGATCGGCAATAAAAGTATCTTCAGTTTCGCCAGAGCGATGCGAAATCACGGCGGTATAAGAGTTGCGCCGCGCCATGTCGATGGCGTCCAGCGTTTCACTCACGCTGCCAATCTGATTCACCTTGATCAGAATGGAATTGGCCACACCTTCGTCAATGCCGCGAGCCAGGCGCTCAGTGTTGGTAACAAAAAGATCGTCACCCACAAGTTGGATTTTGTCGCCCATTTCCTCGGTCATCATGCGCCAGCCGGCCCAATCGTCTTCCGCAAGTCCATCTTCAATGGACACGATTGGATATTGCCGCGCCCAGTCGGCCCAGAATTTCACCATCTCTTCTGACGACTTGGACGATTTGTCTGACTTCTTGAAGACGTATTTGCCGCTGGCCTTATCAAAGAATTCGCTGGCAGCGGGATCAAGCGCGATGGATACATCTACGCCTGCGCGGAAGCCGGCTTGCTGCATGGCCTCTAGAATTAATTCAATCGCCTCAACATTGGCTTTGAGTGACGGGGCAAAGCCACCTTCGTCGCCCACGGCAGTGTTGTATCCGCGCTTCTTCAACACAGCTTTCAGCGTATGGAAAATTTCCGCGCCCCATTGCAGCGCTTCAGAAAAGCTTTCTGCGCCAACGGGCATGGCCATAAATTCCTGGAAGTCAACGTTGCTATCAGCGTGCGCGCCGCCATTGAGAATATTCATCATGGGCACTGGCAAAATGCTGGCGCTCACACCGCCCAGATATCGATAGAGCGGCGTTTTCATGGCAATAGAGCTGGCGCGCGCACAGGCCATGGAAACCGCAAGAATCGCATTCGCGCCGAGCTTGGCTTTGTTGGGCGAGCCGTCGAGTTCGATCATGGTGTCATCGATGCGACGCTGGTCAGCAGCGTCCAGGCCCTGCAGAGCGTCAGCGATTTTTATATTCACATTGCTCACCGCTGTCTGCACGCCCTTGCCCAGATAGCGCTGCTGGTCACCATCACGCAGCTCTACCGCTTCATGTTCGCCGGTGGAAGCTCCGCTGGGAACAGCTGCGCGGCCAATGGATCCATCACCCAGAGTTACTTCAGCTTCTACCGTTGGATTGCCGCGAGAATCAAGAATTTCACGCGCGTGTACGTCAACAATACCTGTGTCCATGATTACCTCAAAAAATGATTGCCCGGAAAAGAAGTAGCCAGAAAAAGTGACCTCTTGCAGAACGAGCATTATAAATGATGCGAGATCTGCGTCATGCGCTGCACAACACGTGCGCCGTATAAAACCAGTTCCACACAAACCAGACGCTGTCGCTTTCCGCGTTCAGCTACTTCTGTTATGGTGAAAGTTTAACCGAGGAGAGCGCTACCATGTCTAATCCGCAGCAGCAGCCGAATGTCCGCCTGGTCAATTCCCCTGACTATCGTGATAGCTACGCCAATTCAATCCAAATCCGCGTAAGCGTGTGGGACTTTCTGCTGGTGTTTGGGCGCCTCCATCCGGTGAACGCTCAGGATGTTGAAGTGCAGAATTTTCAGGGCGTCTATCTCAGCCCGCAGCAGGCCAAAGCGCTGCTGAATGTGCTGCAGCAGAATGTGGCCCAGTACGAAGGCACGTTCGGCGAAATCAAGCTTGATCCTTCCAACGCGCAGCAAGGGCAGGTCAATTAAACTGGCCGTGAAATTTAGCGCTCGATTGAGAAAATACAGTCATTGATCAAATCGCACATTCATCGGCCGAAATTTTCTTTCAGACGCATTTTTCCGCTGATCTTTGTCGCGATATTTCTGCTGCACGCTCCTTTATTGAGCCTGCCCTTTTTCTGGGACGAAGCTGGCTTCTATGTTCCTGCAGCGTACGACCTGGCGCATTCTCACACACTGGTTCCAACCACCACGCTTGATACCGGACATCCGCCGCTGCCTGCTGCTTACCTTGCGCTGTGGTTCACGCTCAGCGGATGGAAACCAGTTGTCGCGCGCATGGCCATGCTTCTGCTTGCAGCCTTCGCACTGACAAATATCTTTCTCTTAGCGCGACACCTTGCCGGAACCGGCGTTGCGGTGGCCACCACGATTGCTACGGCGGTCTATCCAATCTTCTTTGTGCAAAGCTCGCTGGCCCACGCAGACTTGATGGCCGCTGCGTTTACGCTCTGGGGCATCAGACTTTACATTGAAGACCGAATCTGGCCGAGCCAGATTGCATTTTGCCTGGCGGTGTTGAGTAAAGAAACCGCTATCATCACGCCGCTGGCTTTTGCGCTCTGGGAAATCCTGCAGCCCAACGCAGAGAGCCTGAAAATCCGCTTGCAACGCACTGCAACTGCGTTTGTTCCGATAGTGCCATTGCTGGCCTGGTTCGCTTACCATCATCACGTTACCGGAAGATTTCTTGGCGGCGCAGACTTCTACCAGTACAACGTTGCGCAAACGCTAAGCTCGCTTCGTTTCCTGCTGGCCCTGACGCAAAGAATCTGGCATCTCTTTGGCGCCATGAACATGATGGCTCTCACTGCAGCTACGGTGGCTGCAATGTATTTCGCGCCGGTCAAAGATCCATCCGGAGAGCGCCCGCGCATCGCTATCCCGGTGCAGCTTCAGTTTGCCCTGATCATGGTGGCGCACCTGGTTGCATTCTCTCTGCTGGGTGGTGCGCTGCTTACACGCTACTTGCTGCCGGTTTATCCACTGGTGATTATGTTTGGCATGTCAACATTGCATCGCCGCATTGCCCGCTGGGAGTGGCCCGCAGCTGTGATGGTGATTGTCTTTGTGATGGCGCTCTTCTTTGATCCACCTTATAGATTCGCGCCAGAGGACAATCTGACGTACAAGAATTTCATTGAGCTGCATCAGCAAGCAGCAAAGTTTCTGGAAGAGCATGAACAGAACAACACCATTCTCACCGCGTGGCCCGCAACTGACGAACTCTCTAAACCTTATTTAGGATACGTGCGGCAATCATTTCCTCTGGTCCAGGTAAAAGACTTTACTGTGGAAGAAATTTTCAAAGCGCGGCAGATGCGCTCACAATATCAGGTAGCGTATTTGTTTTCGACGAAGAATGACGTTCCACGGTGGATCCACTCTGAGCGATGGGAAAAATTGAACCAGCGTTTCTTTGGTTCGCACACGGACGTCTCGCCCGAACTTGCAGCGGAATTTCTTCACGGCAAACCCGTGTTTGCAAAAAGAATCAAGGGCGAATGGGTGGAAATATTGGAGATGGATCAGTCGTCATCCGTGGCTTCATCAGCGGCGAAAACTTTTCCGTCGCCAAAAAGTGCTCACTGAAACCACTCACAGATGATCTACCCAAAAATCATCGGCCCAAAAACTTTCTTATGTGGGCAGCCTCCCGGAAATCAAAGGCTGCACGCAGCTTGTCACCGCTTTAAGAAAGAACTCTGGCCACCACGGAAGGAACAGTGGCGTTATACCAGAAATGACCAACCACTAATCCTGTTGCTTCAATTGCCCGGAACCACCACTGTTTTTTCATGACCCAACATCTCCCTTAGGTTCTGGCCGTCACCGCTGCCTCAACTTCCACTTGTGCATGGGTTACTTGAGGATGGGCAAATGCAGGCTTCTCATTGGGGGAGAGAACACGCATATTTTTCCAGTCGTAAGCTAACTCGGTGCCACAATCCAAGCAGACCACATATGTTCCTGTTTGCAAGGCAGCCTTAATGCGGCGCTGTCCTGGCTTGCTGGTTTGGGGGAAGCTGATTTGCTTGTGCCAGCATCCGAACAAAGCGTCTAAGATCTTCACAATCTTCCTCCCGGCTGTTGCTCTCAGATTTGAGGGGGCGGCTTCCAGTCCGGCCTCATAAACAACCTTCGGCATTTCCCGGACCAGCTCTTGGCGTACGGGGCCCTGCTGGGCCAATACTTCCGTCACTGATAATTAGTGGTAGTTTGCTTGATTTCGTTTCACCTTTATTTCCCGTCCGCGGTGACACAAAATGTCATGCGCTTACGACCACCACTTTCAATATGTTTGAACGCAGGAACTCTGCATTTGTTGCATTAAGATTCGTTGTCTGACTGGCTCTTCGGCGCAAGCTGATGAGAATCAAAGACTTACAATTTTCTAAAGATTTTTGGCACACAAGCTCCGCCAGCAACCCCGGTTTATAAACCAAGGTTTAAAATTGTTTCTTCTTATGGATACGATCAATCCAACCGCTATTGGACAACGCTCAAAAGACGCCAGCCGCCCCTGGGACTGGTCCATTGCCATCTATACCGGAGAGTCTCCGCTGCGGCTCGCCTCTGCGCCCGGCGTATCGAACCCCGTGATTGCGGCGACCCATATAACTGACGTTTCCGCGCGTTTTGTGGCCGATCCGTTCATGGTCAAAGTTGACGATCTTTGGCACATGTTTTTTGAGGTCTTGAATAACGGGCCGAACCTCGGCGAAATTGGTCACGCCACCAGCCCTGACGCTCTCACCTGGCAGTACCAGAAAATTGTTCTCAAAGAGCCGTTTCATCTTTCTTATCCTTATGTGTTTCAGTGGAACCATGACTTTTACATGGTCCCGGAAACGCTGGGCGCAGAAGCTGTCCGCCTGTATCGCGCCACACGCTTTCCTGACGAATGGATGCTCGTAAAAGATCTGGTCCCCGGCAAGCATGCTGACCCTTCTATCTTCTATCGCGACAAAAAGTGGTGGCTTTACACCTGCCCCACGCCGCACCAACATGACTCACTCAATCTTTACTCCGCCAACGATCTCGCATCCGCGTGGACTCTGCATCCTTCCAGCCCCATCATCTCCGGCAACAAAAGCATTGCCCGTCCCGGCGGCCGCGTGCTTGACTACGATGGCCGTCTGATCCGCTTCACCCAGGATTGCGTTCCCACATACGGCAAGCAGGTGCGAGCTTTTGAGATAACCGAACTCACCGCAACCACATATAAAGAGCATCAAGTCCCAGAGTCGCCCGTGCTGGTTCCAGACGGAAGCCCCTGGAACGCTTCCGGCATGCACCACATTGACGCACATCGCGTCGGCGAAAAATGGCTCGCCTGCGTTGACGGGCTCATAGACTAAACTAATATGTTTAAAAATTATTCCGGCGCTGGCGATTTTGACGGCGTCTTCCCGCACTCCGGCTGAAAAGAGTGCGACACCAGATCGGCGCAGACAATCTCTGCCTTAAAAGAACCGATGCGGCGATTCGGCCCAAATGTAATGCTGGGCAACAAGCCGGTTTTAAAATCGCGCATCTGCTCCAGGTTGAGGATCAACTTTTCCCGCGTAGGATTCTTGCCTGCACGTGCCAGCGCGTCCACGAAAATTTTTGCCGAACAATATGCTGAAATCTGTATCAGCCTGTGGTCATGTGAAAGCTGGTGGCGCTGTAGAAAATCTTCAAACTCATCCACCGCTCCCATCTCTGGCTCAAGCTCTGGATACGCCGCAAAAATCCTGCCCTGAAAACGCGCGGGCGCAGAAAGAATACTTTCATCCATCAGCGCGCCCAGTACAAAAGTTTTTGGCGACCATCCAGCCTTATCCGCCGCCTGTACCCACTGTGAAGCTTGCTCTCCATCGCCTACGAAAAATACGGTGTCGATTCCCTGGCTTTGCAGTTCGTGAATCACCTGCGGGCCATTCGCCGGCGAGAATGAAAATTCCCGCGCCTTGCCCTCGCCAAGTTCTTTCCATACAACCTGCATCGCCGGCGACACAGATGTCTCCAGCTTGGCATCCGCCACAACCACTGCCGTTTTGTCCGTTGTGCGCGTGCCTTCCACGGCAGCAAACCGCACCAGTTCCTGCTCCAACTGCTCAAATCCGGGCAACAGATAAAACACTTCCCGGTTGAGCGGTTCAGCGGGAACAGACAACGCCATCAATCCCACCACCGGCAGCTTGCTCGTATGCGCCAGCGCGGCCAGGCTCTTTTCTGTTCCCGGTGCAAACGGAGCAACCATGGCAAAGACCGGCGCAGCCGCAAGACGCCGGGCGCTCTTCGCTGTCGCTAAATCACTCCCGCCGGAGTCAGCAAAGCGCAGCGAAATCTGTCGGCCATAAATTCCACCGCGCTGATTCACGTCGTCAAAATAGCCTGACAACACAGCCTGCACAGTCGTTCCAGTATCGTCATCTGCGTCCTGCGCCGGCGATATGTTTCCGATAACAATCTGTGTCGCCGACACACCCGGCGTGGCCACACTCTTTCCCGCAGCGGCTCGCTGCATGCCATTTTGATTGACTACCTTAACGTCAGGAGTCGATGGCAGACTTGCCTGAAAAGAGTGCGCGGCCTGGGCCACAGCGATCGGCGTTAAGCCTGAACAAAGCACCAGCGCTGCTGCGAATTGGGCTGTGGTTCTGCGCAAGAAAAACCTTTCGGTATGGTGACCCTGGCAGGAGTCGAACCTGCGACCTGCGGTTTAGGAAACCGTCGCTCTATCCATCTGAGCTACAGGGCCACTCGAATCATTTTAACCTGTAACACCAGACCATAGTCGACCTCAAGCCCTGTACATTTATCATACTGCCAAGCCTGTCTCCGCAACCGTCACCACGTCCATGCCAGATGCTCTACGGTTTCTTCACAGCTTCCGCCATCTTTTCCGCCCGTTCATCTATCTGCTGCAACATGGCGCGTGCGATTCTCTGCTGTATGTCGGCTGCAGCTGTCATGCTTTCCTGCACCATGGCAGGCTGCTCCTGCAGGATCTTCTGTCCGACGGGTGAAGAATAAAATGCCACCATCGCCTCCACGTCAGACTTCGTCAGATGGCGCTGATACACCGGAATCGTAGCGTCCAGCATTTCCTTCACCGCATCGTCGCCCAGCGCCTGGCGCATTACGTCTTCCACCATCTCCTTGAATTCTTTTTTCTGCTCCGGAGTGGCATACGGCATCTTGTCGCGGATAATCTGCTCGGTAATCTGCACGCTCTGTTGTTTCGTGGCGTTCATTGCCGCGCCCATGGTCTTGGTGATCTGCAATAGATCGAACAGCTTCAATATGTCTTCGCGCGTGGGCTCCGCTTCGGTCTTCTTCGCACCCGCCGCAGTTCTGCTTTGTGCCGCCGCTTCCGCCAGGCTCTGCTGCGCAAACGCAGGCGACACGGCCAGCAAAACCAGCAGCAAACTGAAAATCCTCAACATAAATGGCTCCTTGGGAGATGCCCTAGAATTGCATATCCCATGGCGAAATTCCATGGAAATGAGCTGTCGCCTGACTATCAATGGTGATGGGACGAAACTAATTACTTACTGTCTTATTTGGCCCGTGGATGCGTGCGGTCATAGACATCCATAATGTGCGTAATCGATAGCTGAGTGTACTTCTGCGTAGTTGAAAGCCGCTCATGACCTAGTAGCTCCTGTATGGCCCGCAGGTCGGCGCCTTCCGTAAGCATGTGCGTTCCAAAAGCATGGCGCAAAGTATGCGGATGTATGTCGGACGGCAGGCCCCGGGCTATCGCTATCTGCTTCACAATCCGGCCCACACTCCGCGTGGTAAGCGGTCCCCCGCGCTGATTAATAAAAAGCCGGCGCGTGCTCTTGCCGGTAGTGTTCAACAATTTCTGCCTCGCCTCGCGATAAGCAATCAGCACTTCTGCCGCATCGCCTTCCAGCGGCACATATCTCTGCTTCTTGCCTTTGCCCCGGACCAGAATCACTCCGTTGGCCTCTTCAATATCGCCCAACTCAATGCCCACCAGCTCTGAGTTGCGCAGCCCGCAGCCATAGAGCACCTCAAAAATCGCGCGATCACGCTCCGGAAACCTAGCCTCCTCGGGCATATCAGTGTCCAACACGCCATTGATCTCTTCCATCGTGGGGACGCGCGGCAGCTTCTTTGGCAGCTTCGGCGTTGATACCAGCTTGGCCGGATTCTGCTGCACCACGCCTTCACGGGCCAGCCACTTATACATTGACCGCAAGCTGGCCAGCGCTCGCGCCACCGAAACCTTGCTCAACCCACAACCATGCAGGTGCGATAGATATCCGCGAATCGCCAGATGGTCTATCTCTTTCCAGCGCGCCTCCGGGCCCATGTATTCGGCAAAGCGTTTGAGCTCGTTGTGATAGGCGCGATACGTATGCACAGAGGCATTGCGCTCACCGCCCAGAGAATCCAAAAACTTCTTCATGCCTTTTTGGATCTCGGGACTCAATTGGCTCTTGTGTTTTGTTACCGTCTTCATGGCCTGTTCTCCGCCGGCCTCTTCTTGCCCCGTGGATGAAAATTGCGATGCACCGTCTTCAGCCGGTCCAGCGCCACATGCGTATAAATCTGGCTGGTGGAAATATCAGAGTGCCCCAGGATCGTCTGCACCGTGCGTAAGTCAGCGCCGTTCTCCACCATATGCGTAGCGCAGCTGTGGCGAAGCATGTGCGGACTCGCGTGCCGCCCGGACACCGAAACCTCTTTCACCATCTGCCACACCCGCTGCCGCGTCAGCTTGCTCCCGCCGCTGCGCACAAAAAGCATCGGAGAACTTTTCCCATTCAGCAAAACTTTGCGCCCTTCATTCATATACACGCCTACCTGCTCCTGCGCAGCTTTTCCAATCGGCACAATCCGTTCCTTGTCGCCCTTGCCCCGCACCAGCGCATAGCCCATATCCAGCTTCAGGTCTTCCTGCTTCAGGTCCACAATCTCAGAAACCCGCAGCCCGCCCGCGTAAAGCACCTCAATCATCGCCTGGTCGCGCTGTGCCAGCGCCGCAGAGAGTTTTGCATCATCGGCCTTTCCTGCCTCGTCCAGCATGGAATCAATCTCCGCCTTGGCCAGCGACTTCGGCAACACCTTCCACTGCTTCGGTGAATCAATCTCCAGCGTGGGATCGTGTTTGATCATCCGGTCCAGCAGCAGATATTTATAAAAATGCCGCAACGCAGAAAGCTTGCGCGCCACCGATCGGTCTTTCACGCCGTTGGAAAACAACTCACTCAGAAATCCGCGCACATCCTCCCGCCGCGCCTCCATCAACCCGCGTCGACGCGCCTGCAAAAACTCCATAAACTGCACCAGGTCTGACTCGTATGCCTCCACCGTCAGCACAGCCAGCCCTTTCTCAACCCGCAGGTAAGCCAGAAAGCCCTTCATCGCAGGTTCGCGAACCGGCTCACGAACTGAATCACGGCGGCTTTTCTCCACGCGCTTGTTATCAGACCTCATCATCCCTCAGTATCCCGCTTGCCCCGTCCCCAGCCAATAGCTCCGCAGGTTCCGCTAGGCCTTTTCCTGAGCAGTGCAATCAGGGTTAGTCAGTGGAAAAAGCTTTTGCCTTTCCCCGTCTCCCCAATCCGTGTTATCCGTGTTCATCCGTGGTAAGGTTTTGCCTTTCTCCGCGTCTCCGAGGTGAATATTGGTTTTGTTTTTCCGATCACCCGATGTCCCGATCACCAGATCACCCGATCTCAAAAAAGGCAAGCTTGCGGCCCTCTGCCGATACCTTCAGTCAACCTACCTACCCCCTCCCCCGGGTTTGACCCAATTCAACCCAAGGGCACCCAATACGACCCAAGATCGTGCAAACATCGGCTGAGAGGTCGTAAAACTCCTCTTATCGCGGATGCTTTGGCGTCAATCCCACCTGAAATCAGCAAGATAAAAAACAAGAGCCACGACAGCCATTCACTCAATCTCCAAAAGCATCGGCAGAGGGTCGCAACTTTCCCTAAAAGACAAAACGCAACGGCAGGTTCTCCGTTGCGATGCATTTAAGCTTTGCTCGCCTGAAACTACTATAGCGAATACAAAGCAAAAGTCAAATTAAATCGAGCAACCCACAAATTCTCCGCGTTCTCTGCGGTAAATTTGAGTTTCTGGCATCACTCCGGATTCTTCTTCGCCCGCACCTTCTTCTCCGGCATAACAAACGGCTTCTCTTCAATCCCATTCAGCCGCGCCGCATTCACGGCATTCAACGCACTCTCCGGCTGCTCCTCATGCTTGAAGAATGCAAAGACATCCCGCGTTACGCTTTGCGTCCTCAGTTCGTCCGCCATCTGCGCCAGGTTGGGCTGGCTATATTCCGGCTCGCGAAAGCGGTAATACACAAAATCCGCCGTAACAACTTTAGGGACAACAATCTTCTCGCTCTCCGCCCAGCACAGCGCCGCATTTTTCGATTTCAAAATCTCATACACCGCATCGGTAAACCAGCTCTCATGCCGGAACTCAAAGACAAACCGATACACCTGTGGCAGGCACTGCGCAAACGTCCTGAGCAAATCGACGTCAGCTTTCAGGTTCGGCGGCGTCTGTATCAAAATCGGCCCCAATTTGCCCGACACCCGCAGCGGCTCCATGCTCTGCAGAAAGAAGCGCATGGAATCCTCTGCCTCTTTCAGCCGCTTAAAATGCGTGATCGATTGATGCACCTTCGCAGCAAAGCAGAAATCTGGCGGCACCGCGCCTACCCACCCAGCGATGGCGCTCGGCGTGGGCATCCGGCGAAACGTAGCATTCAACTCCACCGCATTCAGCCGCGTGCCATAAAATTCAAGAAACCGCTTCGACGGCAACTTCTCCGGAAAAAACGACGGCTTCCAGCTCGCGTAAGACCAGCCCGATGTGCCAATGTGCAGTCGCATAGAACAAGAAGTATAGAAGAAACCAGATTAATCTTCAGGCATGCACATTACCAAAGAAACTGGATCAACTCAGCTTCTCCGGTGTCCAATCTATACATGAAAGCGCCTGAGCGACGTTTCCGCCTGATCATAGTAGCTGTCCTTCTATTCATTGGCATTTTGGTGGCAGGGCTGTTGTGGATGCGCGCTTTTTCTCGCAAAATCACAGCCCAGGGGTTGCTTCGTGAAGCTCTGAGTGAGTCGCCTGATCATAACTATCCCGAAACGGACATTTTTGAGCAACAGGCCACACAGGGCTACTACGACGATGCTTTGGCCACGGCCCGTCTTGCCAAAAAACCAGTTGATTTGGATTGGTTCGTCGTGGAATTGGCGAAGATCCATGTTGAAAATGGAGATGTTCAAGGAGGCAAAGCGGTCGCCCAGATGTTTCCAGATAGACACACGCAAATTTTTAAGGCGATTGCATTGCTCCAGGCCCATCAAGGTGATTTATCCGGAGCTCTTGCAATGTCAATGCCTGACACGAATGAAATCCTGGAGGAATTCGCCCAGCATCAGATCAAACAGGCAGATTTTCCCGGAGCGCTTCAGACTTGCGAGCGATTGCCCGCCAATTCCGCTGGAAACCTGTTTTATGAAATCGGCGAGGCCCTGCGGCAGCGCCATGAGCAGAAACGCGTGCGTGAACTCGCAGCAGGCATGAGTGATCGCAAGTTGGCCCAGCTCTTTTTAGAACTGATACCCTTAACGCTATGGGACCGCAAGCCAAACCATTTACTACAAACCAACGGTTGTGAAATGGCCGGAATAGCGGCCATGGACAAAAGGCTGGCCGAGGCCCGCAAAATGCTTGAGGGCACTCATTGCTGGCGCTCTTTCGTAGCTATTCAATATTACAGAATTGACCCAATCGAGGCAGAAAAACTCCTGCGCTCAGCTACAGATCCCAAGGACCTTACCTTTGGCTTGGGTGAGTTCGCCAAGGCCGCCGCAGATAAGGGGGAAATCGAAGACGCGCTCCGACTGGACAAAGATGCGAAACAGCTTGATCCCTTAGAAGGATACAGCGCAACTTTGGAGATTGCGCGGGCATGGACCATAAGAGATGGCACGGAAAAAGTAATCGGCTGGGCTCGATCCCTCCCCACTCACGCGGAGCGCCAAACCGCTCTTCTTGGAATGGCTCAGGCTCTAGGACATGCCCGACCGCCACATTGATTCCGTGGCAATGGTTTGTCTTTCCGATCACCCGATACGCGCGATGCCGGCGATGTCGTGCGATCTTTCTGATTGGCGTAAATTCGTGGCCCGAATCCCCGGTTTTTCTCCGTGTCTCCGTGCCTCAGTGGTAGGTTTTCTTACTTGTACAAAAGATACTTCGTCCGCATCTCCCTGAACTTCTGCAGATCATCCTGCCAATCTTGCGCAATGCTCCGCGGATCCTCCCCAGCGGCCAGCGCGTCAAACACCTGCTGGTTGGAAAGGGCGGTAATCATGTGCTCCATCTTCCAGTTATCCGGATAAAGTTTCTTCAGCGCCGCCGCAATTTCAATCCCCAGCTCCGGAGCATCCAGCACCGTGCGGTCTGTAACAATAATGTTCACGCCTTTGCACTGCTGATTTTGATATGGCCCGCTCACCGGAGTAAACGCCACCGGTACAAATCGCACGCCTGGAATCAACCGCGCATTCATATAATCAGAGTACGCCCGCGGATCAATCCACGGCGCGCCCATCACCTCAAACGGCGTATCAGTGCCGCGGCCTACGGAAACATTCGTCCCTTCCACCAGCGCCACACCCGGATAAAGCTCGGCCTCATTCACTGACCGCAAATTGGGTGACGTATTAATCCAGACAATGCCGGTGGAATCAAACCAGTCGCCGCGAAGCCAGCCCTGCATGGGGATCACCCGCAGCCGCGCGCCAATTTTTCTCTCCACGTTATAGAGCTGCGCCAGTTCACCCATCGTCATGCCGTAGCGGATCGGCGTGGGATGGTAGCTGGTAAAGCTCTCAAACTCCGGCTGTGACATATTTCCCTGCACAAACGAACCATTGACCGGGTCCGGCCTGTCCAGCACAATCACCTCGGTATTCGCCTGCGCCGCCGCTTCCAGCAGATAGCCCAGCGTCGCCGGATACGTATAAAAACGCGCGCCCGCATCCTGTATATCAAAGATCACTGCATCGAGCGTCTTCAATATATCCACTGAAGGCCGCTTCTTCGCGTCCGTGCCGCCGTAGAGCGAATACACCGGCACGCCAGTCACCGTGTCCACGGTGTTTTCAACCTTCAGGTCGTCCAGCGCGCCAAAGATTCCGTGCTCCGGAGCAAAAATCGCTGCCAGCTTGATTCCCGGCGCGGCCGCCAGCACGTCAATCGTGCGTGATCCCTTTCCGTCGACTCCGGTATTGTTCGTCAGCAGGCCCACGGTCATCTGCGTCTTGTCCTGCTTGAGCGACGCAAAATTGTCCTGCTCCAGCACATCAATGCCGGTAAGCACATGTCCATTGCGCGCGCCCAGCCTGCGCGAGGCCGTTGCGGCTTCGTTATAGCCCGTGATGGTCAGCTGTTTTTCGCGGTCCGCAGCCGTCACGTCCAAATGCAGCACACTCGCCACCGCCGTAGCTACGCGCGCCCGCAGAGAGATAATCGCCGGCCCCTGCCGTGGCGCCACTGAGTTCGTCAGCAGAATCACGTATGTATTCGTATAAGGATCAATCCACATCGATGTGCCGGTAAACCCCGTATGCCCAAATGATCCCACCGGCAGCAGCGATCCCCGGTTCGACGAAAATGACGAATCAATGTCCCAGCCCAGCCCTCGGACTTCAGTGGCGTTCGGCGGCTGCTGTGGCGTTGTCATCTTCTCAATAATGTCGGCGTCCAGAATTGATTTCCGGCTGATCAGCGCCTGCGCATACAGCGCCAGGTCGCCGGCGGTAGAAAACACGCCGGCATGTCCCGCGACGCCGCCCATTCTCTCCGCCCTTGGATCATGTACCGTGCCGCGCAATATCTGCTTTCTGTCCGGAGCAAATGTCTCGGCAATCTTGCTCCGCCAGGCCGCAGGCGGAATAAAACTTGTGTGGTTCATCCCCAGCGGCTGGAAGATATGGACGGCCGCATATTTATCCAGTGACATGCCGGAGAGGCGCTGCACCATCTCGCCCAGAACTATGAAATTTGTATCGCTGTAGATAAATTGCGCGCCCTGCGGCGACTGTAACTTTTCTTCATCCGCCAGCTTAAACGCCGCATCGCGCCCTTCCCATGGCGGATTCAGGTCCACGTCCGGCCGCAAGCCCGAGTAATGCGTCAGCAACTGGCGGACAGTCACCGCATCTTTGCCATTCGCGCCAAATTCAGGGATGTAATGCGCCACCGGCTCATCGAGCCGCACCTGCCCATACTCGATCATCCGCATCACGCTCGGTGTGGTGGCCACCACCTTCGTCAGCGACGCCAGGTCAAAAATCGTGTCCACCGTCATGGGATCAGGTTTCGGCGTGGTTGCGCGCAACCCAAACGCCTTCTGATGGACAATGCGTCCATCATGCCCCACCAGCAGCACCGCGCCGGTAATGGCCTGTTCGTTGACCTGCTCTTGCACCAGCACGTCCACGGAAGCAAAATTTCCTGTTTCTTTTACTTCCTGGACCGGCGGATGGCTCTTCTTTTTCTTGCGCACCGGCGCGGCCACCAGGCTCTGCGCCAGCAAAGCAGTGAGCAAAAGAAATATATTGATTAAGCCTAAGGATTTACGCAGGGATGTCATCTTGTGAACTGAGTGTGTTATAAACCGAAAACAAAAGCAATAAGAGGAAAACTTCTGCACCAAAGTACCAATCCCCCGAATCTGCACCCTTTGTCCGACGCCTCCGGCGATCAGGACAGACAATTTCAGCGCGCCTTTGGCGTTCTACAGGCTGGCATTGCCCAGCGCGCATTCCCCGGCGCAGCCGTGGGGATAACTCACCACGGCAAGCTCATCGCCCATAAAGGCCTCGGGCATTTCACTTACGATCCAAACTCTCCCGCCGTGCTCGCGGAGACGATTTACGATCTTGCCTCAGTCACCAAAGCAGTCGCCACCACCACGGCATGCATGATCTTGCACGAACGCGGCCAATTGAAACTCGGACAGCAACTCGCCGAACTGCTTCCTGAATTTTCTGCCGCGAACTCAAGCTATAAGGACCCACGTCGTAGTCAGGTCACTTTCCTCATGTTGCTGGCTCACTCTTCTGGCCTGCCGGCCTACATCAAGCTCTTTCAGACCGCACACAGCAAGAAAGAACTCTTAGAGCAAGCAATACAAGTCCCTTTGGCCGCCGATCCCGGCTCTCGCGCCGAATACAGTGATATCGGCTTCATCTTGCTAGGAGAAGTCATCCAAAAGCTGTCTGGCCAACCGCTGGACCAGTTCTGCCACTCTGAGATCTTCGCCAAACTTGGCCTCAGCAATATCACCTTCAACCCGCCAGTAAATTTGAAACCGCTCATCCCGCCCACTGAAGATGACCGTACCTTCCGCCATCGCCTGATTCAAGGCGAAGTGAACGACGAAAACGCCTCTGTTCTCGGCGGGGTCGCGGGCCATGCCGGCTGTTTCGCCTCCGCGCTGGACGTGTCAGATTTTGCTCACTGTCTGTTGCTGGGCGGCACACCTCTGGTCAAAAGTTCCACTTTGGAAATTTTTACCCGGCGCGAGGAGTTTCCGCCCGGCACTTCGCGCACTTTAGGCTGGGACACGCCTTCCCAACCGTCACAATCTGGAAAATATTTTTCCTCGCGTGCCTATGGCCATTTGGGCTATACCGGTACCTCACTATGGATTGACCCTGACCGCCAGCTCTCTGTTACGCTGCTAACCAATCGCACCTGGCCGGACCGCAGCGCGCAGTCCATTAAACGAATCCGTCCCGCATTCCATGACGCTGTGGTTGAAGCCCTTTCTTAGAAAGATCTCCCCTGTGAGCCGCCGTAAAGTCCCAATTCGCGATCTGGAAACCGAACAGCAAAACCGCGCTTCCACCGGCCTGGATACCCTGTCCGCCCTTGAGATCGCCCGCGTCATCAACCATGAAGACAGCAAAGTTGCCCGTGCCGTAAAACGGGCGTTGCCGCACATTGCCCAGGCCATTGACGCTATTGCCAAGGCCATCGCCAACGGTGGACGTCTCATTTATGTAGGCGCAGGCACCAGTGGACGCCTCGCCGCCCTGGACGCCGCCGAGTGCCCTCCAACCTTCAACATCGATCCCAAGACTATTCAATATGTAATCGCCGGCGGCGATAAAGCTTTGGGCCACGCTGCCGAATATAGTGAAGACTCGCAAGCGATGGGCCGCCGTGATATTGCCAAACGCAAGCCCGGCAAAAAAGATATTGTCATCGGAATCGCGGCCAGCGGTCGTACGCCTTACACCATTGCTGCCGTGGAGCATGCACGCAAGAAAGGGGCCAAAACCGCTGCGTTGGTTTGCAATCGTGGCTCAGAACTGGGCAGAGTTGCTGAAATTGAGATCGTTTTAGAGGTCGGTCCGGAAGCGGTTTCCGGCTCCACGCGCATGAAGGCCGGATCTGCACAGAAAATGGCCCTCAACCTGCTTTCTACAGGAGCAATGGCGCGGCTCGGATACATCTACGGCAACCTCATGGTCAACGTAAACACCGTGAATGAAAAGCTCGTGGAGCGAGGATTAACGATTTTAGAGAAAGCAGCCGGGGTGGACCGGGCAGCGGCTCTAAAAAGTCTTAAGGCGGCGGATAACCAAGTTGCCATTGCGCTCATCATGTTGAAGACCGATTTGGGACGAACCCAGGCAAAGCTAAGACTCAAGAGCGTTAAGGGCAATGTGCGGCAAGCTATCGTGAAGGGTAATTTAAGATGAAGATAGTCCCCAAGTCACCTTATTCCGGCGCCAGCAAAGAAGAATCATTGCTGGCCAGCACAATTTCAGACTTCAAGAAACCAATGGCCCGCAGCCGGACCATACGGATTGACTTCAGGAACGTGGCCATTGCGCCAGAGAGTCTTATGGATAAATTTGTAATTCGTGGTGGCAATCCCCTGGTGGGAAGCGTACGCATCAGCGGCGCAAAAAATGCCGCCCTGCCCGCGATGGCCGCCGCCATCCTTACTGACGAACCTGTCATTCTGGAAAATATTCCTGACGTGCGCGACATTCAGACCGAGCGCAACCTGCTTGTCTCCATGGGCGCTGACGTTGAGCTGGGATACGGCCGCGCCTCGCATCGCACCACCATCTCCTGCAGCAATCTAGGAAATCCTGAAGCCGCGTATGAGTTGGTCAAAACCATGCGTGCTTCCACTCTTGTTCTGGGCCCGCTCGTCGCCCGCATGGGACGCGCCCGCGTTTCTCAGCCCGGCGGCTGCGCCATTGGCGCTCGCCCCATTGATCTTCATCTCAAAGGCCTGGAGCGCCTCGGCGCAACCATCAAGCAGGAACACGGATACATTGAAGCCAGCGCAGATCGCCTGCACGGCGGGCATATTATTTTTGACAAG
>DASXZE010000399.1:0-9551 GCA_036502105.1 Candidatus Angelobacter sp. | reverse complement strand
GACCAGCTTGTGACCAAGACAGTGCATGAGGCATGGATTGCCAGCGGTCGCAATGAAGACAAATGGTTTTCCATGGTGCAGCAGCTTGCGGCATTGAGCGCGCAAAATCGCGGCATTACTCTGCCTGACACGCAGGAAGCTGGATCAAGGTTTGGCGAGTGGATCAAGAAGGAATCCCGCAAAGACCCTGACCAGCTGCTGTATGCGGTGGTAGACCATGCGGTGCAATACGTCGGCAAAAAGCAGGCTGCGGCAGCAGATGCCACGACTGCGCCGAAGAAATAGAGTTTTATTGCCGGTAGTTCAGCCGGCCCGGATTTAAATTTTGATCATCAGGACAGCGCTCATGTGGGCGCTGTTTTTTGTTTGTGGATCGCTTTATGTGAATCCCTAAGCATCTCTTTTGTGGAGGATTACTTTTGACAAATAGGTGCATATGCATATATATTGACAATTAAGGGAACAAGCAATGACGCAAGGACTCATGGAAGCAAACATCGAGACAAAGAAGGGCAGATGCAATTGCTCTGCGCTGAGGCGCGCGTCGCGTCGCGTGAGCCTGCTGTATGACCGGTATTTAACCGGCAGCGGATTGACCAGCGGGCAATATTCGATACTGGCTGAAATTCGGCGGCACGGAAAAACGGCGCCGACTGTGAGCGAACTTGCCGAAGCGCTGGTAATGGACCGCACGGCACTTACGCATACTTTGAAGCCGCTGGAGCGTGATGGGCTGATTGCATTGAGGGTTGATCCGGCTGACCGCCGCGCGCGGCTGGTCCATGTGACTGGGCTGGGAGAGAAAAGATTCGCAGTTGCGTTCGGCAAGTGGAGCAAGGCGCAGGAGCGGTTTGCGCAATCGGTGGGCAAGAAGCAGGCTGGCGCGCTACGCGCACTGCTGCAATTGGTGGGAGAGATCGATTTAGGTGAGATGAATTGAGTGCCATCGCCACAAACCGGCCGAACGCGGAGAAGCATGGGAAGCTGCTGATCCTGCTGTGCGTTTCCATTCCATCATTCATGCTCAGCCTGGACATGAATATTGTGGCGGTTTCATTGCCTTCGATTGCGCATTCGCTGAAGGCGGATTTCGCGGCCATTGAGTGGGTGATAAGCGCTTACACGCTGATGTTTGCTTCGCTGGTGCTGCCGGCAGGCACGCTGGCTGACCGCTATGGGCGCAAGAATGTTTTGTTGAGCGGACTGGCGCTTTTTACTACTGCGTCCTTTATATGCGGAGCTGCGACGAGCATCAACGTATTGAATTATGCTCGCGCCTTGCAGGGAGTGGGCGCGGCGCTGCTGTTGAGCGCGGCGCTGGCAACGCTGTCACATGAATTTCGCGGGGCAGAGCGTGCGCGGGCTTTTGCATTTTGGGGATCAGTTATTGGCGTGGCGATCACGCTGGGGCCGGTGGCCGGCGGCATTATTACGCAATCACTGGGATGGGAGTGGGCTTTCTACATTAATATTCCGGTCGGCGCGGTGATGATTGGCTTGACGCTGTATGCGGTGAGCGATTCGCGCGATCCGGACGCTAAGAAAGTAGACGTGCCGGGATTTCTCTCATTTGCCGGCGCGCTGTTTCTTGTGACTTTGGCGCTCATTTCCGGGAACCATAAAGGATGGGGAAGCTCAGAGGTGATGGCTGAGTTTGCTGCTTCTGCGTTTTTGTTTGGCGCATTCCTGGTAATTGAGATTAAGCAGCCGCGTCCCATGCTGGACCTGAGTTTCTTTCTGCGGCCAACGTATATTGGCGCGAACCTTGCCGGGTTAGCGTACGCTGCCTCGCTGCTGACCATGCTGACTTATCTGCCATTGTATTTTCAGGGAGGTCTGGGGCTTGCGCCGCAGCAGAGTGGATTGCGCATGCTTCCCATGGCTGTGCCGCTTTTTGTGGTGCCGCGATTTGTTGCGCGCTATATGACGCATCGCGTTTCCGGCAGGGCACTGTTGAGTCTTGGCCTGGGGCTTGTGGGTATTGGCATGCTTTGGATCGGCCTGGTGGCGACGGCATTTCAATATTCAGCGATGCTCGCAGGTATGCTCATTGCCGGGATTGGCGCGGGCATACTGAATGGCGAGACGGCAAAGGTAAGCATGACGGTGATCCCGCCGGAGCGAGCAGGCATGGCAGCGGGCGTGGGCGGGACTGTCCGCTTTACCGGGATTGTTGTTGGCTTCGCCGCGCTGGGTGCGGTTTTGTTTTTGAAAGTGGAGCATACGCTGAGTGCTCTACTTCCTGGCGTTTCTGATATGGATCGCAGGGCGATTACGCAGCGCGTGGTGGCGGGCAATCTGTCCGGCATGGCTGCAGTGAAAGATGGAATCAAAGAGATTGCGTTGACCAGTTTTGGCGCGGGCTACCAGACGGTGTTTCTGACAGCTTCGGCCATTGCTCTTATTTCTGCGGTGGCTAGCTGGTGGCTGGTGCGCGCGGCTGACACGGCGCCCGTGCCGCGCGGCGTTGGGATGAGCGAGCCGCTGGCTTTGCCGGTGGATTAGTTATCGTTAGACTATTTGCTCGACAAAGCAAAACCTTGAAACACAGAGGAAAGGAGTAAGCGGAGGAATTTGAAAGTTGGATATTGTCTAAAGAGCTATTTAAAACGAAGTGATTACCAACCACAATTACTTTTCCATTCCTCTGCTGCCTCCGTTCCTCTGTGTTTCAAAGGTTTTGCTTGTCGCGCAACATTGCCTAATACTTGCCCTGCATGAGACGATGCAAGCACATGCTTAAAACAGCGCAACGCAACGTGATCCCGCAAAATCTGGTTTTACAAACTGACAGTTATAAGTTCACGCACTGGAAACAGTATCCGCCAGGGACGGAGTATGTCTACAGCTATCTGGAGTCGCGCGGCGGCATGTTTCCGCAGACGCTGTTTTTTGGCCTGCAATATTACCTGCTCAATTATTTATGCGGCACGGTGGTGAATGAAGAAGACGTGCTGGAGGCGCGCGCATTTGTAGATAAACATATTGCGCCGGACATGTTCAATTTTGAAGGCTGGATGCATGTGGTGCGCAAGCATGGCGGCCGGTTGCCGGTGGTGATCAAGGCGGTAGCGGAAGGCAATTCCGTGGACGTGCAGAATGTGCTGATGACGATTGAGAACACTGATCCGCAGTGTTACTGGCTCACGAATTATCTGGAGACGATGCTGCTCAAAGTTTGGTATCTGATCACGGTGGCCACGCTTTCCAGCGCGATACGCAAGGTGGTGCTGGGAGCGCTGCAGCGGTCGGGCGATCCGGCGCTGATTGATTTTAAGTTACATGATTTTGGCTATCGCGGGGTGTCGAGCGAGGAGACTGCTGGAATAGGAGCGGCAGCGCATTTGATCAACTTTAAAGGCACTGACACGGTAGCCGGCGTGCGGCTGCTGCAACATTATTATCAGTCGCAAGAGATGGAAGGCTTCAGCATTCCGGCGGCGGAGCATTCGACGATCACGGCATGGGGCCGGGAGAATGAAGATCAGGCCTGCGAAAATATGCTCACGCAATTTCCCGAGGGGCTGGTGGCGGTGGTGAGCGATTCTTACAACGTGTATGAAGCTTGCGAGCGGTTGTGGGGCACGCTGCTGCGCGAGAAGGTTGAACAGAGGGCGGGGACGCTTGTGGTGCGTCCGGATTCGGGCAAGCCGCGCGAGGTGGTGCTGAAGGTGCTGGAAATTCTGGGCAGCAAGTTTGGCTATGAGACGAATGCCAAGGGCTATCGTGTGTTGAACCCGAAGATACGGGTGATCCAGGGTGATGGGGTGAACTACTGGACGATCCAGGACACGCTGACGGCGATGAATCGCGCGGGGTGGTCGGCTGACAATATTACGTTTGGCATGGGCGGCGCGCTGCTGCAACAGCTGAATCGCGACACGCAGCAGTTTGCTTTTAAGTGCTCCAACGTTACGGTGAATGGGGAAGACCGCGATGTATTCAAGGATCCGGTGGAGGGGCATGACAAGGCGTCAAAGCGCGGGCGACTGGGACTTTATTTAAAGAATGGGCAATGGAGCACGGCGCGGGTGCGGCGGGGCGTCGATGATCCTGAAGATAAGTTGAGGCCGGTTTTCCGCGATGGGGAATTGCTGGTGGATCAGAATGTGGCGGAAGTGAGGCGGCTGGCGAGGCTGAGTGAGGGTGGTCAGGTGCGGTAGATGGATGTCATTTTGATTGCTGTATCCTTATTGCTATGCAAAGTATTTTCCTGCGTGGTTTCGTTTTTTATTGTGGGCTGACTTTGTGTTTACCCGTTTCCTTGAGCGGCCAAAGCCCTTCCGAGGATGGACCGTCATGCATTTCATACGCGCAATGCAACACGCTTGGAACGAGCGAATTGAAGAGTGGACATTTTGATGCAGCCATCCATCTCTTTGAGCAGCAGGCCGCTTTTGCCGAGGTTGCGGATATTGACCGACAAACCAGTTCAAAAGAGGCTTTATTTCATTCTCCATACAAAATTTCTTTAACGGCATACAATAATCTGGCCCTTGCTCATTTGGAGAAGCATGATTATTTTTGGGCCCGCGCCTGGGCTTTAGTCGCTTTAATGTGGGACAAGGACAACAGTGCGGCGCAATTCAACCTGCGCAAGATCGAACAAGCCCTTGCGCAGTGGCAATGGCCGAAAACAATGGCGGGCGAATACGTTCGTTACGCCGGGCGTGGTACGTGGCAAAGTATCGTTATAAAACCGTCAGCGCCGGATAGCGTTCAATTCTGCTTTTCTGGGTTATGGTGGGGGCTGGGCAAAGGACCTTCGGGCCTTGGAGACCTGAGGGCCACAGTCCCGTTTCACAAGGACGTAGCCGAATATTCGACACATGAGTTTTCTGAAAATGAGTGTCATATTTCGATGCGTTTTTATGCTGACAGACTAGAGGCCAAACAAACTGGGGACGACTCTGATTGCGGCTTTGGACATAATGTTGCAGTTGAAGGCACATTTCAACGAATTAGCAGTAGCGCAGAATGTCCGCCAGAAGAGAAGTAGTGCATTGTCCTTATTCGCAATTGATTCGCTTCATATTTTGCGCTAGGATAGGGTGCGTCTCAGGTTGTGGAAATGTGCAATGAGCGAATGGCAATCAGCAACCAGCAACCAGCAGTCAGCAATCAGCCAAAAGCAAGGCAAAACCGGACAGAAAAAGGGCTTCAACAAGACAGTCATAAGGCTGTTGAATGGCACTTTAGCTTTTGTTTGCAACAAAATGTTCTACCCCCGGGTGGGTCTGTTGGCTGAGAGTGCTTGCCAGCAGGTCGCAAGGGGTAAAACTACCACTGATTCGCACTGATTACGCTGATAAAAGCGGCCTCGAAAGAGCTTCGACCGCGCGGTCACCGCTCGGTGGAATCTGGGTTTGGTTTTTGTTTACAACAAAACCTTATATGCCGGGTGGGGTTTCTGGCTGAAGGATATCGGCAGAGGGCCATAAAGAGATCGGGTGATCGGGACATCTGGTGATCGGGTAATCGGAAAGTAGAGTCTTGCGAATTGGGCTGATCGGCGACTGCTGAGAATGTATTGTAAGATTTTAGGGAGAGGTGAACATGGCAGAACCTACGTATGAAGAGATGAAAGCGCGCCTGGCTGATCTGGAAAAACAGGTGGCGACTAAACGCACGGGATCATTGGAGTTTCGCGTTAGCGAAAAAGGCGGCGTTAGCGTTTATGGTTTGGGGAGATTTCCGGTGACGCTTTATTTTGAGCAATGGACGCGGTTGCTGGACCAGACAGACAATCTGCGGGCGTTTCTGGAAGAGAACAAGGACAAGTTGAAGCTGAAAGAAGCTAAGTAAGAGATCGGGTGATCGCCGTGATCGGGTGATCGGGTGATCGGATTTAACCGATTCCATATCCCGGGTTTTCTTGTTGCGTCATTTTGTGCACTCGCCGCTGCTGTTAAGGCGGTGAGTTTTGTTCAAGCACGAGGTTTCTCAGTCCTACTCACAGCTGAAGGATGCGGTTGTTCGCTTACGGCCTTCGAGATGACATATGGATGATTGTTTGTTTTTGCAAATAAAATCCGCGTTTATCCACGCTAGTCAGCGGTAGATTTTTAGTTTTCTTCGCGTCTACGCAAGATTGCCACGGGCAAACGTTCCAGTCGAGAGAACAACAACTTTGTCTGATTCTCTAACACAGCTGAATAAATGGCTCACGCAACTGGTGGAGCGTCGCGGCAGCGATCTGCTGCTGGTGACGGATGCGCCGCCATGTATTCGCGTGGACGGGCAGGTTGTGGCTTTGGGCAACAAGCTGCTGGTGAGTGAGGAGATTGAGAATGCAGTTACGCCGGCGCTGATGCCGCATGCGCTGCGGCAATATCTGGAAACGCATATTGCCGATTCGTCATATCGCAATGGGATGGGGCGCTTCCGCATTAATCTGCATCATGAGCGGGGACGGGCAGCGGCAACGATCCGGGCACTGCCCAACGTGGTGCCGTTTTTACATGAGCTGCATCTGCCGCCTTCGGTTGAACAATTGGCTCGCATACCGCGCGGGCTGGTGCTGATTGGCGGGCCGGCGGGATCGGGAAAATCGACGACGGTGGCCGCGCTGGTGAATGAGATCAATCGGCGTGACGCGCGGCATATTGTGACGATTGAAGATCCAATCGAGTATGAGCATGCAAATATACGCAGCTTGATTGAGCAGGTGGAAGTGGGCGCGGACGCTCCGGATTTTCCCACGGCCTTGCGGGCCGCGTTGCGGCAGGCTCCGGACGTAATTGTGGTGGGCGAGATGCGCGATCCGGAGACGATGCGTATTGCCGTGACAGCGGCGGAAACCGGGCATCTGGTGTTTTCAACACTGCACACGTCGGATGTGGCTTCGACCATCTCGCGAATTGCGGATTCTTTTCCGCCGGAACGGCAGAACAGTATCCGACAGGAGTTGGCCTTGTCACTTTCGGCAGTGCTCACGCAGATACTGCTGCCCAGCAAGCGTCGCGGACGTTATCCGGCGGCGGAGATGTTGTTGATTGGATATGGCGCTCGCCAGCATATCCGCAAGAATGCGATTCACCATCTGCACCAGGAAATAACGATGACGAAGAAAGTGGGATCTTTCAGCCTGGAAGAAAGCCTGGCCAACCTGATGGCGCAGGGCCATATTGACCGGGAAGATGCGATGCTGCACGCGATTCATCCGGATGATCTGGAGGGGATTTTGCGGGTTTCGCCAAGAAAGTAAAAGTGGGACGCGCAAGCTGAAGAATCAGCCCGCGCATCCCGCAAAAAATATATCGCAACTAATCTGCTTGATTTGTTTTTAGTGTCTCGGCCAGCCATTCTATTCGCGGAGTTTTGTTTGACGGCTTAGGAAACGGTGATCGGCAGTTTTTGACGGGTACTTCCGGCCACATGAGCAAGGCCACAAAGAAGCGAACAAAGTTAGGGGGAGGGAAGGGATGCTTCAGGGAAGAGCCTGCTACTGCTGCCATTGCCAGTCGGCGTAGCGCTTGCGCAGTTCTGTCTTTAACAATTTGCCGGTTGAAGTATGGGGAAGATCTTTGACAAACACAAAATCATCGGGCATCTGCCACTTGGCAAACTTTGAGGACAAAAATATTCGCAGGTCATCCGCTGTGGCCTGCGCACCCTCTTTCAATGCCACAACGGCGAGCGGACGTTCCTGCCATTTAGGATGCGCCACGGCAATCACGCCTGCTTCGCGCACCGCTGGATGGCTCATCAGCGTGTTCTCAAGATCGACGGAACTGATCCATTCTCCGCCGGATTTCACCAGGTCCTTGCTGCGGTCTACCAGCTTGATGCAGCCGTCAGGATCGATGGTGGCGACGTCGCCGGTGCGGAACCAGCCGTCGGCGGTCCAGCGGTCGTTGGTCAAGTGATCCGCAGTTTCCGGCGCGTTGTAATAGCTTCCGGCAACAAATGGCCCGCGGACTTCCAGTTCGCCCATGGTCTGGCCGTCACAAGGCACCTCACCGTGCTCATGGCGTGTGCGGACATCAACAAACGGAACGGGCCAGCCTTGCTTGCTGCGGAACGCGTATTGCTCGTCTTCCGGCAAATTGAGAGCAGCTGGCGGCAGACGGGAAGCAGTGGCCTGCGGAGAAGTTTCCGTCATACCCCAGGAATGAATCAGGTGAAAGCCATGTCGATCAAGATTACGAATCAGGCTTTCCGGCGGCGCAGTGCCTCCGCAGAGAATGCGGATATCACGCGCCGGCTTCCATCCCGGACGCTTCTCCAGGGCCTGCACCATGCCCAGCCAGACAGTAGGCACTGCGCAGGTCATGGTTACGCCTTCACGCTCGATGAGTTCGAGAAGACTCTCAGCATCAAGATGCGGACCGGGCAAAACATATTTTGCTCCGACCATGGCGGCGGTGTAAGAAAATCCCCAGCCGTTGGCATGGAACATGGGCGAGGCCAGCAGAGCGACGTCATGCTGAGAGAAAGCGCATGAATCGGCCATGGCCTGCGACATGCTGTGCAACACCTGCGAGCGATGAGAATACAGCACGCCCTTGGGACTGCCGGTTGTGCCAGAGGTGTAACACATGCTTGCGCCGTCATTTTCACTAAGCGTGGGCAGCTTGAAGTTGCCGCTGGCGCTTTGGAGCCAATCTTCGTAGTCAGCGTAGCTGTGCTGCGCAGATTGGCCTGGTTCGCCAGGTGGATGGTGTACAACAAAGATGCGCTCGAATTTTACCTTGTCTGCAAATTTTTCCAGCACCGGCAAGAGTACGTCGTCAACGATCAGGAAACGGTCTTGCGCGTGGTTGGCAATCCAGGCAATTTCGTCCGGATGCAAGCGCAGATTCAGCGGATGCAGCACGCCTCCTGCGGCGGGTATGCCGAAATAGCATTCCAGATGCGCGTAGTGGTTCCACATGAGCGTGGCCACGCGGTCACCCTTTTTCAGTCCAATGGAATGCAGACACTCTGCCAGCCGCAGAGCGCGCTGGTGAAGCTGGCCCCATGTATAACGATGCAGCGATCGGTCCGGCAGCCGCGAGACAATCTCAACGTTCGTCGCATAGCGGCCCGCACGCTCCAGCAACGCTGTAAGCGTGAGCGGATAATCCATCATGGTGTGGAGCGTGTTTGAAGGCATCGAGGGCATTCTAAACCGTGCAAGAGAAGAAAGAGGCAGCAAAGATCAAAAGAGAAAGATTGCCGGCCGACTACTGGCGTGGGCGGCCCGCGCGCTCCAGTTCACGAATCAAACGCTGAAAGTCCTGTGGAGGCGGGCAGTCCAGCGTAATGCGCTCCCCTGAACGCGGATGAGTAAACTCAAGATGCGCTGCGTGCAGCGCCACGCGGTCAATCAAATGTTCTTCTGCTTCTTTAGGTTCATATTTTCTGTCGCCGATAATCGGATGACCCAGGGCAGAAAATTGCGCACGAATCTGGTTTTGCAGTCCCGTGACCAGCTCAACCTTTACCAGCGTGGCGTCGCGGAAAACGCGGTCTATGTAATAGCGAAGTTCAGCGCGGGCAGCATCATGATCTGTGGCGGTTCGCAACTGCTGGAACAAGCCTAGGCGCTTAAAGTAATGGACGAGCGG
>DASXZE010000398.1:0-4624 GCA_036502105.1 Candidatus Angelobacter sp. | reverse complement strand
CCATTCGCTTGCCAGTTCAGGCTCGGCACGCAGGGCGGCGACGGCAGAGTATGTCATGGAGATGGGGCAGGTGTGTCCGGCTTCATTCTGGACGGCGAGCATCAGCAGCGCAGCGCGGGCTACGTGCGCGCCGCTGCCGGGATGTTTCTCCCAGGGCAGACGGTGCAGACGGTTCTCAACCGAGCTGCGCATCAGGTTGTGCCACGCGGGATGAAAGATTACTTCGTCGCGACGGTTGCCGAAGCGGTCATGCGTATGCAGAACAGGCTTGTTCTCATTGGCTTCAAAGCCCCAGCGCTGCGCCTCTTCGGTGCCGAGAAAGCGGCCTAGATTGCTGATCTGCTCACGCGCCCAGCCTGCGCCTTCACGCTCCACGGCTTGCACTAATGTGCGGTCGCTCAGAAAGAGGTTGTAGCCGGTGAGCGGCGGCGCTTGATTCTGCGCTGTCGCTTGATCCTGCGCAGACTCGGGCGTGTTTGATACGAACTGCTCTGGCGCTGGCGGATGGTTGAGCTGCCTGGTTGATGCCGTCATAGATTAATTATGAACCACGGACGCAAGCGCGGGAGAACTCAGTTTCCGGAAAGTGACGAGATGGCACAAAATCACTGACGGAACGATGAATGCTGGCAGAAGAACGAAGGGAAAGGTGAGAATCGCGATAGTTGGCTGGTCGAAGGCGAAGCGCTGAAATGGGAAGGGTGCGGAGAGCATCGCGCGGGCAAAGGCATTTAATACGCCGAGCAGAGCGATGCTGTTCCAGATGAGCAAGCCGCGTTTGGCGATGTGCCCTTTGCTGTAGGCCCACCAGATGAGCGGAGCGGAAAGGCCGACGAGGATATCAAGATTGCCGGCTTCAAAGGTCATCAGCGCTGGAACTTGCTTATAGAGGAACAGCCAGAAGAGATTAAGTTCCACCAGGATACGAATGGAATGGATGAGCACACACCATTTCAGGTCCATGCTGTCGAGGAAGCGCCTTCCAGCCGCGATGGCGAACAAGGCGACGACCAAGAGAAGCGGAGGCGCAACGACCAGAAAGAAGTGCGGCGGAACAGCATTGGTGACGAGATAGAAGCCGGATAGCGCGATGGCAGACTGCAGGCACATCCATATAAAGGAGATGGCAATTGCGGCCTTTGAACCGTGCACGGCTTTGGCGAATAAGAAGAGCGCCAGCAGAGCTGTGAGTAGAAAGAAACAGAGGATCGGCAGCGGCAAGAAGCTCATAAAGATTGTTCCGGCGACGCGCTTTTGAAGATGATCTTAAGCATCGTGGGACTGTATCACATCGAACATACGCGTTAGGTTGCATCCAGCAATCGGCCATTGCTTTCCGGGCATTCTGAATTCTGAAATTCTGGTTTTTATCTTTTTTTCTCTCACAAAATTGCATTCACAAAAGAGCAGCTCAGCAATTCGAGAGCTGCTTCGCAAATTGGGAAACACTTCCATCGATTTGTCACATCTTAAGTTAAAGCAACCTAATAAAAATCATTCAAATACCAGGGGGAAACAATATGTCTGACCAAAACAAGATCGACAACAAAACCGACCAACAACAACAGAAGACTGACAAAACTGTCCAGCCAATCAATCAGGAAACGGACAAGAAGCCTGCCCAAAGAACGCAGAATCAGGGCGCACAAAATCAAGGCTCGAACGATGTGAGCAATCAGCAAGGCCAGACCGGCAGCGTACAGCAAGGCCAGCAAGGACAACAGAAAGATCGCGAAAAGAAACCTGCTTAAGCAGAGCGTGCCTGGCGCGATTCGCGTGACGCCACAAGAGCCAAGAACACTCATTCATCCTTTTATTAAGCGTGTTGACGGTTGTGGTGAGCGAAAGCGCCAGGCGTTTATTTGTCCGAGAAAGTTATTGCCAGAGCAAGTGCGGAAATTCAAAACGGGGGAACTGACTTATGGATATGGAATCGTTGAAAGACTTATTTGTGGACGAGCTGAAAGACCTTTACTCGGCTGAAAACCAGATTCTGAAGGCGCTGCCCAAGATGATCAAGAAGGCAACGTCAAAGGAACTCAAGGCCGGCTTTGAAAAACATTTCAAAGAGACGCAGGTACATGTTGAGCGTCTGGAGAAAATCTGTGCAGAGCTGGATGAAAGCCCCAAGGGCAAGAAGTGCAAGGGCATGGAAGGCGTCATCGCGGACGGCAAAGAGTTGATGGAAGAAGATGCCGAGCCTGAGGTGATGGACGCCGGATTGATCGGCGCGGCGCAGCATGTGGAGCACTACGAGATGGCGGGTTATGGGTGCGTAAGGACATATGCTGAGTTGCTCGGGTATAGCAACATCGCCAAGCTGCTGCAGAAAACTCTGGACGAAGAACGCGCCACCGACGAAAAGCTGACTGACCTCGCCCGCAATATTAATGTGGAAGCGGAAGAAGCGGCGTAAGTTTTCAAAATTGTAAATTCCAGGCTGCCTTTCGGGGCAGCCTTTTTTCTGTTCGCATGCTGCAGTTCCGTGCCACCGCTATTGAGTTTCCTGTAATCCATTCAACGCAATCAGGACTAGGTGCGAAATCAGCCGCACAGATCTGCAACGGAGCGAATTCATGGCACATCACATCCTAAGGAAGAGAGGCAAAAAATGATGCTTGCTCTCAATGTTGTTACCACTCTTTGTATTGGCCTTTTGATAGGAACTGAATTTGCCGTTTCCGCTTTTATCAATCCCATTCTGCGTAAGCTCGATTCCCGTGCCCAGGCCAGCGCAATCCGCCTGTTTGCCAAAAGACTCGGCACGGCCATGCCTTTCTGGTATGCCGCCAGCTTGTTGCTGCTGATTGGCCAGGCCATTCTCCGCCGGCAGCAGTCTGGCGACGCACTGCTCATTGCCGCCAGCACCATCTGGGCCGCAGTGATCGTTCATACCCTCCTCGTACTTGTGCCCATCAATAATCGGATGATGAAATTGGATTCCGACGCGCTTTCCGCTGAAGAGCAGCGCGCACACACCAAGTGGGACAACCTACACCGTCTCCGCGTCGCAGCGCTCGTGGCAGCAATGGTTTGCTGCCTCGTGGCCATTGGCATGTGAGCTTGCGCTCATCGCGTTTCCGCACCGGCGACAATCAATAATCCACGCGGCTTTGCGCGGCGGCGCTCATAGGGCAGCATTTTTGTGGCATAAAGCACTTGCGGAATTGATCGTGCTTTGGTTGGATCATCTTTATGCCTGGCAAAAACATCCTTGCCCTTCTGCAGGGCGGAGATCGGCGGACGATTGGCCGCTCCAATCAAATCGCCGCGCTGGTCTCCAGTGACACAAGCCTGTTTCCAGAACTGATCCAATATCTGTGGTCAGAAGATGCAGGCATCTGTATGCGCGCCGCCGACGCCACAGAAAAAGTTACGCGCAAAATGCCCGCGCTTCTTCAGTCCTATAAAAAAGAGCTGCTCGGCCTCATGGCGGAAACCACGCAGCAGGAATTGCGCTGGCACCTTGCCGCCATGGCTCCGCGCCTCCGGATGAACGCCAAAGAGCGGCAGCACGCTGCAACTTTGCTCATCAATTATCTGGAAGACCGCAGTTCCATCGTCAAGACTTTCGCGCTTCAGGGTCTGGCTGGATTAGCGCAAATTGACAGCGATCTTCAGGCGACTGTGTCAGAGATTCTGCATACCGCGCTCAAGAGCGGCACTCCAGCGATGAAAGCCCGCAGCCGAAAGCTGTTGGCCCAGCAACAGGGGAAATAAGCGCTTGATGGTTGGAAGGGTAATGTGTCGCCACCTAGGGCTCTCTTTTTTCTGTTATCTTTTCCCAGGGCTTACGCCTGCACAACCATGTTTGCCAGTCACGGTTCAAAAAGAGCGCGAAGGGTAAACATGGTCTACAATCTCTTTGAGGACTTTATGATTGATGGGATGTGGACTGCTGAATTTGGAAGCAGCACCGGCGGGTTTGGCGGCGGTGTGGTCATCATCCAGGGTGGCAAGCTCATGGGCGGAGATGGCGGATATTTTTACAATGGTGATTTTAATGTGACTAACAATGCATTTCAGTCAAAAATTGAAATATCCCCATTCATTCAAGATTATCCAAGCGTGTTTAACACGGTGAATCAAAAATTCACTCTTGAACTGACTGGTTCGCTTATCAATGAGCACGAAATGAAGGGACAAGGACACACGATAGAATTACCCGATTTGCAATTGGGTGTAAGGTTTGTCAAGCGAGTGCAACTCTAGGCAAGGTGTTCTGATGGGACCGTCTGAAAAGCCGAAACTGCGTGAATCAATCGAGACTGTTCTGGATGATTTCGATGCCAAGAAGGAAACTTTGGAGGCATTTTGTGTTCGCACGAAAAGTTTAATTGAAGATTGCTTAACGGACGCAAACCTTCGTTTTCAATCCATTCAAGCGCGGGTAAAAAAGAGACACAAACTTCGAGATAAATACCTCAATCCTCAGAAAGGCTACAAAAAACTCGACGATATTACGGATCAGGCGGCTCTCCGAGTAATCGTCTATTATGAAGATGAAATTGATAGAGCCTCTGAATTAATTAAGAAAGAGTTCAATGTCCTTCCTGAGCTCTCGGTCGACAAGAGACAAACAGCACCTGACCAGTTCGGCTATTACGCTCTGAACTTCGTTTGC
>DASXZE010000397.1:0-13678 GCA_036502105.1 Candidatus Angelobacter sp. | reverse complement strand
CATTCAAGTAACAGCCGACTTGCAAGGCATCCCGCGAGTGGTGGCGGCCAGAAAAATGGCAGCTCAAGAATAAGCTGCCCACTTTCTCACACAGCAAACTTATTGTCTTGTTACTTCTGTGTGCTTTGCAGCACGCGCACCTTCCAGCGATCTTCTGCGCCGGTCATAATGGCGAAATACTGTATTTGCGACCGGTCAGAATGGATTACGGTTCCACCGTCCAGCAGCTGGGTTTCAATACTGGCTGTGTCTTTGAGTTCGATTGCGGCGCCATCGGGCGAGTAAAAAATGGCGTCCACTTTATGGCCGTGGTCGATGATCCGCGTGGTGAGGCCGTGTTCCTTCTGGTCTTTCACGCGTTGAGTGAGTTTATCCAGGGCAAAGCCGGAAAAATTTTCATTCAGCGGCTGCAGCGTATTGTTTGCCAGTGACGTGCCAATCGCCTGCCATGCCAGCGTGTAATCACGCAGAATGGCGTTCTGCGTTACTTCTTCAATCTGTCGCGGCTGTGCACTCTTCGCAGTGAGTTGGACATTAGGCTTGGTATCGGCCATGATGCGCTTCAGCAGCGGCGCCGCGCCGGACACAGCTATGATCACTCCAACGCTCAGGACCAGCAGGCGTGCGAGTTTCATTATTTGCCTCCCACGTGAAGTTCGTTGCCCAGCACTACTCCGGCAGCTACGGTAATGGTTGCGCTGTCTGCCGCCGGCAGTTGCGCTCGAGCGATACCCTTTTTGATGCGCGCGTCCACGGTGCTTCTGCCGCTGCTGTCGGTTTGGATGAACGAAACAATCGTTCCATCCGGCACAGCGTTGCCGCTGCAGTCGCGAACCGGATCAGTCTCTACTATCACACTGTTTCCGCTCCTCCCCGCCAGGTGCATGCGCAGATTGCATGGATCAGCTGCCACCTGCTGCACAACGCGGCGTACTTGTGTATCGCCCACAGAGGCTACAAATTGCGCGGCTCCTGCCTTGGACGCCGACGAGCTGTTGGTCCAGGCAATGCCTTCGCTACTGGTAACGCTTTTGGCTGATTCAGTGCCAGCGACGGAAAGATCAAACTTTACCGGCGTGGGATCGAGGATCAGGTTCTGGTATTTATCGAAAATAAAGGTCACGCCGCTGATTACATCAGGCCGCGCCACGGGCACACGTGAGGGCCGGGCAAGAAAGTTTAGATTTTCCGGCTTGGCTGGTTTCACCCAGAAGACTTGTGACTGACTGGCGTCGCCTTGAACAGCTGCGATCCAGCGGCCGGCGCTGCGCAACTCTTCACCTTTGATCTCAACGCTGCCTGACTTGAATTCGCGCTTGATGACCTGGCCGGGACCAATCAGATAGAGCGTGCCCCTTCCGCTGGCGCTGATGGTGAGCGGCTGTCCGGCTACGGCGTCTTTCGGTATGGTCAGCTCTGCGGCTTGGGCGCAGTCAGCGGCAAACCAGCAGAGGGCAACCACCAGGCCAATGAATATCACTTTACGCATAATTAATTCCCACGATTCAAACTGTATTCGTTCACAGTCACGCGATAGGTGTGCACTTGCGCTGCCAGGTCATCACGCAGGGCCACGGAAAATGGCTGCGGTGTCTGCGGCTGCAAGGCATGGTCAGAATACGCGTCAGAGACCCAGATCACTTTGCCGGAATTGTCGTAGAACGTGGCGAGCACGTGCGGGATATTTACGATCGTTCCGCTTTCATTGAGCAACTCGCCTTTGAGCACGGTGCGTCCGGTGAGATCTTTTTCAATCTTCTGGTGCAGCACGCCAATTACCGGATCAGCCGAGGCCGGCACGAGCATCCAGTCATGCGTCATGCGGACAGACTTTACGTCTGACTTTTTCATGCCGGGAAAATCAATGCGATAGGGCGAGATTTCCTTAGGCAGCAGCACGTGAGAGATTTTGTCAAAGCTGCTTTCGTCAGCCACGTCTTTGCCATTGTTGTCAGTGAGCACTGCGCCGACGGAGATAAATGCCGGAACCGTATCTTCATTTTCAACTTCGCCCATGATGATCAGGCTGCCATCGTGCTCCACGGCGTTCATGGAAAGAATACGGCAATTGGGGTTCTCAACATTCTGCGCGCCCCAATCGTCAGCGGCGCCGCGCCACACAATGTCCCAGCGCAAGTAGTTCACGGGGATCACCTGCGGAGGCACGCTCACTTCTTTTTCGGTTGGCCATTGCACTTTCCACGCGCCATCGTCTTTCACTACTTTGAGGTCGCGCGTGTCAAAGGAAGCGCCCACAGCGGTGGCGTATTTCAGCTCGGTGCGGACCATGGCTTCATTGTCATTCTCATGCAGCACGCGGGTGGTAACGGAATCAAGCTGTGAGTAGGTGCGCAGGCTTCCGTTGCGTCCCGCCAGGTCGTGAATGAACGCGTCTTGCGGAACGTTGCTGGCAGCGGACACGTAAGAGTAAGCGCCGCTCCAGTTGTGCGCTTTGGCATTGTCAAACATGGACTGCACCGCGCCTTCAGGCGTTGAAGCGGGAGCGGTGCTGCTGCCGTGAATGGAGCCCACGGCGATCAAGCCCACGGTAACTACTGCAAAAATAATTGTGAGTATGCGACCCATTACCGTGCCTCCCTCAATACTGGTTCGTCACTGGCGGTCATAGGAAACTCTATGGTCTGGTCCAGTTTCTTTTTTTTATCCGGGAACATCAGCATGAGCAGCAGGGCAAGTATGCTGCTGCCGATGGGCAGAGTCCCCCACAGAATTCCTTCCATGGCGGTAGGCGGCGTTCCGTACGGCGTTTTATGCGCCGGGGGAATACCATCTTTCACCCACAGGCTCACGTTGCCGCGGTCATAGACTTCTGTTTTGCGCCAGCCGGCAAAGGCGATCAGCGGCTCATAATATGGGTCGCGGATAAAGATATATTTCAATCCATATTGCTCAGCGTGTTTCAACACGGCACGCAGAGATTCAATGCCGTTGGTCCCGTAGTATTTTGAGTTGGTAAGCTGCGCGGAGCCGTACTGCGTCATTTCTGGCAGCAGACGGGCGGAGTTATATTCGCCGTCAACGCTGCCGGCGTTGGCGCTGATTCCGACCTCTGACATTTTGTTGCCAAAGCCGAGCGTGAGATAGCGAAACTTGTCATGGCCATCGCGATTCAGGAATGAAACCACTTCAGAGATGCTGAAGGGGGCATCGTGAATGGGATGGTACACCGGCCATGAGACCGCAAAGGCCACGGTAAACGCGGCCAGGGTGCCCAGAGTGAAAATCGCTTTGCGCCCGTAGCGATCAAACAGGTTGACCGCCATCAGAGCGACAATCGGCAGCGCCATAATGTTGGCCCAGAAGCTGAAACGCTCAAAGGTGAGAATGTCAAAAGGATTGTGAACATTCGCGCCGGTAATGGCGTTCACCACGCCGGCCATGGTGCCCAGAAGCAGCCGCGGCAAAGGCGTGGTTCCACCGAGCGCAAATATCATGGTGAGCCAGAAGCCAAAGAAGAGCGGACGCAGGCGGGTTTCTTTCAGGCCTTTGTAAAAAATGAAAGGCACGGCAAGCAGCATTGCGCCCCAGGGAACCACAATGTAATTCACTGCCAGCCAGCCCTGGGAAAAGAAGTTCTCACGGCTGCCGTGCGGGATAGGCATCTGCTTGATGGGATTTGCTTTCAACGCCAGCCAGTATGGCAGCAAAACAATAAACACGCCCACAATTGATAGTCCGGCATAGATGGCCGCACGGGAGATCACGCCGCCACTGGAACTCTCCGCTCCATCACGGTTACGATCCATGAAGGCAATGACAATTACGGGGATGGTGAAGATCACGCTAGCAAAAATCAGCGTCACGTGATGGGCAGAAGCAGCCGCCATGGTAAGCGCCAGGGCTTTTACCAGCGCCATGAGCTTGCCTTCACGCGCCCATTCATAGACATAAGCCAGCGCAATCAGATAGAGCGGCGCCGCCCATGTGGTGGATAGCTGTCCATCCACATACACCAGCGAGGCCAGAGAACCTATGAGCACGCTGCCGATGGCCGCATAGCTGGCTGCTCGCTCACCCACCCATATACGCGAATACTTGTACACGCCGATGGGAAGCAGCAGGATCGCAATGAGCTGGACGAAGATATAAGCCAGATTGAGACCCATCACATGCGAAAACAGCGCCATCCACTGCTGCTCCATGGGCGGATAGGTGGTTTGTGAGAATCCGGTAAACCACTTTTCATTCCAGGGATTGAACCAGTGTTGTGCGTAATGCGCCGCAAAAAACTTATGAAAGTCCGCGTCGTAAGAGTCATTGGTAATCTGCATCAGCAGTAGCGGACCGTGCACCAGCAGCGTGAGCAAGAACACCCAACTCAATGGGATCGCCCGGTTAGGCGCAGAAATCTGCCTGCCTGCGGCGATGGATGGGGAACTCATGAAAAAACCTCCGTGAATGAGAACTGCGACGAGTACCAAGATTTCTGGACCAGCGGGTAGTACAAAACTTTCTAATGGGATGCCGCTACCCAAAGCAGCAGTTCTGCTCCAGCAAGTGACTTCGATTCCAAAAGTGACGGTGGGGTTTCCCAAGTGGTATCCGGATTCTCACTTTGATGCGATTTTCGGCTACTTTCAGAGTCAAAGGAATCCCTTAGCCCGAAAACGGCATCTGGAAACAACATGAGAACAGAGCTGCTGCCGCGTTGTGGGCGCTGCTTTCGCTAAATCCAAATAGCGCCGTGGAAAACCTGGTCCACGTGTTCCCTCTGCAATAAATGACAACGGTGGTCCCGTGAAGAAGAATCTTATATGTCTTGCGCTGTTCTGCTCTCTGTCTCTGGCCGCAACCGGCTGGGCACAGACTTTTGACCTGAACAGCAAACCGCAAGACCAGAAGTCCCAGAAAAACCAGACAAAGCAGAATAATGCCAAAAAACAGCCGGGTAGCCGACCGGCCGCTTCAGGAGGCTCAGGCGCACCGTGTGGAGTCTCTGGCAGCGGATGGGGCGGAAGCATTGAAGCCGGCCGCTACGCCCGCGCCGCAGAAACCGCGCTGAAGAACGGAAACCCTTCTGGCGCTACAGGTTACGCCGAACATCTGACCCAGGCCGCGCCGAGCGATGCGTGCAACTGGTTCCTGCTGGGCTATACCGCGCGCCTCGCCGGCAGATCACAAGTTTCATTGGATGCATACCAGGAAGGCCTGAAACGCGCGCCCAATTCCGTGGAAGGTCTCTCTGGGATGGCGCAGACCTACATCCGCATGGGCAAAGCCGACGAAGCCAAGAAGTTGCTGCTACAGGTAATTGCCGCTAACCCGCGCCGTGCTACTGACCTGGCGATGGCTGGCGAGCTGTTCATGCAGTCCGGTGACTTGCCGCGCGCAGAAGGCTTGCTTGAACGCTCTGAAAACATTCAACCTACTTCCCATGCTGAACTTCTGCTGGCCATTACCTACATGAAGCAGAAGCACACGGACAAAGCCAAGCAGCTCCTGGACCGGGCCATGAAGCGCAGCCCGAAGAACACGGAAATCTTCCGCGCCGTGGCGCAGTACTATCGCGAAGCTCATGACTACAAAGCAGCAATCGACATTCTGAAAAAAGCGCCGGTCAAGAACGCTGACGTAATGTCCGAGCTGGGCTACACGTACGAACTTGCGGGCATGAAGAAAGAGTCGGCGGAGAATTATGAGAAGGCCGCTGCCATGGCGCCTAAATCTGTTAACGTGCAACTGGCGGCAGCGCAGGCTGAGTTGCGGGTCAGCGATCTGGACAAGACACGCACTTACCTGACACGCGCCCAGCAACTCGACGCTAATTATTATCGCCTGCATGCGATTCGCGGCGACCTGGCCAAGATCGAGCGCCGTGACACTGACGCAGTCAAAGATTATCTGGCAGCCCTGGCAGCAATGCCGGAAGCTCCGGCCGAAGGCATTCTCTATCCCACGCAGCTGCGGCTGAACCTGATTGACACTTATCGCAATCTTGATGATGACGAAGCTATCAGTCAACAACTGGCCATCGCGCAGCAGGAGCTGGCCAAGATTCAAGTGGAAGGCCCGCAGCAGGTGGAATACCTGCGGCTTCGCGCGGCGATCAAAGGTCTGGCCAATGACGTGGCGGGCGCTGAAGCAGATTTGAAACAGGCCCTGCAGCTTGACCCTGAGAATGACAACGTAACGCTGCAATACGGCAGCCTGCTCTGGAAAGCTGGACGTAAATCAGAAGCACGGACGATGTATCTCGCCTTGCTTAAGCGTGACGACAAAAATCGCTACGCGCTGGAAGCGCTGGGCTATCTCTCTCGCGATGATGGCGACAACAAGGCCGCCGAAGTTTTCTTCAACCGCATGGCCGCCGCGTACCCGAACGACTACGTTCCATACATGGCGCTGGGCGATCTCTACACCGCGACCAAGGAATATCCCAAGGCGCAGGCGAGCTACGAGAAAGCCCACAAGCTGGCGCCAACGAATTCACAGATCATAGCCAGCGGCTCCAACGCGGCGATTGAAGCCGGCAAAGTTGATCTGGCCGGCGAGTGGATTGCGCGCGCTACCGGGACAATGAAGAACGATCCGCGGGTGATGCGTGAGACCGAGCGCTTTCTGTTTTTGAAGGGAAAATACGCAGAGTCTGCGCGGCTGGGTGAAGTGGCAATCACGAAGCTGCCGCATGATCGCGATGCCGCCGTTTACCTGGGTTATGACTTGTATAACCTGGGCCGCTATGACGAAGTGCTTTCACTGGTGAGCCGTTATGAGAGCGTTCTACCCAAGGAGCCGAACTTCCCGTTGCTGGCTGGACACGTGCACCGGCAGAACCAGCTGCTGCAGCAGTCAATTGACGATTTCTCGCGCGCACTGGAAAAAGATCCCAAGATGTTTGAAGCGCTGGTGAACCGTGGGTACGTCCGCAATGACATGCAGGACGCACAAGAGGCGATTAACGATTTTGAGCCGGCGCTCAAGATGAATCCTGATAGCGGCATTGCTCATTTGGGCCTGGCTTACTCTTACCTGCAATTGCACCGTTCGCGCGAAGCGATGGACGAAACCAACAAGGCAGAAAAACTTCTGGGCGAGTTGGGCGCAACGCACATGGCGCGCGCCACCGCTTACCGGCAGATGCGCATTCTGGATAAAGCCGTGGCGGAATATCGCGTGGCGCTCAAGTATTCTCCGGATGATTTGAAATTGCATCTGGCGCTGGCTGATGCGCTCTACCATGCACGGCACTATGGTCAGGCAATCAACGAACTGGAAGCTTCGCTCACCCTCTCGCCAGATGATCCGTTGATTTACGCGAACCTGGCTTCAGCACACGCCGAGCTGGGCCATCGCGCAGAGACGTTTAAATACATTCAGCTGGCCGAGCAGGAAGCGGTTGACCAATCGGCAATTCTGCTGGCCACAGGTGACGCGCTGTTGACTCTGGGCGACCGCTCAGCGGCAATGGAACGCTTTACCCGCGCACTGGACGCACCTGACGCGAATCGCGTGGATGTACGCATTGAGTTTGCCAAGCTGTTTGTCCGCCAGGGTAAATATACTGATGCCAAGCAGGAAGTAGCACTGGCGTTTGCTGAGTCGCGCATTGGTGAAGCTTCTCCGGTAACAGCCGACAATCTTGTGGAAGCAGCCAACATCTTTTTGGCAGCGCATGACTTTGATCTGGCTGAGCGCTATTTCGTAAAAGCCAAAGACCTGGGCGCATCCGATGACACAGTCGCCATCGGCCTGGCTGATACATATATCGCGCAGGGCTACGACCGCAAAGCTGAGCAGGAGCTGGCCGCGCTGGGTAAATCGGTTGACTATCAAGACAGCTACGATTATCAGTTGGCCTGGGCCAATATCTACACGCAGCGCCATGACAATCCAAGTGCGGTAACAGCGTTTGCGCGCGCCAACCAGCTTGCGGCCGATGATCCCACAGCAGAGCGCGGCCTATTGCAGGTGGCGGGCGAAGAAGGTACACCATTGCCATTCCAGCCGAAGCTGAGCATACAAAGTGATGTGGCTACGGGAGCGATTTTTGAAGATTCCACTCTCTATGAGATGGACAACAAGTTCTTTGGCGCGCCGGTTCCGCCGCGTTATTCGCAAGAGACAGACATTGGCAGCACGTTCCGTTACCATTGGGATAAATTCCCGCTGCCCATTAACGGATACGTGGGCGAACGAAACTATCGCGGCACGGTTTCCATCCCCAGCCAGACGCTGATTGTAAAGCGCGACACGTATGACACGGTTTTCAACGTGGGCACAACGCCTGTCCTGCGGCTGGGCAATGCGCACATTGTGTTCAATCCGGGAATTGAGTTCACTCTGCGGCGCGACAATTTGTCGCCGATACAGATGAACCAGCAGCTCTTCCGCCAGTTCCTGTATCTGAACAGCTCGCCATTTTTCAACTGGCTCACCATTCGCGGAAGCGCGATTCATGAATCTGGTCCGTTCCAGTTGCAGGACTTGCACTCACGCGACCTGGGTGCGACGGTTGAGTTTGAAGTGGGCCGTCCGTGGGGCAGCAACTTCCTGGTTACAGGTTATTCTGTGCGCGATCTGCTGTTCCGTCCGCTGATCCGCGAATTCTTTACCACCGACACGTGGGTAGGCGTGGAGCACAAGTTTAGGCAGAAGCTGGCCGTTACCGGATTGGCGAAATACATCCGCTCATGGCGCGTGCAAGACCTGGAATTTGCCACCGCGCAGGTACTGATTCCCGGCGCGCGTGTGGAGTACAAGGCCAACGAACGCTGGTCATTCGATGGATCGATGGACCTCTCGCGCGGCGAAGGCTTCCACCTGTATGACAACATCCAAAGCGGGTTCCTCATCTCTTACGTAAAGCCCCTGCGCCGCAACGTGAATGACGTGAATGGATCGATGAATGTTGATTATCCGTTGCGCTTTTCAGCAGGCATACAGCAGCAATCGTTTTATAGCTTTACCGGCGCGGCCGGAAGCACTTCATCGTTTCGTCCGGTTGTAAGAATTTCTATTTTCTAATTTTTAGATTTCAGGGCCTAAATGAAAATTTGTTTTGTCAGCGGTTTTCCTCCAAGCAAAGCGGTGCTGAACGAGTACGGATTTCATGTGGCCAGAGAGCTGCAGGCGGACCCGCTGATCAGCTTGACTATCCTCTCAGACGAATATGCAGGCACAGAAGCCGAGCTTCCGGAGTTTGAAGTCCACCGCTGCTGGAAAGAAAACCGTCTGAGCAATCACACAAGATTGCTGAAGGCCATCCGCGAGTGCAAGCCTGACGTGGTGTGGTTCAACCTGGTTTTCTCAAGCTTTGGTAATAAAGAAAATCCGCTGGCCGCTTTCTCTGGACTCACGCTACCCGCGATGACCCGCATGGCCGGCTACTACACACACGTTACGCTGCACCACCTGATGGACCACATTGACCTGCATGACGCCGGCGTGCGCCACAAAGCGCTGTTCAAGATTGCCGGCAACATTGCCACGCGCATGCTGCTGATGGCCAACTCTGTCTCCGTGCTTCTGCCGGCGTATCGACGTACCTTGACGGAAAAATATCGCGGCGAGCACATACATTATCGCGCACATGGAATTCTCTCCGCGCGGCCGGAGTATCCTGACTTTTCCCGGCGCGGCAATCCTGATCACCGCATTCTGGCGTTTGGAAAATGGGGCACATACAAACGCTGCGAAATGCTGATTGAAGCCTTTGAAGAGAAAGTTGCACCCGCGTTTCCGCGCGCCAAGCTGGTGATTGCAGGAGCAAATAACAGCAATTCACCTGGCTATATTGAAGGCCTGAACGCGAAGTATGGCAGCCATCCGAATATTGAATTCAAAGGCTACGTGGATGAACATGATATTCCGGAGATGTTCGGCACTTCCTCTTTCATGGTGATGCCTTATACGTCTGCGACTGGCGCCAGCGGTGTGGCAAATCTGGCTGCGGCTTACGGCGTGCCGATTATCTGCTCGGACATTCCTGACTTCCGCGAGATGGGCGACAGCGGCGGGCTGGCGATTAAGTTTTATCCCGTGGGCGACAAGGCCGCGCTGGCCAACAACATGCTCCAGCTTTTGCGCAATGAGACGGAACAGCATGACATGGCTGAGCAGAATTTTTCTGCTGCGCTGCGCATGACCATGCCGCAGATTATCCGGCAGTATGTGCGGGCGTTTGATCGTCATCAGAGAGCTCGTGCGCTGGAAGCAGTGTCGCGTTTCCGGCGGATTCCATCGTGGGTGCCTTCGCGCTCTGCAATTTTCCGCGCTTCGCGCTGGGGCAGCTGGATTTAAAGTAGCCTTTGGCTCTTAGCCATTAGCTTTTGGCTCAGTTCACAGCTGACCTTCAATAATCTGCTGCCATACATTGCGTTGGCGATAAATTCCTTTTGCGGAAATTTATTTCGGCACTGCTTCTGGTTTTCTGGGCGCGGCCTGCCGCTGTAACGCTGGAGACGAGCGCCAGAACTCAGGATCGTCCACAATCCATTCACCTGCGGGATTGCTCATGGCCGGGCTCACTGAAAACACCCATGTTTCAGAACTCTGCACGGCGAGGCGGGTGTGGTCATCCAGGCGCTCGCGGGTGGAGCCGTCAACGTCAGCAGAGTAGTCGTCAACCGCTGGGTCCAGCGCGATGCCTGCATTCTGCAGCGAGTGATGCGCGGAAAAAACCAGGAATGTATTGCGCGGCATGCCGGAAACAACCTGATAGACCACACGATTATCTTCAGTGCCGGCGCGTTGCCGCGCTTGTCTCAGCGTGTGATGAATGTCTTCAAACTCGCGCTCATGGCCCGGACGCACAGTTACCATGGTCACGGTAAAAAAGCGCGTGGCTGGCGGAATCAAACCTACGTTGCTGCTGAGATCGTCACGATATTGCGCATACACGGCCCGCGGATCGCTCACCAGATTTGCCTTGGCTTCCTGCAGGCGATTGAGTTCGGCATTCAATGCCGCGTTGCGGGCAAATGGCTCAGCGCTGCGCTCCAGTGCGGCGTATGAATCAAAGCCAGAAAGAAACCAGACTTCCTGCGGGCCAGTCATCGACTGGATCGTAAGATACGGCCAGGTGCTGGCGCGAGCGCAGGCCAGCGCGGCCTCGCCTTCAATCCGGGAATATTCCACTATTTTTGAAGGCTTCACTGGGTCACGATAGATCTGCAAAATAGCTGGCGGCGCGGACTCGGCCTGTTGAGCAAGACACGGCAAAGCGCAAGCTGCCAGCAGCAGGCAAAAAGAAGCACGAAAGAAAAATGACGCACGGAAGAAGGCCATGCGCTCATTTAAGCAAACACCGAGCCTGCCTGTCATGCAGAAAGGTAAATCCTCCAATCATTAGTCACGGACCCCCAGTCACAGACCGTATGGGTTACCGGGCCTCAGTGCGCCGCGGCGGGGACTTTGTTATCGACAAACGCGACCGCTTCTTCCAGAATCTCCTGCACCAGCGCGGGCGATGACGCTTCCACATAAATGCGCATCAGCGGCTCAGTGCCAGAGGAACGCAGCAGCACCCAGGCTTCAGCGCCTTTGTCTTTGATGGGCGCATCAAGGAAGAATTTGATGCCGTCTAAATTTTCTTTGCGTAGCACTTTGTAGCGGCCCAGGGAAGTAGTTTCCGGCTGTCCGGCGCGGGCGATGGCCGACTCTTTTATCTCATCGGGAATGCGAAGATCGCGGCGCGCGTAATAATGCGGGCCATATTCAGCCTGCAACGCGGCAACGAGCTGGCCCAGGCTCTTGGCTTCGTCAGCCATTACGTTGGCCAGAAGCAGAGCATTCAGCAGGCCGTCGCGCTCCGGCAGATGGCGCTGGAAGCCGATGCCGCCAGACTCTTCTCCGCCAATCACAATCTCGCGCTCCAGCATGAGGTCGCAGACGTATTTAAAGCCAATACCATGTTCAATCAGCGTGCGTCCATGCTTGGCGGCAATGCGATCCAGCATGCGCGTGGTATTGAAGGCGCGGGACACGTCGCCCGGCCAGTCTTTGTGGCGCGTCACCACCCACTGCAGCAGGATGGAAAAAATCTTGTGCGAATCCACAAAGCTACCGTCTTCAGCGGCAGCGCCAATGCGGTCAGCGTCCCCGTCTGTGATGAAAGCAGCGTGGCATTTTTCTTTCACCACAATTTCCTGCGCCGCGCGTACATGCGGCTCAATCGGCTCAGGGTTGATGCCGGGAAAAAGCGGATTCACTTCATTGCGAATCTGCACGTGCTGAATGCCACGCTTGGCAAAAATCTCTGCCAGAATATTGCGTCCCGAGCCATACATGCAGTCGTGGGCAAATTTAAAGTTGGCCTTGGCAATTTTGTCCAGGTCAACGAATTTGCAAATGGCTTCAACATGCGGCGTCTTGAAATCTACTTCTTCAATTTTTGCCGTGGTGCCTTTGGGCATGGCGCCGGCCTGAACGTAACCTTCAATCTGCTTGATAATCGCCGGTGTCGCCGAGCCACCGTATGTGGCTTTGAACTTTACGCCATTCCAGTCCCACGGATTGTGGCTGGAGGTAATCATGATTCCGCCCGCCGCCTTCAGATTTTTTACCGCATAAGAGAGCGCGGGCGTGGCCGTGTAATCATTCGCGAGCTTCATCGGAATACCCGCAGCAGCAATCACTTCTGCGCAGGCCTGGGCAAAGCGCTTGGAGCCGTAACGCGTGTCATAGCCGATGACCAGTCCGCGCGTGGGATCTTCACTCTTTAAAACATACGCGGCAATGGCGCCAGCCACGCGGCGCACGTTGGCAAAGGTGTAGTCTTCGGCGATAACGCCTCGCCAGCCATCGGTTCCAAACTTAATGTCGTCCATTATGTCGCTTCGCTCCAAACCGCTTTGAAATTCATCCTACCCTGAAAGTTGTCAGCATTGCGTCTGCGCAACTCGGCGGCATGGGCCGAGTGGCTTTTGCATTTCATTGAAATGTGCCGCCCCTACAGGGCTTGTTTGTATTCCTTCTCTTACCCAGACCTTCCGGTCTGGGCTAACTCATTTCGCGCCTACGGCGCTGGAGGCATCGTCTATGTTGCATCAATATAAAAACTTATTATAAAAACTTATTATCACTAAGTCTGACTTAAACAAATCTGACCTAAATCAGCTCCGTCATTTTTTTCTCATTCAAGTATTTCACGATTTTGCCGACATCCTGAGAGTGCTCGCGGGTTGTCACCAGAATCGCATCTTCCGTCTCCACTACGACCAGATTATGCACGCCTACGGTAGCTACAAATTTATCTGGCGCGTAAACGTAATTGCCAGTAGCGTTCAGCGCGAAAGAGTTTTTGCTGTGCAGAACATTCTTCTCTTCATCTTTCTGGCCAGCGACGTGATGTTCGTATAAAGCGGCCCATGAGCCCAGATCGTTCCAGCCAAAATCGGCGCGCAGGCAGAAGAGATTTGAGGAGTGCTCACCTTTCGCGGATCGCGGTTCCAGAACGGCGTAATCAATGCTGATGTTTTCGCACTTGGGATAAAGCTGGGCAAACGTTTTATCAAAATCTTTTGTCCCCCAGGCCGCGGCAATCTGCTCAAGATAGGGCGCAGTTTCAGACAAGTGCTCACGCAGAGCGCGAGTCAATGTGCGCGCGCTCCACACAAAGATGCCGCTGTTCCAGTAGTAATTGCCGGCAGTCACAAATTCTTCCGCGCGTTGCTGATTGGGCTTCTCTGTGAACCGCTTTACCCGGAAACATTCAGAC
>DASXZE010000396.1:0-9864 GCA_036502105.1 Candidatus Angelobacter sp. | reverse complement strand
GAGAGGGGGATTGCCAAAATTGCCAAAATCGCCGGAATTGGTAATTGAAAATCAAATTCACCACTGATGAGCACTGTTAACACTGATCGGAATGGCGGTTGAGCGAAAAACGCCAAAATCGACCCGCATGCCCAGAACAAGTCCTCAGAAGGAATTTGTCGAGAGTGCCCCTCACCTGTGTGCTGGGCGTCGGCACATAACCCCGGAAATCTTGGTACGATAGAGAGTTTGATACCTGAGAGTTTTGAAATCAGTGAAAGGCGGCCTCCAGGCACATGGCAGCTAAAGTTTTTAAGAATTTTATCGGCGGCGAATGGGTTGAATCGCGCAGCGGACAGACTTATGAAAACCTGAACCCCGCGGACACGCGGGACGTGATTGGCGTGTTCCAACGCTCTGACAAACGAGACGTGGACGACGCCGTCTCAGCGGCGAAGCAGGCGTTTGAGCGCTGGCGGCTGGTTCCGGCCCCGAAGCGGGCTGAGATTATCTATCGCGCGGGCGAGATTCTGCTGGAGCGCAAAGAGGAATACGCGCGCTTGATGACCCGCGAGATGGGCAAGGTGCTGAAAGAATCACGCGGCGACGTGCAGGAAGCCGTGGACACCGCCTACTACATGGCCGGTGAAGGCCGCCGGTTATTTGGCGTGACCACGCCATCAGAGTTGGCGAATAAATTTGCCATGGCTGTGCGGCAGCCCATTGGCGTATGCGGGATGATTGCGCCGTGGAATTTTCCCATGGCCATCCCCTCATGGAAGCTGCTGCCGGCGCTGGTTTGCGGCAACACATGCGTGATTAAGCCGGCGGAAGATACGCCGCTTTCCACCATGAACCTGCTCAAAGCGCTCACGGACGCTGGCTTGCCCAAGGGCGTGGTGAACGTGGTAACGGGATTTGGTCCGGAAGTGGGTGCGCCGATTGCAGAGCATGCCAATGTTCAAGCCATTTCGTTTACAGGGTCCAGCGAAGTTGGACGCACCGTGGGCGTCACCGCAGCGCAGAGCTTTAAACCTTGCTCGCTGGAAATGGGCGGCAAGAACGCGATTATCGTTCTGGATGACGCGAATCTTGACCTGGCGCTTGAAGGAGTTTTGTGGGGCGCTTTTGGCACCACCGGACAGCGCTGCACGGCGGCGAGTCGCGTGATTGTGCAGAAGGGCGTTTACCGCCAGTTTGCGGATCGCCTGATCTATCGCGCACAGCGGCTGAAAGTGGGCAGCGGACTGGATGAAAGCGTGGAAGTGGGGCCGCAGATCAACGAAAAGCAGGTTGCCACTACGGAAAAATACGTACAGATTGGCAAGAACGAAGGCGCCAAGCTGGAGTCCGGCGGCAAGGCCTTGAACACCACGGACCATGCTTATGGATGGTTCTTTGAGCCGACGATTTTCACTGACGTGCATGAAAAGATGCGCGTGGCCCAGGAAGAAATCTTTGGCCCCGTGCTGAGCCTGATCCCGGTGGATTCGTTCGACAAAGCGATTGAAGTGGCCAACGGCGTTACGTACGGGCTGTCATCTTCTGTTTATACGCGCGACGTGAATAAGGCTTTCAAGGCCATGCGTGATATTTACGCCGGCATAACGTACGTGAACGCGCCGACCATTGGGGCCGAAGTTCACCTGCCGTTTGGCGGCACCAAGTCAACGGGCAATGGACATCGCGAAGGCGGGCTGGGCGCGATTGATTTCTACACGCAGTGGAAGTCCATCTACGTGGATTATTCTGACCGGCTGCAGCGCGCACAAATAGATACAGAGTAGAAGCTAACCATTGGAGCCAGGAAGCAAACGCGCTGACTGGCTCCAGACTCTTCCATGCGACCGTCCGGCTTAATAATAACGCCCGGCTTATAATGACAGCAGGACTCGCATTTTTTGCAAGCGAACGCGCGAGATGTACTTGTGTCCGAAAATAAACCGGATAAGAACAGTCGTTCAGTTCCACTGACGCGGCGGCGTGCCCTGCTGATCCCGCTGGCGCTGGGCATTGTTTTACTTTTTGGCGTGGTCTTTTCCCAGCAGGCGTTCAATCTCACGCAACTGCGGCCAGATTCCGCCGGAGAAACCCTGAGCCTGGTAGCGCTTTCAGCGCTGGTTTTTCTGTTGCTGGTGGTGCTCACCTTTGTTCTGTTTCGCAACCTGCTGAAACTGTACGCTGAACGCAGGCTTGGAATGCCCGGTTCCCGCTTCCGCACGCGCATGGTGATTGGCGCGTTGGTTCTTTCTTTTGCGCCGGCCATTGTGATGTTCATGTTTTCTTACGGACTGATGAACCGCTCCATCGACAAATGGTTTTCCAGTCCGGTAAATGCACTGCACCAGGATTCAGGCCGGGTGGCTGCGCTGCTCTCGTCTTACGCGGGTAAAAATGCGCGGCAGACGGCGCTGGAGATCGCCGAGTCACCGGAGATCCAGCATGCTTTTGAAACCGCGAATTACACCGGCGTGTTGCATGAATTCCGCCGCCACCAGCGCACGCTGCAAGGCGGATTTGCCATTGCTGTCCGTGATGGTGACGCTGTGGCGAGTTGGAACCTGCCGCGTCCGTGGCCGGTTTTGCGCCAGACGCTGCCTGATTTGAAAAAGCTTTCACAGGGGCCGGAGAAATTTGTCTATCAGGGCGCAGAGTACCTGATGGCCATGGCGCCGGCGCAACCTTCAGGCTCGATCCTGATTGGCTTGCCGCTGCCCAAAGATTTTTCGCCCATGCTGGAGCAGATCAACCAGAACCAGCATAACTACGAAACTCTGAGCCATGAAGCCAAGCGCATTCGCGGCCTGTACATGTTGCTGCTCACGATGTTGACGGTGCTGGTGCTTTTTGTGGCTACGTGGTCATCGCTCTTCGTGGCGAAATTGGTAACGCGACCGGTGGAGGCGCTGGCTGAGGCTACACGGGAAATTTCGCTGGGCCATCTGGGATATCGCGTGGGAGTTTCCGCCGCCGACGAACTGGGTGAACTGGTTTCATCGTTTAACACCATGGCTGGTGAGTTGGAACTAAGCCGCAAAAAGATTGACCAGTCCGCGCACGCATTGACGGAATCCAACACAGAACTGGACCAGCGTCGCCGGCATATTGAAACGATTCTGGAAAACATTCCCACCGGCGTACTTTCACTGGATCCTGACCGCCGCGTGACGCACAGCAACGTGGCTTTTGGAAGAATGTTCTGGCCGAACGGCGGCTCACCGGTGATTGGCGCAACCGTGCAGGAAGTATTCAGCGACGAAACAGCTGCCGACCTTGAACACCTGCTGCGTCGCGCTGATCGCATGTCAGTTACGGCGGCACAATTTGAAATTCCCGTGGGCAAAGACAAGCTGAGCGCCAGCGTGACTGTTTCATCCGTACAGCATGGAAAACAGCGGCTGGGTTATGTGGTGGTGTTTGAAGATTACAGCGAACTGCTCAAAGCACAGCGTGAAGCCGCGTGGAGAGAAGTTGCGCGCCGCGTGGCCCATGAGATCAAGAACCCGCTTACGCCGATTGCGCTTTCTGCGGAGCGCATACGACGGCACCTGGAACGCGGTGTTCCGCCGGACGAAACTTCGCTGGCAGTGATTCACAATTGCTCAGAGACCATCACGCAGGCGGTGCAGACGGTGCGCTCCCTGGTCGACGAATTTTCTTCGCTGGCGCGTTTTCCGGCGGCGCATCCGCGGCCGGCGGACATTAATGAAATTGTGGAAGGAACGCTGGCTATGTTCAACGGCCGGCTCGATGGCATACACGTGGCCAAGGAACTTGACGCCCATTTGCCGCTGGCCATGGCTGATCCGGAAGCGATCAAGCGCGCGCTGGCCAATCTGATTGATAACGCTGCGGAAGCGCTGCAGGATTCGCGCGTCCGCGAGATACATATTTCAACATCGCTGCTGGATGGGCGCGATGGGCTGGAAATTGTGATTGCCGATACCGGCCACGGCATCGATCGTGAAGTGAAAGAAAAACTATTTCTGCCGTATTTTTCCACCAAGAAGCGCGGCACCGGCCTGGGACTGGCGATTGTGCGGCGCATTATTGAAGATCATCATGGGTCGATTCGCGTGGAAGAAAATAAACCGGCAGGCGCAAAATTTTTAGTGGAGCTGCCATTGGCGGGCGAGATGGCCGCAGCGGAGTCGCAAAGTGCATAGTGTCCTGGTTGTGGATGATGAGCGCGATATCCGCGAGTCACTGCGCGGCGTACTCGAAGATGAAGACTATAAAGTGCTGCTGGCGGAAAGCGGAGAAGCCTGCCTGGAACAGCTAAAGAAGCGCACCTGCGAAGTGGTGCTGCTGGACATTTGGCTCCCGGGCATGGACGGACTGGAAACGCTGGAGCGCATACGGCAACTGGAAGACCCTCCGGAAGTGGTGATCATTTCGGGCCACGGCACCATTGAGACGGCGGTCCGCGCGACCAAGCTGGGCGCATTTGATTTTCTGGAAAAGCCACTTTCGCTGGATCGGACGCTGATTGTGCTGAAGAACGCGCTGGAAGCACACAGGCTGCGGCAGGAAAACTCTGAACTGAAGAAACAGTTTCAGGCGAAGAGCGTGATTGTGGGCGAGAGTATCCCCATGAAAGCCCTGCGGCATGAGATTGCCGTGATGGCGCCAACCAACGGACGCGTGCTGATCTATGGCGAATCAGGAACGGGCAAAGAGCTGGTGGCGCACGCCATCCACGCGCACAGCCTGCGTAAAGACAAACTTTTTGTGGAAGTGAATTGCGCTGCGATTCCGGAAGACTGGATTGAGAGCGAACTGTTTGGCCATCGCAAAGGCGCGCTGCCCGGCGCGGCCGGCGACAAAGAAGGCCAGTTCGAAAAGGCGAATGAAGGCACGCTGTTTCTGGATGAAGTGGGCGACATGAGCCTGAAGACGCAATCCAAGGTGCTGCGCACACTGGACGAACAGAGATTTACTCCGGTGGGCGACGATGAGTCACTGCGGGTGGATGTGCGCGTGATTGCCGCGACCAATAAAGACCTGGAAGAGGAAATTTCCAAGGGCAATTTTCGCGAAGACCTTTTTTACCGGCTGAACGTGATTCCGTTTTACGTTCCGCCGCTACGCGAACGCAAAGAAGATATTCCATTGCTCTCGCGGCATTTTCTGAAAGAATTTTCCGCTGCATACAGCCGGCGCTCCCGCGAGATTACTGACGAAGCCGTAGACAATCTATCGCGCTATTCATGGCCCGGCAATGTGCGTGAGCTGCGCAACGTGATTGAGCGGCTGGTGATTATGAATCCCACGGCGCATAAGATTGAGCGCAAGCACTTGCCGCCGCTGATCCATCGTGAAGGCGGACGTAGCAGTGCCGGAGGTTTTTCCACGCTGCACCAGGCGCGCGCCGCGTATGAGCGCGATTACATCCTGAAAAAGCTGGATGAAAATCATGGCAACGTGACCCGCGCCGCGGAAGTTCTGGGGCTGGAGCGCAGCCATCTGTATCGCAAGATGAAGACGCTGGGGATTGCGGTGAAGGAATAGAAGTTGCGGGCCAGAAAGGACGGATGTTTTGCGACTGCTCAAGGTTTATTCGATCTTAACTCTTAGCACGTTATTGCTCGGTACCATGCCGCTGGGGAATCAAGCGGCTGCGCAGTCACAAGACAGCGCACCACAACGCTCGGCCATTACCATTCGCGTGTTTAAGTCAGGAGTCTTCTCCGGCTTTGCGCACAATCATGTGGTGGTCGCGCCGATTGCGCAGGCAAAAGTTGATCCTGCCGCGCTGACTGCGGAGATTGCTGTCGCTGTGAAAGAGATGAAAGTTACTGATCCCGATATTTCAGAGAAAGATCGCGCTGAAATTCAGGACACCATGCTTGGGCCTAAAGTTCTGGACCAGGAACAATTTCCAGAGATCCGCTTCAGATCTTCACGCATTGAGCAGACCAGTCCGCAGCATTATCGGGTGGCCGGAATGTTGGAACTGCACGGCGTGAAGCATGAGGTCACGCTGGAAGTTACGGGCGAACCCAGCCACTATCATGGCGCGACCAGGCTGAAGCAATCAGAATTTGGCATCAAGCCCATTTCCATGGGCGGCGGGTCGATCAAGGTAAAAGACGAACTGGAGCTGGAGTTTGATGTTTATCCGGCGAAATAACCGCCAAGCACGCTCTATAGCTGAATAGGATTTTGTAACGGAATACTGTTTGTAACGAAACAAAGATCAAATCATCTTATGAGCATGGGACGAATTATCACGCTGGCAATTTTACTGAGCCTGGCTCTTGGGGCATCCATGGGACTAGGAAAAACGGTGCTACGAAAAACGGTGCTGGCAAAAACGACCGGCCCGGTGGCCGCTCGCAGGGCCGTGGTGGTGGAGCTGTTTACCTCTGAAGGCTGCTCCAGCTGTCCGCCGGCTGATGAGTTGCTGGGGCATTTGCGGCAGGACCTTTCCGCAAGAAATATTCAGGTGATCCCGCTGGGCTTTCATGTGGACTACTGGAATTCTCTGGGCTGGAAAGACCGGTTCTCTTCCGCTGACTTCAGCGCGCGGCAAGAGCAATATGCGCGAAGCTTAAAAGTGGATGGTCCTTACACGCCGCAAATGGTGGTGGATGGCGAAACAGAATTTGTTGGCAGCAGCAGCGGCCAGGCCAATAGCGCCATCAGCCACGCAGCCAGCCAGCCGGCGCTGGCAACGGTAAAAGTTTCAGTAAGCGGAGATCAACTCTCTGTCGAGGTAAAAGCCACGCACGCCGATACAGGCAACGTGATGCTGGCGATCACTGAAGACAACCTCACAACCAACGTTGGCTCGGGCGAAAATGGCGGATACACGCTCCATCACACAGCGGTTGTCCGCGAATTGCGGCAGCTTGGTCTGCTTCACGATGGCAGCTTTGCAGCTACGGTGCCGATCAAGCTGGCACAAGATTGGAAGCGCGAAAATCTGCATGCGGTGGTATTCGTCCAGGAAGGAGCGAGCGGCAAAATCCAGGGCGCTGATTCTGTGGCGTTAGCGAGTCAGTTGCGCTGATGTGCGGCCGAGCTTCTCTAACTCTTCCTTGAACAGAGGATTGTTGGGAAACTGCTGGCGTAGATCTTCCAGCCGTTTGCGGGCATCGTCAGTGTTTTTGAAGCGTACATCTTCAAACACCACTAGCAGGCGAGCGAACGGCGCAAGATAATGCGCGTGATCAGCGGCCAAGGTGAGCTCTTTCAGGCCTTCTGCTTCGTCGCCCTTCAGTCCACCCAGGCGCAGTACCCAACGCACCGGAGCTGACTTGCGGCCCACAATCACTTTGCCCATTCCGGTTGCGACGTAGGCATCGTAGGAATCCGGAGAGTGGGACAGCAGCTTTTCTGCATACGTAGTTGCAGACTTGATATAGGAAATGGCCTTGAGATCTTTTTTGGTGAATACGCCCAGCTCGTCGCCGTGCAGGCCGTTCACAAAGGCCAGAGCCAGCAGCGCGCGGGGATCATTACCATCGTGGTTCAGCCGGTCTTGCGCCAGTTTTTCCGCCTGGTCGAGGCTGCTGTCAAAAACTTTTTTGTTGGCTTCGTCCCAGACGTAAACTTCACGGCTGTTGTAATTGTCGTCGGTGGCAAAGAGGTCACTGCGGAGAATGTGCAAACGATTCAGTTCGCGGAAGAATGAAATCCAGGCTGAAGCCAGATAAGGCAGCGGGTCTGTCTGGTCGATAGCCTTGGCTTCGTCAGCGGCCTTGAAGGCCTCAGGAAATTTGAGGTCATACATGGCGTGGTAAGACTGGGCCAACTTGGCTTCCACCAATTGCGTTTTTGCGGCGGTCTGCGGAGTCTCTGCATGCGCGCGCAGTATCAGCGCCAGCATGGCCAGGATCAACAAGATGACAGTCTTACGGCTTCCAAGTTCCAATACGTTTCTCCAGAATATTTTCAGGGTACCTGCATGCTAGCAGGTCATTTTCAGTTTGCCGATGTACGAAAGGGTATGTCCACAAGCCAGCTGAGCGCATTGCTAGTGAACTAAGCAAGCTCATGACTGGGTTACGACTTAAACCTCAGGAACTCTCATTATAAATGAGAATACCCTGAAGAAACGCGGTTAGTGCTGGCCTGGCCCAACGGATGATGGATGGTCCAATTTGGCAATTTCCTGCAAAAACAACGGGTTGTTGGGAAAGCGCGAATGCAGCCACTCCAGTTTTTTGCGGGCGTCTGCAAGGTTGTTATGGCGCAGATCGTCAAACGCCAGCAGAATACGCGCAAACGGAAGAAGATAGCGGCCATGATCAGCTACCAGCGTCAGCTCTCGTACGCCCTGTTCCTGATCGCCTTTGAATCCGCCCATGCGCAGCATCCAGCGCACCGGCGCAGCTTTGCCGCCGATAATGTACTTGCCCATCCCGGTGGAAATATAAGCGTCATAATAATCAGGAGAGTGGGCCAGCAGCCGCTCGGCATATCCATTGGCAGATTTGGTGTAAGAGAGCGCGGCAAACTTTTTCTTGGCGATCAAAGCTGCATCGTCAGCACGCAAGCCGTTGACCAGCGAGAGCGCAAACAGCGATTTAGGATCATCCTTCACCTGCTTCAGCCGATCTTGCGCCAGCTTTTCCGCGCCACCCAGCGCAGACTCAAACTGCTTGCGCGATTGCACATCCCACGCCATGGCAGGGCCATCAATGAATCGGTCATCGGAGCCAAACAATTCGCTGCGAAGAATGTGCAGCCGGTCAAATTCACGAAACAGGATCGCGCAGGCCTGCGTCATCCACGGCACTGGATCTTCACTATCCAGGCCTTTGGCAGATTCAGCCAGGCGCAACGCATCGTTAAATCGCAGGTCATACATGGCTGTATAACTTTGGTCGAGCAGTGCGTCCATGTTTTGCGTCTGTGCCTCAATCACAGGCTGACGTACCGCTTGTGCATCGGCTGGCTTTTGCCATGACAACGCGAGCAGCGTAAACGCCGCTGTATAAACAAGCCTTCTGTGGATGCTGGCTGGCAAATTTCTTCTCCCAGATTGCTGCTGCCGCAGCTTACTCACAAATGTGATGCATTCTCATCTGCCTAAGGGCGCGGCTTCCGACTCTAAATAGCATAACTGCCAAGGTTCCACCTGGATTGTTAAGAAATCTTTTGTTTCCCACCCGGGAATATTCCCTCTGCAAGTCAGTTATTGAGTCAGAGCCGCCCGGCGGCCAACTTAAGAACGCGCTGCTTTTAAATGCGCTGGAGGAACGAATGTCCGACAAACCAAAGGACGAAATCCTGCATGACCACAACCATGATGGCATTGATCGCCGCGGCTTTTTAAAGTGTATGGCCTGGGCCGGCACCGGCGCTTTCTGCGTGATGCAAGGCGGCGTGCTCAAGTCTTACGCGCTCAGCGGAGTCACCGACTTCAAGGAAAAACAGCTCAAGGGCGATTTTAGTTTTGTGCAGATTAGTGACAGCCACATGGGCTTTAACAAGCCGGCAAACACCGATGTAGTGGGGACGTTGAAGGCAGCCATCGACAAGATCAACGCTCTGCCCACTCAGCCCAGCTTCATTCTGCATACCGGCGACATCACACATCTTTCAAAGCCGGAAGAGTTTGATGGCGTGGACCAACTTCTGAAAGGCGCCAGCGCCAAAGATGTTTTCTACGTTCCCGGCGAGCACGATGTGATTGGCGACGACGGCAAACAATACCTGGAACGCTACGGCAAAAATGCCAAAGGCTCAGGCTGGTACAGCTTTGATCAAAAAGGCGTTCACTTTATCGGGCTGGTGAACGTAATGAACCTGAAAGCCGGCGGCCTGGGCAGCCTGGGCACCGAGCAACTGGAATGGTTGAAAAAAGACGTGAAGCATCTTTCCAAAAGCACGCCTATCGTGGTGTTCGCGCATATTCCGCTGTGGAGCGTTTAT
>DASXZE010000395.1:0-6575 GCA_036502105.1 Candidatus Angelobacter sp. | reverse complement strand
TTTTTTGACGCAACGGGGAAACCGTTGCGTTTTGTGTTTTTAGGGTTAGCGACCCTCTGCCTGACTGGACGGCGCAAGGACGGCCCAAGGGCGGCGCAGGGGCCGTGCGAGCTCGGTGCAAGCTCGGTGCAAGCTCCGTGCATGGGCGGTCCAAGGGCCGATTTGCGTAAGTTCTTTGTTTGCAATCGAAGTTGAAAAATGACGGGGTGGGGGTAAGAAGAATTTGTAATTGAGTAAATTCGTAGCTTGAAAATTGAAAAATTAGACTACCTGGTTTTATGCGGGTACGCGCTGCGATGAGATGATCGCGGAAAAAGCAGTGCCATTGCGCCAAAAGCAACGTGTGGTTCTCAAGAGTTGGCCGGGTAACCTCAGGGCTTAGTCGGAAGTCCGGGTCAATGAGTTTCCGGGACACCTGCCCGGGAATACCTTCGTCCTAAGGTGTATGGCTGGCCCGGGGGCACAGAATGGAAACTTGCGTAGTAACATTTGATTAGAAGGCTTCTTTAGAAGGTCTTTGGAGAGATTTAACTGTGGCTACAAACGGCACTGAATTTGAATCGGTAAGAACGGTCTCAGTGGTGCGTCATTACAAGATGGGGCGCACGCTGATTCCCGCGGTGGATGGCGTAAGCCTGGCGGCGGGACGCGGCGAGTTTATCGCGCTGCTGGGCTCCTCTGGGTCAGGCAAGTCAACGCTGCTGAACCTGATTGCTGGGCTGGACCGTCCGGACTCCGGCGCAATCGTGGTGGAAGGCTCAGACCTTGCCACCATGTCGTCAGAGCAGCTGGCGCAGTATCGGCGGCACACAGTAGGCATGGTTTTCCAGTCATTCAACCTGGTGCCGACCATGACGCTCTATGAAAACGTTGAACTGCCCATGCGCTTTGCCGAGGTGAAGCGCCGGGAGCGTCGCGCGCGGGTGATTGAGGCGCTGGAGCGCGTCGGGTTGAGTGACCGTATGCAGCATCGGCCAAGTGAGATGTCTGGCGGCGAGCAGCAGCGGGCTGCGCTGGCGCGGGCGCTGGGCAACCGGCCCAAGCTTTTGCTGGCAGACGAACCCACTGGCAATCTGGATTCTAAGACTGGCACGGAAATTATGGACCTGATCCGCGAACTGAACCGTACGCTGGAGATGACGGTAATCATGGTCACGCATGAGCGTCCGCTGGCTGAGCGGTATGCCAACCGCCTGGTGTTTCTGGGCGACGGCAAGCTGTTGAGCGAGTCATTAAATGACGTGGACAAGAACGACGTGGAAAAGATTGGAGCCATACGGTGAGAGCTTACGATCTAGTTGAACTTGCCGGACGCAACCTGCGCGAAGCTGGCTTGCGCAATTCACTCACCACGCTGGGCATTGGCGTGGGCGTGGCGTCGCTGGTGGCCATGTTGTCACTGGGCATCGGCTTGCAAAAGTTGGCGACGCGACAGCTGGGACGCTCCGGGCTGTTTGATACCGTGGTAGTCACGTCTCGTCAGGACGGTCGCGGGCCAAGGTTTGCGCAAGCTGCGCCAGCCACTGGTCAGGCCAAGCCCCTGGATGACACTGCTCGCCACAGCTTTGAGCAGCTGCCCAACGTGGCCGAAGTCTATCCGAACTTTAGCGCGGTGGGCGATATCCGACTGGAAAGCAACAAAACCGGCAACCACTTTACGGTGGTGGGAACGCTGCCGCAGTCAGCGCGCAACAGCGAATCATTTGACGATGTTCAAGGCGGCTTCTTTTCTTCCGCGAACGCGCAGGAAGCAATCATCCTGAGTGACTTTGGCCGTGAATTGCTGGACGTGCCGCGTGAGCCGCGCGGCGTTGACGTAAAGCTGACGCAAGACCAGGCCAGCCAACTGCTGGGCAAATATATTGTGCTGCGCTACCACAAGCGTGAAGCCGGTGAGAGTGCGCCGCTGAGCGGCAAGATCACCAAGAAGGGCGAGCCTGATCCGGACGACGTTGACAACGCTGACGGCGCGCAGGGCCAGGACCAACAGTCTTTCAATCTGGTGCCGCAGCAGTTGAAGCTGAAAATTGTGGGCATTGTTTCCAGCGAGCCCAACCGCGGATTGCGCCAGGGCAGAACGCCGGTGTTCTTACCGCTGGCGATGGCCGAATCTCTGGACATGGTGCAGGCCGGCGAACTGTGGAGCACGCTGCGTCCAACGGACACGAAGACTTACATTGCATTGATTGTGCGCGTGGCCAAGAGCAAAGCCGTGTCACAGGTGGAAGAAGACATCAAGAAGCAGGGCTTCAGCACGTTTTCGATTCTTGACGCGTCAAAGGGCATTACCAATTTCTTTAAATTTCTGGATCTCTTTCTGGGGATTTTTGGCAGCCTGGCGCTGGCGGTTGCGTCGCTGGGAATCATCAATACGCTGGTCATGGCTATCATGGAGCGCCGGCGCGAGATTGGGATCATGAAGGCGCTGGGCGCCAGTGATGGCGATGTGAAGCGTATCTTTTTCTTTGAAGCGGGAACCATGGGGTTACTGGGCGGCGCGGTGGGTACCGGGCTGGGATGGATGATTGGCAAGGTAATTAATCTTGTGACAAACATCTATTTGCAGCGGCAGGATGTTCAGCCGGAAAACTTCTGGTACGTGCCGCTGTGGCTGGTAATCGCTGCACTGGCGTTCTCTGTATTTGTAAGCCTGTTTGCGGGATTGTATCCGGCGTCGCGGGCGGCGAAGCTGAATCCGGTGGAGGCGCTGAGGCACGATTAGTTTTTGAGCAGTCAGCACTCAGCAATCAGCATTCAGCTTAAATATTTCACCGCAGAGTACGCAGAGAGCGCGGAGGAACTAAAGAAAATAGAAAGAGAGAAACGCGGGAAAAATATTCTCAGATTTTTTTACCTCTTAGTTTTTTAAAGCTTTAAGAAATGTCTCTATGCTGAGTGCTGACTACTGATTGCTTCGTTACCAATGCTAAAACTCTGCGCTTTCTTCATTCTGATTGTTTCTTCGCTTAGCAGCTTTGCCGCTACCCGCGTGCAATGCGGAGCCATGACGAGCAAGTTCGTCCCGGGGCATATTGGTTATTGCGCCATGCTGCCGCCTAGTTATGATGCTAAACCGGGCAAGAAGTTTCCTGTCCTTTATTTTCTGCACGGGCTGGGTGGAGACCAGAGTTTTCTGGCGTCCAGCGGGGCGTCCAGCGCGATTGAAGAGGCCTGGGAAGACAAGAAGCTGGGCGAGTTTGTGATTATCACGCCCCAGGCGGAGAATTCTTTCTATATCAACTCGCGCGATGGACACATTCTTTACGACGATTTCTTTGTCCGCGAGTTTATTCCGCAGATGGAGCGGCGCTTTCGCCTGATTGGCGATCGCGCAGGGCGGGCGATTGGCGGCGTCTCCATGGGCGGATACGGAGCGTTGCGGTTTGCGTTTAAATATCCCAAGATGTTTGTTTCTGTTGCAGTGCACATGCCAGCGCTGCTGGAGGAGTTGCCGCATGGGTCGGCGAATGCAGGGCTGGGTATTTTTCTGGGCACAGCGTTTGGCTCGCCGTTGAACGAACGATTCTGGAAAGAGAACACGCCGTTTGTTTTTGCGCGGACTGCGAACCTGCAAGGACTGAAGATTTATTTTGACTGCGGCGACCACGATAATTATGGTTTTGATGCAGGCACGCGCCAACTGGACCGTCTGCTGACTGCGCGCCACGTGGAGCATGAGGCGCATATTTATCCTGGCGGCCATGACTGGCAATTTGTGGCGGAGCATTTGGATGCATCATTAGCGTTTCAGTCGCGCGCGTTTGGGTTAACGAAGTAGGCCGATTAAGTATGCCGGCGAAATAAGCTGAAGAAATAGGCCGACAAAATAGGATTTGAGGAAAGCTATGAGATGGTTGATAACGCTGTTGGCTGTACTGGGAATCATCGCCGCATCGCTGGCTTTGCGGGAGCACTACCGCACGGAAGCTTCGCCCTGTGCCATTAATGCGAAGTGGGATTGCGGCACGGTGAATAAGAGCCCATTCGCGTCGCTTGGCGGAATTCTTGATCAGCTCGCAAACCATAATGCTGCGCTGGAACCTGACACCAACAGAAGCATGCCGTGGCTCAGAAACATTCCTGTGGCAGTGGTGGGTATTGCCGGTTATCTGCTGCTGGGTGTGCTGGCATTCATGCAGCGGTGGCGTTTGCTTTCTGCCATGGCAGTGGTGGCCATGCTGTTTTCTCTTTATCTGGCGCACATTGAAAAAGACGTTCTGGAAGTGTGGTGTATTTACTGCGTGATATCGCTGGGCATTATCACTTTTATTACTTTGTTTTCCGCGATTGCGGCTGTGATTGATTTGAAGAAGGCAAATAACGCTGCAAGTCCGGCTTAATAGGTACGCGGCGGAAAATTACGCCGCAGCTTCTGCCATGGCCTCAATCACGGCAATGTTTTTAAGCAGATCATCCGGCAGTCCGTGGCGTTGCTTGAGATATTGCGGACTGTTGTAAGAGATCCAGCGGCTGCCTTGTGCATCTTCCCAGACCAGAAGTTTCAGCGGAAGATCAATGGCTACAGTTGGCGCGGCCAGCATGAGCGGTGTGCCGCCTTTGGGGTTGCCGAAGATCAGCAGCTTGGTGGGCGGCATGTTCAGGCCGGCTGCAGCGGCTTCTCCGCTGTGGTCGATCACGGTAAAAAGCTTTACGCTTTTGGCTTGCAGAAGCGCTTTGATCTTTTCCACGGTTTCATCCACGGAGTGTGTGGTTGCTTTGCTGATGATGCCATTGTCAGGATTCATTTATCCCCCTCGCGCGGAAAGCGGCTTGGTTAGGATCGCGTTAACGTGACGAACGTGTTTTCTACCTGCTTCCAGACACTGGAGCCGGGATCGACGATTTCAAAGTGTCCGACGCCGGGCAGGGTGATGAGCTCAACGTGTTCTCCGGCAGCTTTCTTTTTGGCTGCGTAACTTTGGCTGATTTCATAGGGAACGGAATCGTCAGCGTTGCCGTGAATCAGCTTTTGCTGGGCTTGCGGAATCGAACGCTCAGCCGGTGAGGCTTCACGATAGTGGTCTGGAACTTCAGTGGGCGAGCCGCCAAGGAAAGCTGCAGTTGCGTCATTGCTCAGGTGCAGCTCCCAGGCGCGGCGCAGGTCAAGCACGCCGGCCAGCGAGAGCACGCGAGTTACGGAATTTTCAAATGCGGCGAGACACATAGCAAGGTGTCCGCCAGCGGAGTGGCCAGAGACGCAAAGCCGCTTGAGATCAAGTTTGGCGAGGGAGTCATTTTTATGCGAATGCAGGGCACGGTAAGCGCTGCGGATGTCCTCAAAGGTTCCGGGCCAGCCGCCGCCGGGGTTGCCCACGCGCCGGTATTCAACGTTCCAGGTGGCAATGCCAATTTTTTTGAGCGCAGCGCAAAGATGTCCCGCATAGACAAGGTCGTATTGAGCGCGCCAGTAGCCGCCGTGTATGAAGAAGACCACAGGATGTGGCCCTTTGCCTTCAGGCAGGCGCACGTCAACAAATTGATTTGGGTCCTGGCCATAAGGGAAACGCAGGTCGGCTACAGGCGGCTGTTTGCTGAGGATGTCTTCGCTTTGCACAGGGAAATTATAAAGCAGGCGTGAGTGCTGAAATGTTGAATCGGGCAGACAGCAATCGCCTGCCCGAATGTTGTAAGTAGATTCTATCTTGGCCGGGAACCGCCAGAGGAGCCGCTGCTTGAACTGGATGAACCCGAACTCGATGAGCTTGATCCTGACGATGAAGAGTGTGAGCCGGAGGATGAGGAACCTGATGACCCAGAACTTGACGATCCAGAATAGCTGGAGCCTGATGACGAGCGCGAACTGCCGGACGATCCAGAGCTGCCACCTGAGCTAGACGAAGAACCAGAGCTGCGGCCAGAGTTGTGGTTGGAAGAGCCAGAATTGCTGGCGCTGCCTCTCTCGGGTGAAGGCCGATTTCCACCGCCCGGATCTTTCGGCGGCTTGTAACCGACTGGCGGATTTTTTGTCGGATCCTTTGGATACTTTGGCTTGTAAGGTTTCTCTGGATACTTGTTATGCGGATAAGGATTGTTTGCGTTGTTCTGGTAGACGTTGTTCTGATAGCCCGGGTCGTCAGACGAACCATTGTGCTGCGATCGAATCGCGCCAAGATTTGCGTGAGGGTCGCAGCTGTTTAGTTCAGATTGCCGGTAGCCGCGCATCTGGTTGAGTTCAAGTTGCTGTTGTTTTTTCAGGTCGCGGCAGGCGTCAGCGTTTTTGCCGTTGGTCTGGCGGCATTGGGCCAGATCGTTGTCCTGGTTTTTGTGCAGGCTGTTTACCTGGTTATCGAGATCGGCTTTCATGTCCCGGCAACGGTTTTGTATTTTTGGGTCGCGCGCAAAAAGTATTGCGGGTGCGGCCAGCAGAAGGGCCCCGACTACAACAGAACTACTGATCCAATGTTGCTTCATATCAGCATCTCCTAGGCAGATACTCATTGGACACTTGAAACAACAATGTTGCCAGTTGTGATTTATGAAGATTGGTTTGGCGATTGTATATAAGTAGCTTGATAGATCAAGGAGGCGAATTATCTGTGGGCAACCTTTGCTATAGGGTAGTCTATGCAACTATC
>DASXZE010000394.1:0-5481 GCA_036502105.1 Candidatus Angelobacter sp. | reverse complement strand
GAGGACGTCTAAGTACGTCTCTGGATGCATCGCAAAAAGCCACCACCTACTCGTATGACACAGCCGCCCAGCAGTATCGCTCGCGGTAATTTGCAGGACATATACGCCGGATACCGTGAAATTTGTGAAAGTTTGCGCGCTGGTGGGCGAAATGATGGCAGCTGCAGCGGGACCGCTGATCTGTGTCCAGGTGGAAGTGACTGGTTTCCCAACTGGCAATCCGTCATCTTTTATGCTGGCATTGAGGAAGACCCGGGCTGGGAGGCCCTGGCCGTAGGTCGTTTTGTTACCCAATGGATCCGCTGGCGGAGAGCTGCAATACGTAATTTCCTGCCGTGGTGAAAGTCGCAACTGTGGTTGCACTGGCAGGGGCGCTGAAGGTGACCGGCGCTGGACCGCTGATCGCACTCCACTGAATGTTAAGAGGCACTCCCGCTGGAAGACCATCATCTGTAACAGTTCCAGCAAGGGTAAGAGTATTTGCCGGAAGAGCCAGCGTTTGATCTGGTCCTGGAAAAACGACTGGAGCCTGGTTTGCAGGATTTACCGCGACAGAGATAAGTCCGGTGCCGGTCAGTTGACTGTCATTTGCAGTCAGGCTGAGCAAATAGCTTCCTGCCTGAGAAAATGTGACCGTTGTATTAAGAGCTGTTGGTGCGCTGAAGACAACCGGCGCTGGACCGGATTGTTGTGACCATTGAAACGCCAGGATTGATCCCGGAGGATTGGCGTCATCGGTGGCGGAGGCATGAATAGTAAGTGTGCCAGGCAGGGTGACTGCGGCCGAGGATGGAACGGATACCACCGGAGCAGCATTAGCCGGATTTACCGTGATCTGAACGCTCGAAGTGCTGGTGAACTCAGAATCGCTTACCGCAAGCGCCAGGTTGTAAATACCGGCGGCGGAAAAAGTAACGCTGGTGTTCCTGGAAGTTGGAGCGGAGAACACAACCGGCGAAGCGCCAAATGTCATTGACCATTGAAAGGTGAGCGGCACCCCAGTGGGCAATCCATCGTCCGTTACGATGGGTGTAAATGAAACCGAGTTTGTTGGCAGCGTGATAGTCGAGACTGAGGACGCTATGTTCACCTGCGGCGGAGTATTCGATGGAATCAAAGTGACGGTAATGTCCGATGTAGTCTTGAGTTCAGAATCGTCTGCCGTGAGACGAAGGACGTAGGTGTCGGCAGCGCCGGAACAGGTAAAAGTTGCGTCGGTTGCCAGCGCTGTTGGGCTGCTGAAGAGAACCGGTTTGGGTCCGCTTACAACAGTCCACTGCGTAACAAGTTTTGCCGGGCAGGAATTCCATCATCCGACGCCGTACCGATCAGGTGAACAAGCCCAGAGGCGTTTTTCACAAAGTCAAGCGTGACATTGGATCCCGCGCTCACGACTGGCGCCTGATTCGTGGGATGCACCAGCACTGTAATGGTGACATTGGCGGATGAACTTAGAGCTGAATCAGACGCGGTCAACTGCAATACATACGTGCCGGCTGCCGTGAAGCTGACATTCGTTTCAGCGGAGGTCGGGCTGCTGAATACTGCCGACGCCGGACCGCTTACCTGTTGTCACGCGCTGGTTAGGGCGCCACCAACCGGCAATCCATCATCCTCTACTACACCGCGCAGAACGGCTCCTTTCGGAAGAGTAACTGTCTGGACAGACCCTGCATCCACAAAAGGAGCACTGTTGCTGGCGCCGTTCCAGACTCCGGATGATGTATCCACCAGCGCGCCAACGTTTGCATTGATAGTGTCAGTTCCGGAGAATGCGAATACACCTAGCGCGAAACGTTAATAAGCAATTTTACTGGTTTTCGGCGGAATTCTCATCCCAAATCTTCCCTTGGCCCACCCGCATACACGGTTGCGTTCCGCGCCATTATATCCACTTCGCTCCGTTCAGGCGTGCGCCGCTTCGCCGCGGCTCGGACGGTCCCTTGGTCTAAGCGCCGGTCGCGTGCCAAACCAAATAAACGTGAATTAGAATTATTTAGTGAGTTTTGTATTACTCGCAGCTAACTCTCCTTATAGTTCCGCGCTGCGAATAGGGATCCCTCGCTATGCTCGGGATTTTAGAAAAAGAGTACGCTCGTCCGCGCCTCCGTGCTCAATCGCAATCTCCACATCGCGCTCTTTGGCAAAGCGTTCAAACTTTTCTCCCCACTCAATCAGCAGGATGCTTTGCGGAGTCATTAGATCGTCAAGCGCGAGAGTATCGAGCTCGCGCTGCGTATCGATGCGGTAAAGATCGATGTGAAAGAGCGCCACTACTGGGCCACGGTATTCGTGGATGAGCGTAAACGTCGGGCTGGTAACGTCATCGGCCTTGGCCGCTTGAAAGCCTTCGGCAATGCCTTTGACCAGCGTGGTCTTCCCTGCACCGAGGTCGCCGCGCAAGAGCACAATGCTGCCGGGCTTGAGCTCTGCGGCAATCTGGCGGCCGAGTTCGGTGGTTTGTTCGGCGGAATGGGTTTGGAAGGTTTTCATCGTTGAATGTAAGAAAACTTGCTCATGGCTTCATGTTGGCAAACAGCAAAGGCTTCGCCCAGGGACTTGATGATATCTGTGGCAATCATTGACTGCTGGCCGAAAGTTGCTGCCGCGATATCCCCGGCAAGGCCGTGTATGTACACAGCTTTTGCGACGTAGAGTGAAGCGAGGAGCTTGATGGTTTGCTTCAGTTTTTCATCCATGATCCCGCGCAGTTCGCTTAGCAAATGAATATCTCTTGTTTTCCAATACTCCGCGCGCAGGCTTTTTATTTTTGCGGCTTCAGAATCGTTGACCGATATCCAGCGAAAAATGGACGTGGGCGAAAGCTCTATGTCAGGGTCTGCTTCCAGCTCTGAAAGCATCTGGTCATCGTTATATTCCATTTGCTTAAACTGGGCCAGAATTCCAGCGGTAATCCCGGACAACACATCTCCTGATCCGCCTTTGGCCATGCCAGGATTGCCCGTGGTGTTGATCCACGTATGGCCGTAAGGATCGGCAATTACGGTCCGGTGGCCTTTCAGAACCAGCCAGGTTTGCGTCTCCGCTGCGGTTTTTCTGGCCAGACCAATGCGGTTTGTTTGCACCTGGCCCGTGGGAACTCCGGTGAGCGTGGACATTTCTCCCGGATGAGGCGTGAGAACGCGCACGGAGAAGCGCCCTACTTCACTATCTGGCAGCAGTTCCTGGCTTACTCCTTCAAACGCATTCAAGCCATCCGCGTCAATGACCATGGAAGCGGAGCACACGCTTACTAAATCGCGCACGAACTCCGCGGTTTCCTCGTTGCGGGAAATGCCCGGGCCAATCACTACCACAGATTTTCCGTGCAATAACTTCTCACGCTCAGCCAATGCCAGTAGTGAAATGGTTCCTTCCTCAGTTTCAGGCAGTGGGACCGTCATCAATTCCGGAGCGTAAGCGGCAATCAAAGGCTGCACGGATTTTGGCGATGCCACGGTTACCAGCCCCGCACCGGCGCGCAGAGCAGCAAGCCCTGCCATGGCCGCAGCGCCAGACTTACCGACGGAACCGCCGATAACTAGCACATGGCCAAAATCGCCTTTGTGCGAATCCGCCGACCGCGGAGGAGATATGGCATACACGTCCCGGATGGTAAGCACATGTTCGCTCATGCGGCTGTGCGCTGAAATCACACTTTCAGGCGATCCAATGGAGGCGATGGCCACCGGCCCGTCAGTGAGATTGCTGAATACCAGCGCCGGCTTGAGAGCAGTGAAGGAGATGATTCCATCAGCACGAACGTAAATTGCATCGTGCTCCGGCGGCTCAGCCAGGTCGGAATCAATCCCGGAAGGAATATCGACAGCCAGCACGAAACCCCGCGCCTGGTTGATACGAGCGATTACCTCTTGAATAAAGCTTTTTAGCGGCGGCTTGAATCCTGTACCGAGAACGGCGTCGATGATGAGATCAGACTCGAATGCTTCCTGAATTTTGGGAACGTCCAGATATTTTTCTGCGGGAATACAGAACACTGGAACCGGCAGCTTCTTGAACATCTCTGCCGCATCGCCGCGTAAATCATCCAGATCTCTAATCAATACAATGACAGACACTTTTTTACCTGCTTCGCGCAGCTTGCGGGCAGCCACAAAGCCATCGCCGCCGTTGTTGCCTTTGCCACACACCACGCAGACAGAGTCGAATTTAAAATGTTTTTGCGCAAACTCGGCCACGGCTGCACCGGCGTTTTCCATCAGGGTGAGTGACGGCACGCCGTATTTCTCAGTGGTTGCGCGATCAATGGCGCGCATCTCTTGTGCGGTAACAATCTTCATAAGGCTAAAAAGATTGTAGACCATGCGGAGCAAGGCAGAGCGCGTGAATGGAGCATCACTTTCATGGAAGCAATGCTCCTGCTTTATGGAGCAAGCCCTTCCTGATTACTGATTCGCCTTCTGCACGCGGCTATGTTTGCGGCCGTAGCCAAAATAAATGGCCATGCCAATCACCAGCCACACAATCAAGCGGACCCACGTTTCCCAGGGAAGGTTCGCCATGAGGTAGCCGGAAATAATAATTCCAAGAATCGGGACCAGCGGCACCATGGGCGTCCGGAAGGGGCGGACAAGATTGGGATTGGTGCGGCGGACGATCCACACGCCGGCGCATACGATGACGAAGGCCAGCAGCGTGCCAATATTCACCATGTCACCCAGCAGATTAATGGGCAGAGATGCAGCCAGAAAAGCCACGCATGTTCCCACCATCAGGGTGGAAATCCAGGGCGTGCGGAACTTGGGATGAACGGTGCTAAACGTTTTCGGCAACAACCCGTCACGCGACATAGAAAAGAAGACGCGCGATTGCCCCAGCAGCATGACGACAATTGTGCTGCTCAAGCCCATGAGAGCGCCGATTTTTACCATCAGGCTACCCCAGCCCACGCCGGTCTTGTCGATGCCTACGGCCAGCGCGTCACGCACGTCGAGGAATTTGTAATTCACCAGTCCGCAGAGAACGCCGACCACAAGAATATAGAGAATGGTGCAGACCACTAGCGAACCGAGAATACCGATGGGCATATCACGCGCGGGATTCTTGGCTTCCTGTGCGGCGGTGGAGACGGCGTCAAAGCCGATATAGGCAAAGAAGATTACCGCTGCGCCGCGGCTTACGCCGGACCATCCATACTTGCCGCTCACGCCGGTGTTGGGCGGCATGAAAGGGTGCCAGTTGGCTTTCATCAATTCCGGATGGTGCAGCAGGTAATAGCCGCCGACGCACACAAACACAATGAGCACGCAGACTTTTATATAGACAATAGCCGTGTTGAAATTGGCTGATTCCTTAATGCCGATCACAAGAATCAGCGTTGCCACCATGATGGCGAGAAAACCAAAAAGGTTAAACGCGCCAAACTGATGCTGCAACTGTGATGGCATGATTTCGCCGGACTGGATCTTGGGCATCAGCAGGTTGAGCGGTTCCCAGTGGTTCTTGTAATAAACAAATTCG
>DASXZE010000393.1:0-7495 GCA_036502105.1 Candidatus Angelobacter sp. | reverse complement strand
CGGCGCGTTGTCGATCGACGCAAAATCGCGGAACTTGATCTTCGGATTATGCTTGGACAGAACCTTCGTGATCGCCGCCGTCAGCGTCGTCTTCCCGTGATCGATATGCCCAATGGTTCCTACGTTTACGTGCGGCTTACTGCGGTCAAATTTTTCCTTTGCCATTGCCTGAAGCTCCTAACCTTTGTTGAACCAGAACGCGCTCAAGCGCGTTTCCCGTTCCGTTAATGCTGCAAACTTTATATAAGCTAGCCGAACTTATCTTGCCGCCGGCTTGCCCTGCACCTTGGCCACAATCTCTTCCGTCACGGCGCGCGGCGCTTCGTCATAGTGCGCAAAGTGCATGGAGAAAGTCGCGCGGCCCTGGGTGTTTGAACGCATGTTCGTGGCGTATCCAAACATCTCCGCCAGTGGAACCAGCGACTTAATCACCTGCGAACCTGCACGATGTTCAATGCCTTCAATGCGGCCGCGGCGGGAATTCAGGTCGCCGATAATGACACCCATGAAATCTTCCGGAACCAGTACCTCTACTGACATGATCGGCTCCAGCAGAACCGGCGCGGCCTTGCGCGCTGCTTCCTTAAAGCCCATGGAAGCCGCGATCTTGAATGCCATTTCGTCGGAATCCACTTCGTGATAACTGCCGTCATACAGTGTGACCTTGATATCAACCATTTCATAGCCGGCCAGAATGCCGCCTTCCATGGCCTGCTTCACGCCCTGTTCAATGGGCTTGAAGAATTCGCGCGGCACCGATCCGCTCTTGATCTCATTGACGAACTCAAAACCCTTGCCCATCTCATTGGGATCGACACGCAGCTTCACGTGGCCGTAGTGACCCGAACCACCGGTCTGGCGGATGTATTTGCCTTCCGCTTCTGAATGCTTGCGAATCGTCTCGCGGTACGCCACCTGCGGTTTACCCACATTGGCTTCCACTTTGTATTCGCGCATCATGCGGTCAATGATGATTTCCAGATGCAACTCGCCCATACCGCTAATAATGGTCTGACCTGAATCCGGATCGGTCGCAACCTTGAACGTGGGATCTTCCTGTGCCAGGCGGCCCAATGCGACGCCCATCTTTTCCTGATCGCTCTTCGTCTTCGGCTCAACCGCAACCGAGATGACCGGCGCGGCGAACGTAATCGACTCCAGCAGGATTGGCGATTTTTCTGAGCAGATCGTGTCGCCGGTCGTAACGTTCTTCAAGCCTACGCAGGCGCAAATATCGCCAGCATAAATTTCGCTGATTTCTTCGCGCTTGTTGGCGTGCATCTTCAAGAGACGGCCAATGCGCTCTGTCTTGCCTTTGGTGGTATTGAGTACGCCATCGCCGGTCTTCAAGTGACCGGAATAGACGCGCACGAAAACCAGCTGGCCAACGAACGAGTCCGCCATGATCTTGAAAGCCAGCCCAGAGAAAGGCTCATTATCCGCAGGCTTGCGCTCCAGCACTATTTCCCGATGGTCAGGATCGTGTCCCTTGGTCGAAGGAATATCGAGCGGCGAGGGCAGATAATCCACCACCGCGTCCAGCAAAGTCTGTACGCCTTTATTCTTAAAAGCAGTTCCGCAGAGGACCGGGAACAGCTTCAGCGCGATCGTGCTCTTGCGCAGCGACTTGCGAATTTCTTCGGCGGAGATAGTCTCGCCTTCCAGAAATTTGTGCAGCAGGTCGTCATCATTTTCCGCGACCGACTCAACCAACTGGGCATGGAATGCTTCCGCTTTTTTCTTCAGTTCAGCTGGAATTTCTTCCACTTCATACTTTGCGCCCATGGTTTCATCGCGCCAGTAGATGGCTTTCATTTCGACCAAGTCAATGACGCCCTTAAAAGCTGCTTCTTGTCCAATGGGAATCTGGATGGCTACCGGGCGGGCATTGAGGCGCTTGCGGATCGTATCGACGGCATGCTCAAAATCGGCACCCATCTTGTCCATCTTATTAATGAAGCAAATACGCGGAACAGAGTATTTATCAGCCTGGCGCCACACAGTTTCAGATTGCGGCTCCACGCCATGCACGGCGTCAAACACGGCGCAGGCGCCATCCAGCACGCGCAGTGAGCGCTCCACTTCAGCGGTAAAATCCACGTGGCCGGGTGTATCAATAATATTGATGCGAATGTCGCGCCAGGTGCAGGTCGTGGCGGCGGAGGTAATCGTAATGCCGCGCTCCTGCTCCTGCTCCATCCAGTCCATGGTGGCAGTGCCTTCATGCACTTCACCAATACGGTGCGTAATGCCCGTGTAGAACAGGACGCGTTCAGTCGTAGTGGTTTTGCCGGCATCAATGTGGGCCATGATCCCGATGTTGCGGCAGCGTTCTAATGGTGCTTGTCTTGGCACGGTGTGTTCCCTGATTTTTCCTGAATACTTAAAAAGTATTCTTGTGTTCTGGCCTTTGGCTCTCAGCTTTTGGCCTTCAGCTCTTGGCTCTTAAGCTTTTTAGCAAAGGCAGCTATTACAACCGCCTTAGCCAACTACTAAAAACTCATTACTAAATACCGCTTCTCTTACCACCTGTAGTGAGCAAACGCCTTGTTTGCTTCAGCCATGCGGTGAACGTCTTCTTTCTTCTTGATTGCCGCACCACGGCCGTTGGCCGCATCCAGCAATTCATTGGTCAATTTATCGACCATGCCTTTTTCGCCGCGCTCGCGCGCATAACTCACCAGCCAGCGAATCGCCAGCGATGTGCGCCGGTCTGGATTCACTTCCACCGGGACCTGGTAGTTTGCTCCGCCCACGCGGCGGGTCTTCACTTCCAGCATCGGCTTGGCATTTTCTACGGCCTTTTTGAACAGCTTCAGGGCTTCATCGCCGCCCTTGGCCTGCAGGTTATCCATGCACTTGTAGAAAATTCCCTGCGCCGTCGACTTCTTGCCGCCATACATCATCGTATTGACGAACTTGGTCACCAGCGTTGAGCTGTAAATCGGGTCCGCGATTGGATCCCTTTTCGGAACGTGTCCTTTACGTGGCATAAATCCTTATTCCTCGCGCGATCGTCTGATCGCAAAACTTAAACTTGTCCTGCTTACTTCGGCCTCCGCTACTTCGGCCTTTTGGCTCCGTACTTTGAGCGGCTCTGCTTGCGGTTGGCCACACCGGTTGCATCCAGCGTGCCGCGCACAACGTGATAGCGCACGCCCGGCAGATCTTTTACACGGCCGCCGCGGATCAGCACAATCGAGTGCTCCTGCAGGTTGTGGCCAACGCCTGGGATATACGTGGTGACTTCAATCCCGTTTGTCAGGCGCACGCGAGCTACCTTGCGCAATGCCGAGTTCGGCTTTTTAGGCGTCTGCGTATACACGCGCGTACAAACGCCGCGACGCTGCGGTGATGCCTGCAGGGCCGGGCTGGCCGTCTTGTAATTCGGCGCCGTTCTTCCTTTGCGGACCAACTGATTGAATGTCGGCACTTAAATATCCTCTTCTTCTATTCAGGGCTCCGCGGTAAACCGCTCTGCCCTCGTGCTGCGTTCGCGCGGGATAGCGCTCTCTTCGCCCTCACCCGCATATTTCAGAGCTTCGCGGTAAACCGCTCTGCCCTCGTGCTACGTTCGCGCGGGATAGCGCTCTCTTCGCCCTCACCCGCATATTTCAGGGCTCCGCGGTAAACCGCTCTGCCCTCGTGCTGCGTTCGCGCGGGATAGCGCTCTCTTCGCCCTCACCCGCATATTTCAGAGCTTCGCGGTAAACCGCCCTTTTACTTGCGCAGGACTGTGCTCTCGCACATTACCCGCGCTATTCAATTTTGTGGCGTACAGGCAAATTGCGGCGCACACGCGCCTATCCTGTTCAATATCCCGTATTTACGAGACTGGCTGCGACGCATGCAGCCATAAATCCGCCTCAACGGCGGAAACTATTGAAAAACCTATCTGTGATTGAGAAACGACGGTGGCACCGAGCCTTAAAGGGGGCACTCCGTTTCGTTCTCTTGATCCACATACCCTTCCGTGGGGAAGGTAGCGCGGACCATTTCAGCGAGGTAGCCCTGTTAACGGATCGAAATCCTCGGGCATAAAACTATTCACAGCTCACTACAGGCAACTTAAATTGGACTCGCGGAACCTTTTTAATATAACAATTGCAACTTATCTCGTCAACATTGCCTGTTAGTCGCCCAGACACCCCCTAAAGATACACGGAACCAACCCAGTAACCCCAGGATTAAAAATGCCTCCGCGCTGCTTTTGCTCCTCCGGGTTCCCTCCGATCAACCCTGAATCTCCCTGATTTTTGTTCATTTCGTCCCTGCATCCACCCTCAAAGTTGAAGAAATCTCCGCAAGAATCTACACTGAACACTCTTCTTATACTTATGCGCACTCAATTGTTTATCGCAACGCGGGGATTCGGGCCCGGCCGCCGTCATCTTGCTGGTTCGCCGATTGCTGGTCCACTGGCAATTCTGGCTACTCTCTTCTTATCATTGGCCGCAGGTTGCGGCGGGGGCTCATCTTCCACCGCCAATGTCGTGGCCGTCGTGAGTGTCACTCCGTCCAACCTCTCAATGAATGCTGGAGATGTTGTCACAATCACCCCTGGGGCCGTGAATTCCGCCAATACCAGTGTCAATACGGTTTTTACCTTCAACTCATCGAATACCAGTATTGCCACAGTTTCCCCCGCGGGCCAGGTGTGCGCGGGCGTATGGGATTCCATCTTCGTGGTCTGCAACGGCAATGACGCGTCGAACAATCCCATCTCAGGAACAACCACAATTACGGTGACCGCCGGCGGCATTACCAGCGCGCCAGTCATTGTGTCGGTTCACCCTTCTATTACTTCCGTGAGCGTTGACCCGGTGGGCGGATGTTTCTCCATTTCCCGCACACACCAGTTCGTGGCCCATGCCTTCCATAACGGCAATGAGATTACCGGGCAGATAGGAAGTTTTGGATGGACCGTCTCGGACGCCACAGTCGCTTCGGTTGATGCCAACGGCCTGGCTACAGCGCGCACCGCAGGGATAACCGGCGTGGTTGCCAGCATTGGCACAACCACATCGCCGGCCCAGTTTTTTAAGACCTGCATGCCTGTGGTGATTTTGCTGCATCAGGCGGGTGACCAGAACGGTCAGTTTAATTTTACTGCAACTCTCAATCTCACCAATACCCAGGTGCTGCAAACTGACATCATTGACGAAAATGGCGTCGTCACCGCCAATTCCATGGCCATCACTCTGGTGAGCAACAACCCGGAAATAGTTTCGGTAACCGGAGAAACCTTAACGGCGCAATCCTCCGGCGGCGCTGGAATCATCGCGTCGTGTGCGCCTCCCTCGTGCGGCAACGGAATTAACACACCCATCTACAGCAATCTGTTCAGTGTTTTTGTAAATGGCGATAGCCCGGTCAGCACTTTTGTGTACGCTGCCAGCTCATTTTCTCCGCCCGCAGGCAATGCCATTCCTCTGATACCGATTGACCTCAGCAAGACCCCTCCAACGGCTGGGACTGCGATTGATCTCCCCGCTGTGCCGAACTCAATTGTGTTTGATAGGACTGGAGCCCAAGCTTTTATCGGGACCAATAACGGATTGGTGATCCTCAGCACATCCGCCAACACCGTCCTTCTGGTCTCTCCTGTGCCGGTTGGCAAAGTGCTGGCCGTATCGAACGACGGCACCCGCGCCATTATCTCCAACTCCGCCAATGATCCTACTACCGGCCAGCCGATTGACCCATTTCCATCAGAACAGCGTTTATGGCTTTTTGACCAGACTGCAAACACCATTACCACCTTTATTGTCCCTGGCATTGTTGCCGCAAATTTTGACGATGATGGGTTCAAAATTTATGGGGTGGGAAGCAATGGCAATGTCGCTGTTGTCGCCACCACGCTCACGCAGGTGACCACAAATATTGGCGGCGTCAGCACGGATGTAACCACGCTTCCCTCTGGGCCGTTTGTTTACGTGGCAAACTCCGCGGGCCTGGAAACAATTGCTACCTGCAACAATGTCAAGCAGCTCACCAATCCGCCCGTGCATGACGCCACCACAATCCAGCTTGTAGGTACGCCAAGAGATCAGAACCAGATTGTGGCACTGGAAGCAACCGGCGTGGATATTGAAACCGTTGCCACTTCCGCGCTGGCGACTCCGGTCACCATTTCAGCCGCCAATTGCCAGCAAAATGTCAGCTACAGCAACCAGTTCGTTGATTTTGGAGTGGGAGCATTCGCCGCCCGCCAGTTGCTGGTAGCCACGCACGATACACATATCATCGCTCTACCGGTGGGCATTCCGAAGGTGTTAGGCGCTGTTCCCGGAACCAGCGGTCCCTCCAATATCAACCTTCCTGCGGGCGCAACAGGGCCCTTGACCGGTGCTCTTACGCCGGATGGAAACACTCTGTGGGTGGGAGTGGCAGGCACAAACACAGTGGACCGCATCAACCTGGTGAGCGGCGCGGATGAGGTGCAGATTCCAACGAGCTTTCTTAAGTCCGATGGTTCAGCAGCGCCGCCTGATCTGGTTGTTATTCAACCGAAATAGCAGGAGCCTTCTTTGCCGGAGCCGCCAGTGAGCCAATATCGCGGGCGGCTCGCGCCTTCTCCCACCGGACTTCTCCACTTGGGGCACGCGCGCACCTTTTTCTTAGCGTGGCAGCGCGCCCGCACTGCGCGAGGCAAACTTGTCTTCCGCAATGAAGACCTCGACTACCAGCGCTGCCAGCATCAATTCGTCAGCGCCATGTATCAAGACCTCCATTGGCTGGGCCTCGATTGGGACGAAGGCCCTGACCTCACACCCCAGCCTGGCAGCGGCGGACCATTTGCCCCGTACTCGCAAAGCCTGCGGCGCAGCTTTTACCTCAATGCCTGGCGCAAACTGCGCCACTCCGGCACTATCTATCCCTGCACCTGTTCGCGCAAGGACCTGGAGCGCGCACTCTCCGCGCCGCATGAACCATTGCATGGAGCGGCATTGCAGGAAGCGGATGACGAAGTTCCCTACCCCGGCACATGCCGCCAGAAAATCACAACTGCCGCTCACTATGATTCTCCCGCGGGCGTAAGCTGGCGGTTCAGAGTTCCGGATGGTGAAGTCATCTCTTTCATTGACGGATATTTTGGCCCGCAGCAATTTGTAGCCGGCCGGGATTTCTCTGATTTTCTGCTGTGGCGGCGCGATGACATTCCTGCATATCAACTTGCCGTAGTGGTTGATGACGCTGCCATGCGAATCACCGAAGTAGTCCGCGGTGAAGACTTGTTGAAGAGCACAGCAAGACAGTTGCTGCTCATCCGCGCGCTGGGATATTCCGTGCCAGATTATTTCCACTGTCCTTTGCTGCGCGATGAAAACGGGGTCCGGCTGGCCAAGCGGCACCATGCCCTGAGTCTGCGCAAGATGCGCGAACAAGGCACAAGCCCGGAAACGCTGCGCAAACAATTCTCCCAGCAATAAAAAATATCAAACTGAAAGCAGAAAAGGACGGGCTCGCGCCGTCCCTTCTGCGTTGTTGCTTC
>DASXZE010000392.1:0-10362 GCA_036502105.1 Candidatus Angelobacter sp. | reverse complement strand
ATGCAGGGAGATTTGGGCTACGCACTCGAACAGGTTCAGCGCGGCCAAATGCCTGCTGACAGCAAGCCCATGCGGACCGTAGGTTCCGGCGTTTATGAATTGCGTGATCAGGATGAGCGCGCTTGGTACCGTGTGTTCTACTTGAAGAAGATTGCAGGCGTAATTTACGTTCTGCACTGTTTCGAAAAACGGACAGCGCAGACCGAGCAGAAAGATATAAAAGTTGCCCAGGAGAGGCTCAAACGGCTCAATGAAGAGCACCGCACAAAAGAAAAGCACCAAGCTGGTCGCTCATCGAACCAGGGGAAGCGTTCTTAACGAGCTGAACATGAGCGAACAAGACCGCCTGGAACTCAAGCTGAAAGCCGATCTGCATCAAGACATCCTCAAGCTCATCCAAAAGAAAAAAATCACTCCACGCCAGCTGGAAAAGCTTTTTGATATTCCGCAGCCCAGAGTCAGCGAATTGCTGCGCGGCAAGCTCTCACTGCTGAGTGTTTCCAAACTGCTGTATTACGGCCATCTACTGGGCGTTCACGCAGATGTAAAACTAAAGCCTTCACGGCATCTCCCTCCGCAAGCCCGCGTGGAATCGCTTAACTCCCAATAACTTGTAAGCTTGAGCGTTTTCCTTTGTGTTCCTCCGTGTCCTTTGTGGTTAAAGGGTTTATCCTGCCTGTTGCCAAAACCGCCTATCTTCCTGTAAAATTTACCTTTAACCACACGACCTGAAAGCCTCAAAGCCTTTCTGCGTCAAAAAGATCTGGGAGTCATTGAAATGTCACAAGTTTGCGATCTCTGCGGCAAAGGCCCGCAATTTGGAAACAAAATCAGCCACGCGCATAACGTGAGCCGCCGCCGCTGGAATGTGAACCTACGTCCGGTGCGCGCTGTAATGAACGGCGCCAACAAACGCGTACGCGTCTGCACCACCTGCCTGAAGTCCGGCAAGGTAGTTAAAGCGTCCTAGCTGCGCGGCATTTCCGCTTTAATCAGGAATTGAAAAGCCTCCTTAGCAGGAGGCTTTTGTTTGCCTGACAGCGCAGGGAGCTGCCAATAAGTTCTAGCATGAGCCAGCACTCCATCGCGATGCTGCCGTAAGCTCGACCCTACATACGCGAAATAGACGCCAAGGCTTTCTTTGCGTTCTCTGCGCCCTCCGCGGTGAAATCTCTAAGCGTTAAGACTGCCAAATCTCTGGGACTAGCACCAGCCGCACGACAAACTACAGCTACAAACAACAAAGGCGCAAAGGATTCCTTCTTCCTTTGCGCCCGTCGCGTACTTTGCGGTAAATCTTCTTTAGAAGCGCAGCACAATACCGCCGCCCGCCAGCAGATTGTGCCGATGGAATGCGCTGCTGTCTCCGGCGAGTACACTGGCTGTCCCAAAGTTAGGATCGCCCGTTACAAAGTCGCGAATCTCCGCGCGGAAGCCCAATACTGGCAAGCCGGTCTTGAAGTCCAGTCCGCCGCCATACTCCACCGCGCCTTTATTCGTCCTCACACCAGAATCGGTAGAGAAGCGCGCCCAACCGCCACCCACGCTCACCCATGGCGAGATCGGAGACACCGGCAGCAGCTTCAGCCGCAGCCCGGGCGTAATGAACACCGAAGACAGATGGTCCACCACGGTAGAAGGCGTGCTTGAGAGCGTGAGCTTCTGTGAAGGGATTCCCGCCACCGGCACTTCAAGACTCAGCGTAACAACCCTGGCATTGGTGAGCCGAACACCGAGCGCGCCTTCCAGAAAAAGATGATTGTTGGTTTTGAGTGTGTCCACCACCGTGGAGGGAGACAGCACCGTCACATTGGCATTGGAGACAAACGATCCTCCCGCAACGAACGCAATGTCTGCCTTTTGGGCCAACGCAAACGTGGACGCACAGAGTACGACGAACAGGATGGAAACGCGCTTCATGGAAGCTCCTTGGAAATAAATGGCAACAAGCTAGAGTTTTGTGTGCTGAATCCTGAGATGCAGATTTCAGCACTCGCGTAACAGTAAAACCCCGGCACCACCATGAAGTTGGGTAACGAAAGGACACAGGGTGAATGGTTACCATCATCCACTCAACCCGGTCCGTGTATGGGAGCTTCCAAATTTTATGTTTGATTGCGAATGCAAAGGCCCTGCTAGAAATGCAGCGTTATGCCTCCACCCACAAATAAATTGTGCAAGTGATCACTGGTGACGGATGAGAATGCGGGAATCCCCGGGCGGCTTGTCATGAAGTCGCGCACCTCAAAGCGGAAGCCCAGCAACGGGAGCCGCGTCTTGAAGTCCACTCCGCCACCATATTGAACAGCGCCTTTATTGTTTGAAAACGAATCTTCCTTAAACCGCGCCAGCCCTCCTCCAACGGAGACAAACGGAGAAATGCCCGATGACGGCAACAACTTCAACTTCAGTGATGGTGTAACAAAGAACGATGAAAAATCGGACGGCGTAGTTATCAAACCCGTCGAACGCGAAGGCGCAAACAAAACCGGCAATTCAAGATGGAGTGAAGCCACCCTGAAGTTTGCCAGCCGATGAGCATACGTACCTTCCACAGAAAAGCCCGGATCAATGGAACGGTCCACAATGCCAGTCGGGCACGACGGCAACGCTTCACACACTGCCTGTCCCTTCACTCCCGGCGAAAAGGTCCCGCCAAAGCTTACTGCCACATCATTGCTTTGGGCGAAACCAGAACTTGCTACCAGCAGAAAAACAACCGCTACGGCAAAAGGATTTCCAGACATCGCTCCTCCTTGCAGGTGATTACGCCAGCGCGATGACGTCAATCTCCACCGAGACGTCCTTCGGCAGGCGAGCTACTTCCACCGTGGAACGTGCGGGCGGTGCGTTCTTGCACACTTTTCCGTACACCTCATTCATCTGTCCGAATTCTGACATGTTCTTAAGAAACACCGTGGTCTTCACCACCTTCTCCCAGCTGCTGCCCGCGGCCTGCAAAACAGCAGAAAGGTTCTGCAACACACGCTCTGTCTGCGCCTCAATGCCGCCTTCAATCAGGTTGCCGGTGGCCGGATCAATCGGCACCTGCCCGGAGATAAACACAAAACCGTTGGCCTTGATGGCCTGCGAATAGGGCCCAATTGCCTTAGGTGCATTAGGAGTGGAAACAACATCTCGAGTGAAGCCGCTCATGAATTTCCTCCGTGGATTCTCGCCGCAAGTTCTCGCCGCTGATTTTCGCTGATACGCGCGGATAAAACAAACTTGGTTTTTCCGAAGTTCCGAAGCGTAGCGAGGAGTCCCTATAAGTTCGACGATCCGCAGGGCTAAAAGCTTTAGCCGCGAATTGCACGAATATTTTGCGGACTTATTGCGACCCCGCAGTTCATAGTAGCAATAGGGATCTCTCGCTCAGGTTCGGGATTTCAGAAAATATTCGCGTTCATTCGCGTAAATTCGCGGCCAATATTTTTTTGTGGAAGGTAGGGTTCTCTCGCTTACGCTCGAGATAAAATCACACTTTATTCATCCTCTGCACATCGTGTATTCCAGGAATCTTACGCAGGCTCAGAATCAGCCGTTCCAGATGTTTCACGTCTTGAATCTCAATCACCACATCAATCGTCGCCTGTGAGTCTGCGGTACGGGCTTCAATCGTCCGAATATTGGTGTCATGGTCAGAGATCACGGCTGTCATTTGCTTCAGCATCGCCGGGCGATCGTCGCAAAAAACCACCAGCTTCACCGGATACGTCGCGCGCCCCTCGCTCTTGCCCAGCCTCGGTATGCTTGACCACTCCACGGCAATACGGCGGTCAGCTTCATACATAAGGTTGGTGACATTGGAGCAGCTCACCGCGTGGACAGCCACGCCCTTGCCACGCGTCACATAACCAACAATTCCCTCACCACGAATTGGATTGCAGCAGCGCGCGCGATACACCAGCAGATCGTTGTAGCCCTTTACCTTGATCGCGCCGCCGTCAGCGCTTTGCCCAAATACGCGGCGTATGACTGTGCCAATCGTGCTGGTCTTGTCCGGCTCTTCGTTCGGTGTCTGCTCTGAAATTGCTGGCGACAACTTGGCCAACACCTGCCGCGCGGAATATTTGCCGTAGCCAATCCCCGCCAGCAAATCCTGTCCGCCACCGAGGCCGTATTCGCGGGCAATCTTACCCATCTCAGTCTCGTTGAAATCCTTCATGGCCAGTCGATATTTGCGCGCCTGCTTCTCCATCAGCTTCTTGCCAATTTCAATCGCGCGCTCGCGCTGATGAATACTCAACCAGTGGCGTATCTTATTCCGCGCGCGCGTTGACTTGGCAAAACTCAACCAGTCGCGGCTGGGATTATGCCCCGGCTGCGTCATGATCTCCACCACGTCGCCATTGCGCAGCTTGTTCCGCAGCGGCACAATGCGGCCATTTACCTTGGCGCCCGTGCAAGTGTGGCCAACTTCCGTGTGAATGGCATAGGCAAAATCAATGGCTACGGCATCGCGCGGCAGGATTACCACTTTGCCCATCGGCGTAAATGTGTAAACCTCTTCCGGGTAGAGATCGACTTTCAGCGTGGAAAGAAATTCGCTCGGATCTTTTACGTCCTGCTGCCACTCCACCACCTGCCGCAGCCACGCCAGCCGCTGTTCGTCTTTGGCGCTGACCGGGCTGCCGTCTTTGTATTTCCAGTGCGCGGCAATGCCTTCTTCCGCCATCTTGTGCATCTCTTCCGTGCGGATCTGCACTTCAAACTGGTGGCCATCTTCAGTGATCACCGTGGTATGCAGTGACTGGTAAAGATTCGGCCGCGGCATGGCGATAAAATCTTTGATCCGTCCGGGCACCGGACGCCACATCTGGTGGATGGCACCCAGCGCGGTGTAACAATCTTTAACTGATGAAGTAATAATGCGCACTGCGAGCAGGTCATAAACCTGGTCCACGGTGATGCGCTGCTTCAACAGTTTTTGATGGATGCTGTAAAGCCGCTTGATCCGGCTCTCCACCTTGGCTTCAACGCCGTTTTCCTGCAGCTTCTGGTGCAGGATTTTGACGATCTTATTGAGAAAAGCCTCGCCCGCCTTGCGGCGCTGCTCCACCGCAGACCGCACCTGGTCATAGCCAATGGAATCCACGTAGCGGAAGGAAAGATCTTCCAGCTCACCGCGCACCTTGCCCATGCCCAGCCGATGCGCCAGCGGCGCGTAAATTTCCAGCGTCTCTTTGGCTACGTTTTGCCGGCGTTCTTCCGGCAGATGCTTCAGTGTGCGCATATTGTGCAGACGGTCCGCCAGCTTGATCAGCACTACGCGGATATCATCCACCATGGCCAGCACCATCTTGCGCACATTTTCTGCCTGGCGCTCTTCCTTGCTCGCCAGATTTATCTTGTCAATCTTGGTGACGCCTTCAACAATGTGAACGACCTGGTCGCCAAATTCGCGGCGTATGTCTTCATGCGTGACCGGAGTGTCTTCAATCGCGTCATGCAGCAAACCGGCGGAGATGGCCGTGGAATCCAGCTTCATATCGGCCAGCACCAGTGACACTTCCAGCGGATGGATCAGGTATGGCTCGCCGGAGGCACGCGTCTGCCCTTGATGATGTTTGAGAGAAAAGTCGTAGGCCTTGCGGATAATTTCCAGATCGTCAGAAGGACGGTTTTCCGCCACCTTGGCCAGCAGTTGCTGGAACCTGGCATTCAGCAGCTTCATCTCTTTCTGCGAAGCGGGCTGCGGGTGGGTCGCCATATAAGATTATAACTTGAGGCGCCAAGAAGGCGTGAGCGAAGCGGGAGCCTTCTGCCGAAATCCTGAGCAAAGCGAGGGATCTGCTCTGGGGCTGCCAGAACAGCCGCGTGCGTGATGCCGAGCTGAATATGTTGTCGAAATCCTGGGCAAAGCGATCTGGTACTGAGTGCCTGTCATTAAGTACCAGCGCAATAAGGCATGCGTTTCCTCGATGTAGTTTATCTTTCCGATCACCCGATGACCTGATCACGGCGATCACCCGAATTCCAGTCGTCTCCATCAGTGGTAAGACTTTACTTTTGCCTTTCCTCCGTGTTCCTTCATGTCCCTGTGGTAAAAGGTTTTGGTTCTTGCTTTTCAGTTTTAAATCCGATGAAAATACCTGCATGGACTCCGTACGCGTCGACAAATGGCTCTGGGCCGCCCGGTTCTTCAAGACCCGCTCCCTGGCCTCACGCGCCTGCGAACTTGGCCGCATTCAATCCCATGAACAGCCCGCCAAGCCTGCGCGAGAGATCCGCGTTAAAGATATGCTCCGCATTACCAATGATGGCGGCGACTTCCACGTAGAAGTGTTGCTGCTGAGTGAGGTGCGCGGCCCGGCAGCCGTGGCACAAACGCTGTATCGGGAAACAGAAGAGGGCAAAGACGCCCGGCTGAAAGCCGCAGCCGAGCGCAAAGCCGCCATGCAGTATGCGCCCGCGCCTACCAGCAGACCGTCAAAGCGCGATCGCCGTAAGATCATCCAGTTTCGCGGACGCGGCTGACACGCTTAACGATCCCGACAGATTAATTAGAGAGAAGGTATTTGGAGCGAGTTATGACGCGTCCTGCGGCCTGGCGCCGCCCATATGCTTGCCCGTCTTCAGATCCACTTCAAACGGGACTTCTTTATCGGCCAGTGCATCCCAGCCGTGCCCTAGCAGTTTGTCACCCTTGATGTCAGTGATCGTGAGCCCTTCCCATGAAAGGCGCTCCGTGGTCCACGCAATGCCTGCGCTGCCAACTGCGGTGATCGTAGTAAAGCCAGCAAAGAGCAACAGCCCGTGTTGGGAAAGCACGCGTAAATCCACCACCGGACGCTGCTCCACGCGAAACCACTGCGCCGGATCATCCGCTTTCACCACGTACGCGTAACCGCCCACCACGGTACAGAAAGAATCGGGATCAGGAGACGAACAGACTTCGCTCACGACCTGGTCGGAATCAAAGCCCAAAGCAAAAAATCCCACCCATGCCGGGCCACGTTGGGGCACAACGCGCACATACGCTCCGCTGCGGTCGCCTTCTTCCATCTCTACCGGATAGTGATACAGCTTCTCCACCGGATGCACCGGCGGCGCGGCTTCCAGCACTCTGACTTCATAACTGCGCGGAAATGTGAAGTCAAAGCGGAAATGCTGTTTCATGCCCGTTGCTCTAACACCGCCATAAACTCCGCGACGCGTTCACGTACATTTTTTACATGCACCGGCAGTTCCAGCTTGCTGCCATCTTCCAATAGCGGAATCAGCTTATTGAAGTCCGGCCCTGAATGTGACCCAATCAACATGATCCGCACCGGATGAAATAAATCTTTTCCCTTCGCGCCGGTCTCGGCTTTCACTTCATCCATGATGGCCTTGAACCGCTCTGGCGTCAGCGGCGACTCGCTCTCCGTGCGTTTGGCAAACGCCTGCGCCACGGCTTTTCCTTTGTCATTGAAAGCTTCGGCATTTTCCGGCACCGCCAGCGCGGCCGCCGGATCATTGCTGAAAATAATCTTTGCCTTTTCCGGCAGCTGGTCCAATTGATCGACGTAAGGCGCCAGCAGGTCAATCATGCTGTTGGCCCAGCCGCTTACGTTGCTATTCACACTCACAGGCAGCAAACCTGCACGCTGCAAAATTTCTATCCCCATCTGGCGGATACGCTCCGGCGCGCTCTGCTTGATGTATTGCCGGTTCAGCCAGTGCAGCTTCTCTGTATCAAAGACCGCTGGTGAAGGCGTCACACGCTGCAGCGAAAATTCTTTGATCAACTCATCTTTAGGAAACAGCTCGCGATCGCCACCGCTGGGCGCCCAACCCAGCAGCGCCAAATAATTCATCAGCGCCTCAGGCAAAATGCCCATCTCGCGGAAGTTCGCCACGGACGTAGCTCCATGCCGCTTGGACAGCCGCTCGCGGTCCGGGCCCAGGATGGTTGAGAGATGCGCAAACTCCGGCACCGGCAAACCCAGCGCTTCATACACGGCAACCTGCTTGGGCGTGTTGGAAATATGGTCATCGCCGCGGACGACGTGCGTGATTTTCATGCCCGCATCGTCAATCACTACTACGTAGTTGTAAGTCGGCATTCCACTCGAGCGGACAATAATGGGGTCGCTCACAACTTCGTTGGAAAACTCCACGTCGCCGCGCACAATGTCATGGAAGCGAATCGGGCGCTCAGGAATCTGCAGCCGAATTGCCGCCGGCTCACCCGCCGCGCGTCTACGCTCCGCCTCAGCCAGATCAATATTTCTGCACTTGCCGGAATAGTTTGGCTGGCGCTGCTCGGCCATGGCCTGGGCGCGATCACGCTCCAGCTCTTCCGCCGTGCAAAAGCAGTAATAAGCTTTTTGCTCGCGGATGAGCCGCTCAGCGTATTCGCGGTAAACATCCATTTTGTCTGACTGCCGATATGGTGGATATGGGCCGCCCACATCAGGCCCTTCGTCCCAGTCCATGCCCAGCCATTTCAGGTCTTCCATGAGCTGGGTTTCATAGCGCGCTTCACTGCGCTCCACGTCAGTATCTTCAATCCGCAGAATGAAGATTCCGCCTCTTTGGCGGGCAAAAAGCCAGTTAAAGAGCGCTGTGCGGACATTGCCAATATGCAGTTGTCCGGTCGGCGATGGGGCAAAGCGGACGCGTACTTGATGGTTTCCGGCCATATCTTTGATGTTAACAAAAGACGATGGTAACAAAAGACGGTAACAAAATTCGCGTGTCCAGCTACCCTGCCAGCAACACCCGCTGCGCACCTTTCATCTCAAACTCAGGGGACATTCCCTAATTTAGCCAGGAAGTTCAAAAGCCATGCCCGCAACAGCCATTGGACCGCTCATTCTATTCCTTGCCATTCTTCTCACCGCAGCGCATCTGCTGGGCTATCTGTTTGCCAAGCTGCGGCAGCCACGCGTGATTGGTGAAATTCTGGCAGGAATTCTGCTTGGTCCGTTCGTGCTGGGTAAGCTGGCTTTTTATAACAATATTCTCCAGGTCAATGATGCCGCCGCGCCCAAAAAAGCCGCGCTTGAACTGCTGTATCAGCTAGGCCTATTGCTGCTGATGTTCCTCTCCGGCGCGGAAACCAAGGCGCTCTTCCAGAAACATGAACGCAAGCAGATTGCCTGGCTGGCCGCAGTAGGCACAGCTCTGCCTTTCTTTATCATGCTGGGCCTTGCGTCGTACATTCCACTGGCCTGGTTCATGGGTGAACGGCAAAACCGTACATCGCTTGTGCTGGTGATGGGCATCGCCGTTGCGGTAACTTCCATTCCAGTTATCTCGCGCATCTTTTTCGACCTCAAGATTTTGCATACGCGTTTTGCGCGGCTGGTGCTGGGTGTTGCCGTGCTTGAAGATATCGGCCTTTGGGCGGTGCTGGCCGTCGCCACTGCGCTGGCTAGCTCGGCGAACACGCCCAAGCAAGCCATTGTGATTCATATCGTAGTCACGCTGGTTTATTTCGCCCTTGGCCTTACGCTGGCGCCGCGCGCAATGAAGCGGATTTCCAAATCACGCTTCAATATGCTGGCCAATAATTCTCCGGTTACGTTTACCCTGCTGATCGTGTTTTCTTATGTCGCCGTGGCCGGACTGCTGAATGTGAATCTGGTATTCGCCGCGTTCCTGGCTGGCTTTGCTGTTTCACGCAAGCGCCTGGGCGACGCCCTGGAAACCATCTCCAGTTTTTCTTTTGCACTCTTCATCCCCGTATATTTTGCGCTGGTGGGCTACCGGCTGATCTTTGATAAATCATTTTCCATCGTCATGTTGATAGGCTTTCTGGCCGGAGCATGCGTGCTCAAGTTACTGGCCGTTTCACTGGGAGCACGGCTGGCGGGCTTCCGTGGACTGGATATTACCAATCTGGCCGTAGCCACCAACGCCCGTGGTGGCCCTGGCATTGTGCTGGCCAGCGTGGCCTTTGAGGCCGGCATTATCAGCGCTGCGTTTTATACCACGCTGGTAATTGTGGCCGTGCTTACGTCGCAGGCTGCCGGAGCGTGGCTGGAATTTGTATTGCGCAAAGGCTGGCCACTGTTATCAACGGACGCTCCTGCTTTAGTCGTGGCTGCGGAAGAGGAAGCGCCGGAGCATTTGATAGCGTAGGCTTCTCTCTGTAATCCCGAAGCGCAGCGAGGGATCTCTATAGCCACAAACGCTTATGGGCCGCGAAACAACGCGAATGAACACGAATCAAAATAATTCGTGCGTTTCGTGCAATGACTGCTAAGTTTTTTTGGCCCTTCCACATCATCCGCGGTGAACAGGTTTCCCGTGTTCAGGCTTAGAATTTTCAGAAAAAATGATTCGCGCATTTTCGCGCAATTCGCGGCTAAGCTGTTCAGCCCTTCAGATCATCGAACTCATAAGGATCACGCGCTACGCTTCGGGATT
>DASXZE010000391.1:0-4406 GCA_036502105.1 Candidatus Angelobacter sp. | reverse complement strand
ATAGGCGTCACTGGTGCGGCCCTCATGCTTGATCTTCTTGCCTTCCAGTCCGATGTCGGCAATGCGCTGCTGCCCGCAACTGTTAGGACAGCCGGTTACATTGAGCTTTATCTGCTGATCAAAGGCCGGCAGGCGTTCTTCCATCTCTTCTACGAGCCATTGCGTAAATGCCTTGGTCTCAGTAATGGCCAGCTTGCAGAACTCGCTTCCGGTGCAAGCCACTGCGCCGCGCCAGAAAGTAGATGCAGCAACATGAAGCCCTGCATCTTCCAGGGCCTGTGCCACGTCTTTGGTTTTGTCCGCCGGCACATTCACAATCAGCAGGTTCTGCGCAATCGTGGTGCGCAGTTCGCCGTTTCCGTAGCGCTCGGCCAGATCGGCTGCCAGTTCCAGCTGTTGCGGAGTGAGCCGCCCGCGCAGTACTGACGCGCCAACATAAAACAGCCCCGGCTGCTTCTGCGGATGGACGCCTGCGTGGTCGCGGAATATATCATTCGGCGCCTGCTCAGGAACGGCCGGATCCAATTTGTATCCCAGTCTCCGTTCCACTTCCTGCAAAAATGTTTCGGCGGTCCAGCCATGTTGTAGGAATAAATACTTCAGCCGCGCACGCTCGCGGTTATCGCGCAAAGCGGACGAGTCTCGGTACAAAGCGCTCACAGCCTTTGCAACCGCAACAACTTGTTCCCAGCGCACAAAAGCGTTGAGTCGCACGGCAAGATGCGGCTCTGTGGAAAGACCGCCGCCCACACGCACAGAAAATCCAATTTCCTTCTTCCCTGCCTGCTCGCGAATTACGGGCGTAAAAGCTAGATCGTTGATTTCCGGATAAGCGCACCAATCCTGGCAGCCGCTGATGCAGATCTTGTATTTGCGCGGCAAATTGTAAAACTCAGGATTGTTCACCAACTCGCGCGTCACTTCATCCACCAGGGGTGAAGCGTCACACAACTCGTGTGCGTCCAGCCCAGCCAGCGGACAGCCCGTAATATTTCTGGTCACGTCGCCGCAAGTCGCCATGGATGTGAGGCCGGTTTTAAAGAGCGCTTCCAGAACTTCCGGCAGGTCTTTAATCGTGATCCAATGCAGCTGGATGTTCTGGCGCACGGTGATGTCTGCAACGCCGCCAGCGTATTTCGCTGTCAGGCCGGCAATCGTGCGCAACTGTGGTGCCGTAATAAAGCCATTCGATAAACGGATACGCAGCATGAAATAAGGCGTCGCACGGCCTTCGCCGCCGATCCCGCCGACTGCGCCGCCTCCATCACCCTGTGTGTAAACGCCCCACCAGCGAAAGTACGTCTTGGTCCATGCATCAGGGACCGAAGCAAGGCCTGTCCGCGCAAACTGGCGGATCTCTTCAAAGCATTCCAGAGGGTTCTTTTCCTGCTTAAGCCGCTCCACCTTCTGGGCTTTGGTTTCCTTCACGGGTGTAGCCGTTTCTGGGCTCATATTCCTCACGGGCAACTTGCATCTGCGAAAACACTGAAAATCGAGAGTAGCTGGATTACAAAAAGCAAAAAGCCCATCGCTTTATTCTGGCGATGGGCCTGTTTCCTAAACCTTTAAATGCGAATTAGGTAGCAGTCTTTCTCGCCAGAGACAGATCGTTTGCCTTACAACAACAATCGCACTTACACATGTCTTGGCACATCATCCGCATAGGAAGTAAGTTAAATGGCTGAGTGTGCACTGTCAAGAAATCATATGGCCTGACTGAATCAGAAAAACTGATGGATACAATGAATTTTTTCTATCCATCCCAAATCGGCACTGGCCTTTTTTCGTGCCTGTTCGGGAGTGTTTATCTAGTCAAGACCATGCACCTAAGTCAGGGTAGTTTCTGTTGCCCGTGGTCCGCGATTGGGGGTAAGGTTATGAACATGGCAATCAAAATTACACGTGGAAATAAAGCCTTAAAAGCTGGGCTTGCAGCACTCTGTGCCTGGCTGGTAATTCTTGGCTCCGGATGCAGCACTGGCTCTGGAGCCAGCCGCAGCGAAGGTGGCGCCCCTACACCCACTCCAGCAGCGCCGAGAATGCTGGTATCTGATAATACGACAGGCGCAGTCGATGTGGTGAATGCCACAACAGATGTAGTTACGAATACCATCGCCGTGCCCTCGGCGGGAAAGATGATCAGCGCTGCAGGCACAACGCTGATTCAAAGTACGCTTTCCAACCTGGTAACGATTTTTGATAATGCAACGGAAACCATTCGTTTTTCAGTCACCTTGCCTGCTCTGCCCGTGGACATAGCCTTGACTCCAGATGGAAAAACGGCCTGGGTAGCGGAAAATAATGGCACCGTTCAAAGCATTAACACCGCAACCGCTGTCTTTACCGGGACCGTTACAGTTGCCGGCGTGCAACGCCTGGTACTGGGGCCTGCGGGAACCACCGTGCTGGCTTTCAATGACACGTTGACGAACAATTTTGTAGCCATCCTGCCTTCACCAACCGCTCCGGTCACAATCACCAATGCAGGCATTGATCATCCGGCCAGCGGCGTGTTTGCAATAGATGATAATCACTTTCTCTTGCTGAATTGCGGCGTGGAATGCGGTGGCACGCAGGCAGGCGTTATCGGAACGATCCTTACCAACGCCGGGGCATCCACGCTCAGCACGCCGCTCGCGCTTTCCGGCGCGACTGTGGGCCTGTTGAATGGCACCACTGCATTCATCGCTGGCTCTCCTGCCACCGGATTGAATACGGGAACCTTGCAGGTTGTGAACGCTGTTGGACTCAGTGCGGGTACGCCCATCCACATTGCGGACGGACGGCATAGTCTGATGTCGCTTACTTCCAACAGCAAGCTCTATATTGGCTCCACGGGCTGCACGCTGGGAGCCGTGAATGGGCAAAATCAACGCCAGGGCTGCCTCACGATTTTTGATACAACGACGCTAGCTGTTTCCCCAATCCTGTTGCTGGCAACGCGCCCCACCGGCGACGTGACCGGACTGGCCCCCGTAGCAGGACGCAATGTGATTTACGTTGTACAGGGCGGCGCAGTGGATATTTTTGACATTACGACGAACGCGATAAGCACCACAGCTACGCCTCCAAATATTCCTGGAACTGTTTTTGGTGTGGTGCAACTGAACCCTTAGCGCACGATTACTATCGTTTTCTAATGTCACTCAGTTGCTGAGCTAAAGCCTTGACTCTCAGCAACTATCCGGGCTATAGTGCCATTTCATGCAGGCTTGCCCTAACAGCTTCGCCACCGACATGTGCACAACAACAGGCACAGGTACAGGTACATGCGGGCGACATACAGGCGAGCAGGCAGAGTAACTTAAACAGAATCACCAAGTTCCTGACCCACTCGCCAAGGCGAGTGGGTTTTTGCTTTCTGGGGGAAATGAAAAGAACATGGACCAAGTAGACGATCGACTCAACAATCGATCAAATAATGATCGATCAGACAATGACCGATCAAACTCTGGCGATGCCGGATACGGTTGGCGCGTGGTGGTGCCGGCAACCTCGGCCAACCTGGGCTGCGCCTTTGATTGCGGCGGCCTGGCGCTCAAGCTTTATCTCAGAGCGCTCTTCGTCCCTTCTGAAAGCAGCGAGCTGAGCCTGGAATATCAAGGCAAGACGCCGGAACGCTTCCCCATGGAAAGCTCCAACCTGGTTTTGCATTCGCTGCGCTATGCCGCGGAAAAACTTGGCGCGACTCCGCCCGCAGGCCACGTTCTGGTGCAGAGTGAAATTCCCATCAGCGTTGGACTAGGCAGCAGCGCCGCTGCCGTGATTGCCGGACTGCTGCTCGGCGTGCAATACAGCGGCAAAGAAGCTGCGCCGGAAGAAATTCTCCGCTGGGCAGAAGAAATTGAAGGCCACATTGATAATGCCGCAGCCGCTTATCACGGCGGACTGGTCCTTGCGCTTTCGAACAATGTAGATCGCGTGACCACGGTCAAAGCAGATTTCCCAGAGAGCATTCGGCTGGTGGTGGTAACTCCATCCATTGTGGTCCCCACGCATGAAGCGCGACAGGTGCTGCCCAAAGCTTACGACCGTGCTGACGTGCTGCATACCTTGCAACGCACTTCCTTGCTCGCTGCTACTTGTTTCTCTGGCCGGTTTGATCTCTTCCCGGCACTCTTTGATGACAAGCTGCATCAGCCCTATCGCCAGAAACTTGTTCCCGGCATGGAACGCTGCCTGGCTTTACGGCATCCCGGATTGCTCGGTGTGGCCATCAGCGGTTCAGGATCATCAGTCATCGCCTTTACCGCCAAAGACGAAGTGCAAATTGTTGAAGAATTGCAGCGAATATTTTCTGAAGAAGGCGTGCAAACTGAGGCCACTTTTACATCCGCGGACAACAATGGCGCCGGAGTGACGCGCGAAAAAGTTCCACTGGTAGAACGACTTGGAGCAGTGTTGCA
>DASXZE010000390.1:0-3447 GCA_036502105.1 Candidatus Angelobacter sp. | reverse complement strand
ACGCAGAGTCAGCGCATCTTTGGTGTCAGCAATTACACGTCCGGCGACGGAGACAACAATATGCTTTTTGCTCGGTTCAATCGTTATTGGATGGTCAGGGCCTGGAAGCTTCTTTGGTTTCTCTGTCATGGGTTTCTCTGGCATGGGTTTCTCTGGCACAATGATAAATCCTTTTCTCGCGACGAACAGTTTGTGCTTGATCGTTCACTGGGCATCGATGCGAATGCGCGTTTCTGCGAAAGCAAACTACATCGCTGCTTTGCCGCCATCCACGGCGATCATGGCGCCGGTAATAAAAGACGCTTTGTCAGACGCGATGAAAACTATCGTCTGCGCAATCTCTTCTGGCTTGCCCATACGCTGCAACGGCACGCCGGACACCAGTCCTGCTTTGCGTTCATCAGTGCCGGTAAAACGCGTGAGCATTCCTGTATCAATCGGTCCCGGAGCAACAACATTCACGCGCACGCCAGAGCCCGCGGCTTCCATCGCTGCCGATTTCGTCAGCCCTTCCACCGCATGCTTGCTGGCCGTGTACACAGAAGCCCCGGGCGCCCCATGCTGACCCAGCGTGGAAGAAATATTCACAATGCTGCCAGACTTCTGCGGCAGCATCACGCGCAGTTCATGTTTCATGCTCAGCAACGTGCCCAGAACATTCGTGTCAAAAGTGGCAGCATAACTCTCAGCCGTCTGCGCGGTAACGGGACCCGGCTGGCCTTCAGTGCCTGCGTTATTGATGGCAATATCCAGGCGGCCAAAGCGCGCAATAGTTTTGTCCACGAGATTGCGCACATCGTCTTCATGGCGCACGTCCGAGCGGACATACTCCGCTTCCGCGCCCAGCTTGCGCAGCTCAGCCACCAGCTTCTCGCCTTCTGCATCGCGACGGCCAGAAACAACCAGGCGCGCACCTTCTTTAGCAAATGCCAGCGCCGTGGCGCGTCCAATACCTGTAAGTGCGCCGGTGATGAGAACAACTGGTGTAGCCATGAATTTCTCTCCTTGATCAATGCGTCTGTTGCTATTGGATAGCGATGGAAGATTTCAGATTCTTTATTTGATGAACAAAGCTTTTTAACCACAAAGGACACCAAGGAACACAAAGAGGAAATGTCTTCACCGATATGTTGCAGCCGACAGACTAAAAAAACATATTATGAATACATCGACGGTGAAGAACTAAAAAAATTATGGAACGACCAAACAAGATGGCACATCCGCAGAACATCAATCACTTTCCGCCGACCACCAAAACGAAAAAACCTTCACGACCTCTGCGGTAAAGCTATTCCCGCCCCGTAGTCAGCACCACTTTGCCGGTCGATTTCCGATCGCGCAGCAGGTTCATTGCCTTCGCAACATCTTTCAAATCCAGTTGGGCAGACACATGCGGCTTCAGCTTGCCTTCTTTATACCAGTGGAACAACTTGGCATACGATTCACGCAGCAACTCCGGTCGGCGCGCCTGGTACGATCCCCAATAGAAGCCAATGACATCAATATTCTTCACCAGCAAAATATTCGCCGGCGCTTGCGGAATGCGTCCGGAAGCAAAGCCAATCACAATCAGCCGACCACCCCAGGCAATGCAGCGCAGGCTGGCATCAAATGCATCTCCGCCTACAGGATCATAGACCACATCCGCGCCGCGGCCGCCGGTGATGGCCTTCACCCGCTCGCGAATATCTTCTTTCGAATAGTCAATCAGATGGTCCGCGCCATGCTCCTGCGCAATCGCGAGTTTCGCCGGACCATTGGCACACGCAATTACCTTCGTGCCCATGGCCTTGCCAATCTCGATAGCTGTGAGTCCCACGCCGCCCGATGCACCAAACACCAGCAGCCATTCTCCGGCTTTCAGATGCGCGCGCCATTCAAATGCGCCGTAGGAAGTTCCGTAGGTCACCGGAAAGCTGGCAGCGGTAACGTAATCCATTGCGTCAGGGATTTCATAAACACGATTCGCATCCACTACCACTTCGTCGGCGTAAGCGCCCGTCCCGGTCAGCGCCATCACGCGATCACCTACTCTAAAGTTGCTCACGCTTCCGCCCACTTCCATCACCGTGCCGGCAACTTCCATGCCTGGCGTGAATGGAAACGGCGGCTTCTCCTGGTATTGGCCAGAGATCAGCAGCAGATCAGCAAAATTGATGCCCACGGCATGCACGGCAATACGCACAGCGCCGTCTTTGATCGGCGCAGACGCCACTTCTTCCACCGTCAGCTTTTCTGGTCCTGCCCATTCTTTGCACAACACAGCGCGCATTCGTCACTCCTTTTGCAAACTTTATTGTATCCAGTTATCAGCGGCCTGAGGAACGTGGACCGCAAGTTTCAGATTTACGGAATTCCAACTCAGTCTGCAGAACTCAATTCAGCGTCAGCCACAAAAACCCGTATTCCCTCTTTGCGAGCAAAGGTAGTAAGCAGAGAATAAAGCAACCAGAATAGAGAACATCCCAAAATAGCCTTCCAGCACGAGCCGATGCACCACCACATCGCGGCTGAAATCTAACTGCTCAAACGGAGGAAGATGGCGCAGCATGGAACGATTAATGAGCGTGAAGGTGCCAATCTGCAAGGGCAGTAAGACCGCCATTAACCAGATCACCTTGCGGAAACCAGCAAAGGCCCATACTGCGGAAAAACGCCAGTAACAACTGCAGACACAAAGGTGAACGAAAGATAAACCCATGTCCGGCCGATGAACGCTGAGGCCAGACCAAAAGAAATGAACAGAAAAAAATGCCGCCCAGGAAAATAAAATTGGTCGTACGCGACAGCGTCTTCCAATATTCGGCGGACCGATCCCATCTAGAAGGTTGAAACATAAGTATTCAGGGCAAATTAAGTGTATCGCGTCAGGGCGTTTAAAAGTGACCTCTTTCCCGTTGCCGCGTCTATATTCAAGGTTAAAGCCATGTCTTATAAATTTAAATTCGCCTCTTTACCATCGCTCCTGCTCCTGCTTACGCTGTCTGCCCTTGCGCCAGCGCAACAACCCGCCGCCGCTGATTCAACTGCAGCCCTGCGGCAACGGCTCCAACAAAAGCTCGACGAACTCCACACCCAAAATGGCTTCCCCGGCGCCACAGCCGCCGTCGTCCTGCCCGATGGAAAAATTATCTCCATCAGCACCGGCCTGTCAGACGTTGAAGCTGGCACGCCCATGAAGCCTACGGATCGCATTCTTGCCGGCAGTATTGGCAAAACATATTTTGCCGCTGTCATGATGCGCCTGGTGTTTGAAAAAAAACTCGACCTGGACGCAAAAATCAGCAAATGGATTGGCGACGAACGCTGGTTCCATCGCTTCCCCAACGCAGACACCATCATCTTTCGCCAACTGCTCAACCACACCAGCGGAATTCCTGAGCACGCTGAATCGCCAGAGTTCACCGCCGCGCTACGCAAAGACCCTGACAAAACCTGGACGCCGCT
>DASXZE010000389.1:0-42281 GCA_036502105.1 Candidatus Angelobacter sp. | reverse complement strand
GCAATCGCGCATCTGCCCGCGCGATGCGTGCTTTCTTTTGCTGCGGTAGCTCGCTACTTACATACGTTCCACGAGCGGAGAGTAGATCAACTACTTCACGGACTGACTTCTCAATCTCACTCCGTTTCGGCAGCTCATAGGTTTTTAGACTGCTTGCACTTATTGCCCAAAGATAGCTGTGCTCTTCGCCCAACGCATATTCCAGCAGGACCGTATCAGAGTCCAGCACTTGCTGCTGGATTTCCTTAAGCGTAAGCGGCTGTGGCTGAGTCATGGCTGCATACTGCGGGCTGTTCTTATGAATCGCCAGTTCCACCTGCTGCGATTCACTTTCCAGATCGCCGATTTCTTTTTTCAGCGTTGCGGCTTTTTCTTGTGTACCCGGGCCACGCAAAGTCAGCAGCCGCTGCGCGTTGGAGTTCAACAGCCCGGCAATCTCATGTTCGCGCTGCACCAGTTTGGGGTCCACGCCCTGGCGTATATCGACGCGCGACTCGGCCAGCATCTCCAGCAGACTGCGTGCACGCTCGCGCTCCGCCGCCTGAAAGGCTTCGGCGTCATAGCCGGCTGCCGGATCTTGTTTATGCATGCGCATGAGCAGATCAATATAGAACTCGCCTATGCTCTGTTGCGTGGCGAAGTAAGAAGCGCGATCTTCCTGCGCGCCGGCTTTCGCGCGCACCTGCTCGACAAGCGAAAGTGCTTCTTCAGCGTGCTTGCGCGCTTCGGAAAGATGGCCTTGATCGCTTTCGACTTGGGCGATGCCCATCAGCGTTTGCGCGGTGTAGTTGCGATCGCCAACCGCCTGAAGAATCGGCAATGCCTGCTGATAAGAAGCCAGCGCCTGCTCTGGCTGATGCATGGCTGCGTAAGCCTGGCCTAGTGTGCGCAGCGCCACTCCTTCATTACGCTTGTCGTCAGCTGCTTGAAGAAGTTTGAGGGACTGTTGCAGCTGCTCTAACGCCTTCTGCGGCTCGCCATTCGTGACAAGGGCTGAACCAAGAAGAAGTAGTGCCTTGCCTTCCCGCCAATGATCGCCTATAGAACGGGCCAATTCGATGGCCTGCTCATAGAGCTTTAATGCATCCGCCAATTGTCCTTGGCTCTGCCGCACTGTCCCCATTTGAACCAGGGTGTTAACCTCGTCGGGTTTGTCGCCTGCAGCCCTTTGCAACTGGAGCGCCCGCTGAGAATACTCCAAAGCTTTATCGCTCTCAGCGAGGTTCAGTTCGACGTTACCCAGGTTGGATAGCGTAGCGGCCTCCCGCTCGCGATCCCCGACTCCGTGGAATATCGCCTGAGCTTGCTGATAGTATTCGCTTGCCTCTTGCCACTCCGCCATATCCGCATGGATCTTGCCGATGTTGTTGAGAGTGCTTGCCTCACTTAGACGGTCCCCACTGGCACGATTCAACAGTAATGCCTGATCATAGATTGCTATGGCTTTCGGCAGGTCGCCAAGGACGTCGAAAACGCCGCCAATGTTGTTCAACGTACTGCCTTCCATCTGTTTGTCTGCAAGCTGATGAAACAATGGCAGGCAGCTTTCATAGTTCGCTAGCGCCGAGCGGAAATGACCAAGTTGCGCCTCGACCAAACCCAAACTGAAAAGCGTGAGTGCCTGGTCATATTGATGTCCAGAAGATCTGTAGAATGCGGCTGCCTGTTGGAAGAGTTCTGCCGCTTTTTGCAACGATTTGGCATCACCCTGTCCGAGTAAGTCCTGGCTCTGTTCTACTGCACGATTGGCGGCGACGTGTTGCACGTCCTTATCCGTTGCCGGACGCAAGGTCACCACGCGGACTCCGTATTTGCCTGTGGCGGCCTGGGGATTGCCAGCCACAACTCGCAAGCGGTAATCACCTGCAACCTCGGCAATGGCCACCATGGGTTCCGGCCCCCAGGCATTGTTGGGGCTATCCATATGGCCTATACGCTTTCCGTCTGGACCTGCTAAAACCACTTCCACATCAATGCCTTTTTGGTCCACTACAACATGAAGAAATTGGCCGGCTTCAAGTCTAATGCGGTATTCATGCGTCTGCCCGCCAGACAAGGAACGTTCCAGGCTGCTGTCTAGTTTGAGTTCCGGAATATCCTCGCCCATGCCAACACCAATGCAAAGAACAACAAATACCAAAACAAACCGTGACGCTGGGCTGAGAAATGTGGTTTTCATATTGTTCTTTGGAATCATCACGGAATATCTGAAATGCGATTAGGGCAGAGAAACTCTGCCCTAACGGAATGAACAGCGGCTTTGGTCATGTAAGCCATTCCTTGATTCGGACAGTCGTAAGATCCCTCCTGATATTCCTACCTCGTATTCTTTATGGCCGTCCAATTACCGTTTGTTCTTTTGCCTCTATATCCGTTCTTGTGCTGGTAGTTGCCTGCGAATTGACTGCCGTTCCACACGCCCGGTCCGTAAACGTGGTCGGCTCCCATCCATGTCAGGCTTCTACCGTCCCAGGAGACAGGGACCTCTGACGGAGTTGCCGTTGAGGGATTTGCCCACATTGCGGTGGGAGCCAGAGCGCCGCCAGGGAAAACTGTCAGCGTGAGCGTAGCTTGCATTTGAGCGCTGCCATCATTCACGGTCACGCCGTAAGGGCCTGCTGGAGGCGTGAAGTTGGCATTAGGGCCGGGCACGGCCATCCAGCTCACAAAATAATTTGACGCATGGTTTCCGCTGGTGACCTCAAAATAAGTGTCAGTAACAGCGGTAATAAACTCAACGTTGCCGACGCCCGAGGTATACCAGGGTGAAACGAACACATAAGGCGGCGTCAGCCATTGGCGGGTGAAATAAACACGCTGCACCGTCCCTTGTTTATTGACGATTCCCGCCTGCACTCCAGCAGTAACATTGAGAGCGGCATTGACGTACTCCGCAAAGTAGTTGCTCGCAGCCATATTGCCGCTGGTAACCGTGGTACCAGATGATGTTTCGGCGATTACCGTTTCAACACCTCCTACGCCGCCGTTTGATCCCTGCCAGAATGGCGAAACCAGGTTCACTGATGGCAGCGGCGGCTGAGACATCTGGATATTCAGATTGTTGCCCGTTTTTGGCGCGGAGCCGGCAATCACCGGCAGCCCATTCACGCTCTGCGAATCAACATCGATTGCCAGCACATTCACGAAATAATTGCTGGCCTGGTTGCCGCTGACAATGGTCGCGCCAGTCGTCGAAATCGCTGTGACCGTTTCTACACTATCCATTCTTGTTCCGCCCATCAGGGACGACGTAACAATGACAACTGGCGGTTTCGCGAACGGAGGATTGAAAGTTACGTTGAGAGTTGGGCCCGTCTTGTTGAGTTGAAAGGTCTGATATGCCATTTGCAGATTTCCTTTCTAGTTCCGGAATTTTGTGGTGTGGACCGATTGAACGCAGCGACTTAGAGGCGAAGTCGACTTTTTTCTTGCTTTGAAGCGGACTGTTCGCAGCTTAGCACACCGCACACATGGAAAAGAGAAATTCAAGCAGCAAAAATTCTTAGGCGACCATTTGCTGGCAAGGCTTCAGAGCAGCTGCTTGCCATGGACTGCAAAGTTTGCATATGAGCAAAGATTTTCACTCCGGACAGGTGAAATCAGCCACACCGCCATAGACTCACTGGTGCTCCAGCTCCAGCTCACTCACCAGCACGTCTTCGTGTCCGCTTAAGCTTGTTTGCTTACTCTCTCGGTCAACGCTCGCGGTTGCCGCCGGAGACTTAGCCAGCAGCTCGCGTATGGCCTGCGTTAATTGCGTGTCATGGATGACCGGATCTCTGGATTTTGCCACCCGATGAATTGACTGTTCCAGCTCTGGTATTGGTTTGACCGCCCAGAGCACCAGGAATTTCTCGCGTCCAGCATGATTGTTGAATACCAGCCAGCCACTCTGGACATTTTTGTAAGCCATGACCTGGGCTGATCCGTTGTTGACGGACGGAGTGGGAAACACGATTGACAGCTCCTGATTTCCGTTAGGTCCTGGCCCGTCGTTGAGCAGGTATAAAGAGCCTGCTTGTGGGATGGAAAAATCAAACTGCACCTTCCATCCATTCTCAAAAATCTCTCGGCCTGTGGCGGCGAAGGTGTCTTGATAAGGTTTTCCCTCGCGCATCTTTTGTACCAGCAATGAATAGCTGAGCTGGCGCTCAGGAACTGGAGCAACGGGAGCAGCAGGAATAATGGGAGCAACGCTCGGCTGCCGGTTGGCTACCACGGCCCAAACCATCAGCGCTGCCGCCAATACGCCGGACGCTATGAGCAAAGATTTTTTCTGCCCGGCAGACATTCCCGCCGAGCGCGGTCCGCTGCCCACTTTGCCTGGCGATTTGGCCTCGACCGTAACCGTTCCCGAGCGGTTGGTTCGGGCCGTCCCTAACTCCAGCTCTTTCCTGAGTTGTTTCAGGTCAAGTTCCATATCCTTAATGGAGTGGTAGCGGCTGTCCCGGTCTTTGGCCAGCGCTTTGGCCAGAATGTGTTTGAGTTCGTCAGGCGCGTCAACACCGCAACTGCTTAACGGCTCTGGTTCACGATTGAGAATCGATGCCAGTGTGTCGCTCATGGTCTGGGATGCGAATGGAGATTTTCCAGTAACCATTTCATACAGCACCGCGCCAAGGCTCCATATATCGGATCGAGCATCCAGTTCCAGGCCACGTGCCTGCTCCGGCGACATATACAGCCAGGTGCCCATGATCAAACCTGGCGCGGTAAGCCCCGCTGCTGCGGTAAGCGCGTTGGGATCGGACGCAAAAGGCTTCTCGGTCAGTTTTGCCAGGCCAAAGTCCAGAATTTTTACATAGCCATCCGGACGCACCATGATGTTTTGCGGCTTCACATCGCGATGAATAACCCCGGCGGCATGAGCGGCTGCCAATCCGTTGGCGCACTGAATGACGATGTCCAGGGCACGAACCAGCGTCATGGAACCGCCCGCAATCAACTCATGCAGCGTGTGCCCTTCCACGTATTCGGTGGCCATGTAGTACGTGCCATCGGCAACACCAAAATCGTAAATGGTCAGAATGTTGGGATGGTTGCGCCCCGAAGCAGCTTTGGCTTCCTGCTCAAAGCGTTGAACGCGCTCAGCGTCGCGCATGGATTCCAGCGGCAAAACCTTCACTGCCACCATGCGATCAAGCCGTGTATCGTGCGCTCGGTAGACCTCGCCCATGCCGCCTTTGCCTAAAGGTGCAGCGATTTCATAGGGGCCCAGGCGAATCCCAGGAGAGATAGCCATCTAAGGCGGATTATAGCCGGAAACCATCTTCAGATTGGAGCGCGCGGCATGGAATATTCCCTGTGTCACATGCGCCGAACGGTAATTTGGCACCCCAGGCTACTGCGAACGGCCCCCGATAAGGAGAGTTTCGTCACACGGTTGCCTGTCGATATCGACCTGTTGAAACTTCCCCGAACCAGACATATCAGTACTGGCTTCCCAAGTACCCATTTTCCGTCACCTTTCGCTGACAGTGCACACACAAGCGCTAACGCCACCGAGTTACTCGCGATCGATTCTGACTGGGTTTGGACAATAGACAATAGCGGAAGGACAAGCTCTATAGTCGGCTCACAATTCGTCCTTGCTCGGGGCCTGGAATTTTCATGTGCCGCCTGGCTAAACCTTCGTCTTGTGGATTAACGTCGGCGAGGAAGTCCCTTGGCCGAGGCCTCGGATCCAGCTGGTTCACGGAACGGTTCCACAGAAATGCGCTCGTAACACACTTCCAGCACGGTCAGGGATTCTGTACCGCCCGGCAATTGAAGGACTACTTTGTCACCCTCTGCTGACTTCATCAATGCGCGCCCCAGAGGTGACACCCAACTGATGTGGTTGCGGTTGAGATCGATCTCGTCGGTGCCCACAATGCTCACCACTCTCTCCGCTCCCGCGGCATTGGCATAGCGCACGGTCGCTCCGAAGAATGCTCTCGTCGCCGCCTGCCCCGCTCTCGGAGCTTCCGGGTCCACCACTTCCGCAGCTTCAATTCGCTTCGTGAGAAAGCGAATCCGCCCATCGATCTGCCGCAGCCGCCGCTTGCCGTACTGATAGTCGGCGTTTTCACTGCGATCGCCGTTGCTGGCAGCCCACGCCACCACTTCCGTCATGGCCGGGCGTTCCCTGTTAAGTAGAAACCGGTGCTCATCTTTGAGTCGCTGCAGCCCGCTCGGCGTTATGTAATTCTTGACTTGCGTCGCGGGCTCGTCCCTTCGTGGTTCTCTGGTAAACCCTTTCCGCATCTCGTAGTCCTTCCTGGACGGAATCCAGTTGCGTGCCCCCAATGAACGCCCGATAGAAAACACCGTAGGTTATCCGGGCAATGGGAGTTCATCTGCGGCCTGACTGATTTTTTCACATTTTACTGTCCCTTAGCGATTCGTATCCATCATCTCGAACCAGTGCCGAGAAGCATGGGGAATAGCCTGCAAACCACACATTATTGGGAAATGCCCATTGCTCCAGCGAACCCGCCATTGATCGAATCAAGGGGGATCGCACCGCGTTTGTGTAAGCGCTGCTGAAGTTGCGCTCTATCGTTATAATTTAATAAGACCGGTTGTGGTGCGGCTTGTCCATACATGATCGCCAGAATTTGGGCTTAGCCTGTCGATCGCCAGCATCACCGCGTCTAAAGCTGCAGGGAGATATGACAAAAGCTAATCAACATCCGCTGGAAAAGATCCTCCAGAATCGAATCGCCATTATTGACGGAGCGATGGGAACAACCATCCGCACCTATGGCATGACCGAAGTTGACATTCGCGGCGAGCGATTCAAGAACGCGACGAAGGGCCTGCTGAACAACGGTGATCTTTTCACGCTGACTAAGCCGGAGATGATTGGTGACATTCACCGGCGGTTTCTTGAGGCAGGTGCCGACATTATTGAGACAAACACTTTCGGTGCAACCAGCATTGCCCAGAGCGAGTTTTTTGTGGACGATCCCAGGGAGCATGGCGGACGCAAAGACCCAGAGTTTTATCAAAAAATCATTGATGATCCCTCTCTGGGAAATCTTGCCTGGGACATCAATGAGCAGTCAGCGCGGCAATGCCGGGAATGGGCCGACCGCATTGGAACGGCGACCTCCCGGCAAAGATTTGTAGCTGGCGCAATCGGGCCACTGACCGTGTCGCTTTCAAACTCGCCGGATGCCGATGATCCAGGCTTCCGTGTGGTGACATTTGATCAGGTTAAAACCGCTTATGCGCAGCAGGTGCGTGCGCTCATTGCCGGCGGTGCTGACCTGCTCATGGTTGAGACGATCTTTGACTCGCTCAACGCCAAGGCAGCATTAGTTGCTATCCGTGAAGTGTTTGATGAAGACAAAAAGATTTTGCCCGTAATGATTTCAGCGGCAGTAGGCCGCGGCGGCGAGACCATGATCTCCGCGCAAACCACTGAAGCATTCTGGAATGCGGTGCGCCACGTAAAGCCGCTCTCAGTGGGACTCAATTGCTCTCTGGGGCCTGACTTGATGTATCCGTTTCTGGAAGAACTCTCAGAAAAAGCAGACGTGGCGATCTCCTGCTATCCGAATGCCGGCTTGCCGAATCCACTGTCAGAAACCGGGTTCGATCTCGGCCCCAAGGATATGGCGCGCTACCTCCGCGAATTCGCGCAAAGCGGATTGATCAACATTGCCGGCGGCTGCTGCGGCAATACGCCGGAGCACATCGCGGCTATCGCCAAAGCGTTGGAAGGCCAGCCTCCGCGAAGGTGGGAAGCGGCACAGGCTGAGGAATCGTTCGCCCAGCAGATAGAGAGCCGTGCGTGAGCGTTTCCGATCCCGTGAGCCTGCCCGATGGTGTAAGCGTAGCTGCGCCTGCAAAGATAAAACCGCTGCGGCTCTCTGGCTCACAGCCATTCACCCAGCAGCTTAACGTCTTCATCATGATCGGTGAGCGGACCAACGTTGCGGGTTCGCCTAAATTTGCCGGGCTGATAAAAGCTGGCAAATACGAAGAAGCGGTGAGCGTCGCGCGGCAGCAGGTCGAAAACGGAGCCAACGTCCTTGATATCTGCATGGACGAGGGCATGATTGACGGCGTAACGTCCATGACGCGCTATCTGCAACTGCTGGCGAGCGAACCTGAAGTTGCGAAAGTGCCGTTCATGGTGGACTCCTCAAAATGGGAGGTCATCGAAGCAGGCCTGAAGTGCCTGCAGGGCAAAGGCATTGTCAATTCCATTTCACTGAAGGAAGGCGAAGAAAAATTTCGCCAGAACGCCGCCAAGGTTCTCAAGTATGGCGCGGCAGTCGTGGTAATGGCCTTCGATGAACAGGGCCAGGCCGCGAGTTTTGCAGACAAGATCCGCGTCTGTGAGCGCGCCTATCGCATACTGGTCAACGAAGTCGGCTTTCCGGCGGAAGACATTATCTTCGATCCGAACATCCTTACTGTTGCCACTGGCATGGAAGAGCACAACAATTACGCAGTCGATTACATCAACGCCACGCGATGGATCAAGGCCAACCTGCCGCACGCAAAAGTGAGCGGCGGCGTTTCAAATATTTCTTTCAGCTTCCGCGGCAATAATAAAGTCCGCGAAGCTATGCACTCTGCGTTTCTATACCACGCCATCACGGCGGGTATGGACATGGGCATTGTGAATGCCGGAATGCTCGAGGTATATGAAGAGATTGGACCTGCGCTGAAAGTGCTGGTGGAAGACGTACTGCTCAACCGCCGGCCCGATGCAACCGAGCGGCTGGTGGAGTTTGGCGAATCGCTCAAAGGCGAGAGCACCGCAGCAAGCGAGAAGAAAGCCGAAGAGTGGCGCAACGGCACCGTCGAAGATCGCCTTTCTCACGCGCTGGTCAAGGGAATCGACACATACATTGAACTTGATGCCGAGGAAGCTCGCGTCAAGCTAGGCCGTCCGCTGCTGGTCATTGAAGGTCCGTTGATGGCCGGCATGAGCGTGGTGGGTGATCTGTTCGGAGCCGGCAAAATGTTTCTGCCTCAGGTGGTGAAGTCTGCCCGCGTAATGAAAAAAGCCGTGGCGCACCTGACTCCCTTCATGGAAGCCGAAAAAATTGCGATGGCTGCGTCCGGGCAGGTGGTAAAGGCACAGGGAAAAATCGTGCTCGCCACCGTGAAGGGTGACGTGCACGATATTGGCAAAAATATCGTTGGCGTCGTTCTTGCCTGTAATAACTATGAGGTGATTGACCTGGGAGTCATGGTCACCTGTGAAAAAATCTTGGAGCGCGCCAAAGCGGAAAAAGCTGACATGATCGGCCTGAGCGGACTGATCACTCCGTCACTCGATGAGATGGTCCACGTCGCCCGCGAGATGGAGCGGCAGGGATTCAAGCTGCCACTGCTCATCGGCGGGGCGACCACAAGCCGCGCGCACACCGCCATAAAAATTGCACCGCATTACAGTGAGCCAGTGGTCCACATCCTGGATGCCAGCCGGGCAGTGCCCGTAACCACCAGCCTTCTGAGTGATGACGGCAAAGCAGGCTTCGTGACGAAACATCGTTCAGACTATGAGGCGCTACGCAAAGCTCACTCTGCGCCGAAACTAAGCATCATCTCGCTTGTTGCAGCTCGCAAGAGACGAACTCCGATCAAGTGGCGTGCGGAAGATTTGCCTGTGCCTGAGTTTACCGGCGTCCGCGTGCTCGATAACTTTCCCCTGGCTACGCTGCGCGAATTCATTGACTGGTCGCCGTTCTTTCACACCTGGGGACTGAAAGGCATTTATCCCCGCATTCTTGAACACGAGACACAAGGTGCACAGGCGAAGCAGATATTTACTGAAGCCAATGCACTTCTCGATACCATCATCGAGAAAAAACTAATCACTGCACGCGGCGTTTACGGATTCTTTCCAGCCAGCGCCATTGGCGACGATGTGCAGCTATATAAAGATGCAAAACGTAGCGCGGCACTTGAGCAGTTCCACTTCCTCCGCCAGCAATCCAACAAGGAAGGCAGTGAGCCCTGCCGCTCTCTTGCTGACTTCATCGCTCCGAAGGAAACAGGATTGCCCGACCATATCGGCGCGTTCGCTGTAACCAGCGGAATCGGCTTGAAAGAACTGTGCGACTCGTACCGCGCGAAAAATGACGACTACAACGCGATCATGGCGGAGGCCATTGCCGATCGCCTGGCTGAAGCCTTCGCCGAATGCCTGCACAAGCGTGTTCGCGATGAATGGGGTTACGGCCGCCAGGAAGGGCTGAGCAACGCGGAACTGATCCAGGAAAAATATCGCGGCATCCGTCCGGCTGCGGGTTATCCGGCGTGCCCTGATCACACAGAGAAAGGTCCGCTCTGGCAACTACTCAGTGTGCAGGCAAATACCGGAATGCTGCTGACTGAATCGTTTGCCATGTGGCCCGGATCAAGCGTGAGCGGTCTCTACTTCGCCCATCCGGAATCGCGCTATTTCAGCCTTGGCAAAATCGACCGCGACCAGGTCGCCGACTACAGCAAGCGCAAAAACATGAGCGTAGCTGCAGTCGAACGCTGGCTCGGGCAAAACCTAAACTACGACCCTGCGGAAGAATAGCCACCCAATCAGGATTCGCTCGGCAATGCCGATGCCAGTGCTAGTGCTGATCCGGCATAAAGCAAAGTATCGGCGACGTAATTTAACCCTTCATTGATCGCCGGTTCGCCGTGGGCACGAAGCAAAATAGGCAGATACAGGAATAGAACGGATGCAGTCATCAATGCGCCAATTGAGACTGCAGCCATCCGGGATTTTTTGTTCAAGGCCAGGCCGATTCCAGCAGCCAGCAAGATTGCTCCTGCCAGATACGCCCATACGCTGGGGAATGGAACCCAGGCCGGCATCATCAACTCCAAAGGAATGTCAGGTACGGACTTAGGATAAAGAAAGTGTTGTACGGCATAAAAAATTGCGGCAATCGCAATGACCATGCGCCCGAATAAAATCATCCACTTCGCTTGTTTCGGTGACGCTGCGCGGCTGAGCAATCCGGCAAGGGCCCATGCGCCTGCGGCGAACGAAAGGTCTCGCAGCAAAAAAATCCATGCAAATCGGCTACCGGGATGCCGGAGCGCACCCGGCAGGTAAATCATGCAGACGAACAAAAAGAACATCAATCCCAGCATGATGGACGACAAGCGCATGTACTTTCTTGCCGTGAGACTGGTAGCTGCCGCGAGCAACGCGCATCCCACAAAATAGGCCCAGAACACCTGCAATGGCATCCAGGAAGGAACCATATTTTTCACGAAGTCTGGACCGCGGAAATGCTCGGGCGCGAATGCCGCGAGTGGAGCAGCAATGAAGACAGGGCCAAGCGTGACAAGTTTGCCCCAGCCGCGGGCGGTACTGATCTCTTTTCGGAGTATAACAATTCCGGCAACAAGATAGACAAGCCCGGCAAAACCCATCCAGAAATTGGTGGATGAAAGCATCAGGACCTCTTTCGCAAAGATGCAGCGGCAGAGATTATATCCCGGTCATTCAGTGTTGCAAGAAAATGCGGGACGAGATGTCTGATTTCAGGTTTGGGGCTACATGAATTAGAGATACCAGAATTTTATTTTTTCCGCTCGGCAAACCGCCTGCCGCTCAAGCCCGCCCTGCGAACTCCCGCGTCTCAGTAGAAACTTTTACTACTTCCCCTTCTTTGATGAAGAGAGGTACGCGTATCTCAATGCCGGTTTCCAGCGTTGCCGGCTTGGTCACGCTGCCGCTGGATGTGTCGCCGCGGACGCCAGGCTCGGTATAAGTAACTTTCAGCTCTACATGCGTTGGCAGTTGCAAGCCAATCGGGTTGCCATTGTATTTATGTACCTGAATGATGATTCCTTCCACCATCATCTCCACGGCATCACCGACCATCTCAGAGGAGAGGCTGAGTGTCTCAAAACTTTCCTGGTCCATAAAGTGGTAACCAGATCCGTCATTGTACGAATATGATGCCTCAACAATGTCCAGGTCCGGCTCCTTGAATTTTTCACTGGCTTTGAATGTCTTATCAAAAACCGCGCGCGTGAGCAGGTTGCGCATCTTCAGGCGGACCAGAGTCTGGCCGCCTCTGGCGGTAGGCGTGGAAATATCTGATTCCAGACAGACGAATGGAGTGTTGTCGAGCTCGAAAAACATTTTGCGCTTTACGTTAATTGCGTCGATCAGTGCTGCCATGGCCGCCTCAGAGACATTCGCTAAAGTTGGGATTCCACTGGTGATAAACCGGAACTCCCGCTATGTAGGATAACAGGTCTTCAATCCGCATCTCGCGTCCATGCGCCGACGCTCTGTAAATAAAAAAGCCGCAGGCTGTTATGCCTGCGGCCCAGTTCTTCTGGTAATTATCTAGGCTGCTGGATGCTCCAGAATCTCAGCCAGATGGTGCAGCCGTTTTGAATCAGCCGGACTCTTTGCTGTCCCGGCGTCTTTTGCCACTGACGGCGCCATGCTCTTCAGCTTCTCCAGTTCGGCCTTGCTCATGTGCGAGCCCTCTGCGCTCTGAATTGCTTTTTGTATGGAGGTGATTTTTTCAGCCGGCAGGGCTTGCGACCGTGACAATTGATCGAGGTATGCTTTTGCCACCACCAATTTTGCCGGCCACTCAATCTTCTGCTGGTTCTGCACATTCAGCTCGCTGACCTGTACTGACTTCGCTGCATCGATTTCGTTCTGCGTCAGGAACTTCGTCGGAGTCAGTTCAAACACATCCACGCCGCGCGCAATCTCTGAGCCGTAAATGTTGCCGTTATACCAGTATGCTGACCAGTCGCCGCCCAGAATCAGGATATTGGGATCAATTGGCCCACGGTCAAAGTAGGCAATTTCAAATGGATGCGCTGCGTCCGTAAAGTCCATCAGAGAGATGCCGCCTTGATACCATGCCTGCACTTCAATATCGCGGCCCGGCACAGGAACCAGTGAGCCGTTGTGCGCCACGCAGTTTTCCGTATCGCCCTGCGCAGCCGGCAGCTTGTAATAGTTCTCGAAGGTCAGCTTGTCATTCTTCAAGCCAAAGATCGCGTCCGCGCCCCACTTGCTTGGATCATTCGGACGGCACCGCGCGCCCAGCCCTCCACCCCATTCGTCAGTGAAAACGACTTTGCTTCCATCGTTGGAGAACGAAGCCGAATGCCAGTAGGAATAGTTCGGATCGTTCACCGCATCCACGCGCTTGGGATTGACCGGGTCTTTTATGTCAAGCAGAATTCCGTTTCCTGAGCACGCGCCCGCCGCCAGCCCAATCGCTGAGTAGACAGTAATGTCGTGGCACTGGTTCGTGTCTGCCGGTTTTTCTGGGCCTTTCTTGCCATGAGTGCCGCCGTTATTCAGGCCGTTCACAGCGCCGGTGCGAGGATCAATAAATACCCGTGGGTTGGAGACAACTTTAGCTTCCTGCGGCGCGGCCAAGGGGACCTTGATTACGTCAATACGAAACAGCGCCGTATTCGGGTCTTTGTCCGGCTTTTCACCTGAGCAACCAGCCAGTTCTTCCGGCTGCCGCACAAAGGACGTGCCCGAAACATAGATATAAACATTGTCCTTGTCCTTTGGATCCACCACCAGCGTATGCGTGTGTGATCCGCGGCAGGTTTGCACTGCTGCTACCTGCTTCGGATTCTTGATGTCAGAAATGTCAAAAATTCTTACGCCACGGAAACGGTCTTCCTGCGCTGATGGCAACGGACGTTTCTTCTCTTTGTCATCAGCTGGCTTTTTATCTTTATCATCAGTCACTGGCGGAGGCGGATCTGCTGGAAAACCCTGTGAGCCGCAATCCAGGCGGCCATTCGGCATCTCCACTGACATGAACAGCAGGTTTTTATACACTGACACGTCGCCCTGCCCGCCCGGGCATACCAATGAAGTCAGCAATTTGGTATTTGCCGGATTGGAAATATCAAAGATATTTATGCCATAAAAATTTCCCTGGAACAGGTGAGTGCCCTGGAATGCAAAATCTGAGTTCGCAAAAGCAAGCTGCGCGATCACCAACTGCATTGGCTTAGGGATCTTCGCGCCATTGCCCACACGGAGCTGGCCCAGCACCTTCTGCACTCTCGGATCGTCAGCATCGGTGGTTCCGAGCTGAAAAGCGTCCGGCTTCTTCACCAGCACAAGATGCTTCATGCCCATAGCTGCTTCGCCCGCGTCATACATTCCCGGAGTCAGCTTGGCCCGCGGATCGTTTGCGTCTGATCCCGTCATGCCCGCAGGTAGCGCGGGCGCAGGTTCTGGAGCAAACGGATTCTTGTCTTCATCGTCTGCTTCCGCTGCCGGCGAAGGGGACGCTGCGGGTGTGGGCGTGGGTGAAGGCGTTTGTGCCTGCAGCCGGCTCACTCCGGAAAATAAAAAGATCGCGGCTAACGCCGCGAAAAAAGCAAAACTGGGCACTCGGTTCATTGTTTCTCCTCTGGAATTTTTTTCTCCAACATCGCCTGCATAATCCTGATCTCGGCTCGTTGGGTATTGTCCGCATCCGTCGCGAAGTTAAACACCTCGGCATCCTGCCCCGCGCCTGCGGTATTGAAAAGGTCCTTCACCATGGTCAAAGCACCGTCATGGTGCTGAATCATCCCGGTCAGGAATAGATGATCAAACTCGGCGTTCCTGGCCTTCCGTAGCGCATCCATCTGTTCCGGCGTAAGCATGCCGGGCATCAAGGCCATCGCATGGCCCGACTTGTCCATTTTCGGCATTCCTGGCATCGCCATGGAAGTTGCTTCTCCTCGGACCGCCAGCCAGCGCTTCATAAACTTGATCTCGTCTGACTGCGAGCTGCTGATGCGCGCGCCCAATGACCGCAGGTCCTTGTTCTCGGTGTGCGACGCAATCAGCGCCGTCATCTCCACCGCCTGTGAATGGTGCATGATCATGCCCTGCATGAATTCCACGTCAGTCTGCGAACGCGGTGGCAGCTGTGCCGTTGTGGACGAAGGCAGCTTCCTGCTCGGCTGACCCGGCGCACCCGGCTGAACCACCACAGCAGGCGCCGGAGCGGTCTGCTGTGCGCGCGCAGCCAGACAGACAAAGTTTGTGGCAGAGATTGCTGCGAGGCACAAGCCAAGGCTACCCAAAGCGGCAAAAATTCGCGCAGGTCGCGGCTTGCCGGGCAACAAATAAAGACGCTGTTTCGTAACGTTATTGGAAATGCTCATTCGGATTCGATGAAAGCTTGTCACGGAATATTAACACTCTCAAAGATGGAGAGCGACCATAGATTAGACACAGGATTTTATGACTAGTAAGCAACTCGGCCCCATAATTATCCACAAAGGCCCAATTTTCGAGCTGGCTGTCACTTCAGGGAAGCATTTCTAGTCCCGGAGGAATGGCCGCGACCAGCTATGGCTTGTTGGCTGCAATTTTTGTTGGAATATTCTGGTTCAGACGGAAGAAATTATTAGGATCGTAGTGTGATTTAACCGCAACCATGCGTTCCCATCGCTCCCGGTAAGCCTCAGGCACGCGATCTTGTTCATCGCCGCTCATAAAATTTATGTAGACGCCAGGCTTCATCGCTGGCCGCAGTTTGTTAAAAAGCTCGCGCACCCAGGCAATGTTGCCTGCATCAGCAGACTTCTCTGACCAGTTCGCCAGCAGATTCATAATGAAAGGCGCACTGCGGTCACCGAACCCAGTCTCCTTCGCGCCAACCTGCCCAGCCGCGCCGCCAAGATACGCGAATTCAATCTGCGTTTCCGATGAAGGAATGGTAGCGACAGCCTCAACCAGCAGATCAATCGTGTTGTCGTCGAGATAAGTGAAATAACCCGACTTTGTGTAATAGCGACGGCCATGCGGGAAAGCCAGGTCCGCCATGGTTTGCAGCTCCATGAATGGCAGAACCTTGCTGCTGACAGAGTTTTGATTGTGCAGAGAAAGCGCGCGCTCCAGAAACGGTCGTCCGGCTTCAGCGTCGCCAGTCCAGACCAGAGAGCTACCGGCTACTGGCTGCCCGCGAAGTTCCGCAGGAACATTATTTGTATGCGGAGCCAGGCGCAGGTCAATGTTCCACTTCAAATCGTGAGGAGCTTCCGCCATGAAGTCGCGCCAGAATTCCAGAAGCTTGCGAATATGCGGCTGAGCGCATAATCCTTCCGCCAGCACCACTGAGGTAAGCGGATGCAGCTTCACTTCAAACTCCGTGACCACACCAAAGTTTCCGCCGCCGCCGCGCAAGGCCCAGAATAAATCTGTATTCTCTCCGGCGTTGGCGCGAACCAGCGAACCATCCGCCGTGACCACGGTAAAGCCCTCAACGTTATCGCAGGACAATCCGAATTTTCGTGTGAGCCATCCGGTACCGCCGCCCAGGACCAATCCGCCGGCGCCGGTATGAGAGACAACTCCCGCCGGAAAAACCAGCCCGGCTTTTTGCGTTGCTGTATCCACCGATCCCAGCAGGCAACCGCCGGCAAATCGCGCACGCCTCGTTTTGGGGTCAACCACGACGTCTCTCATTTTCGAGAGATCAATCACCAGGCCGCCATCGCATGTGCTAAAGCCGGCAAGGCTGTGTCCGCCGCAGCGGACAGCAGTGAGCAATCCAATTTCGGCAGCGGCGCGAACAGCATTTTGAATATCGGCTACATCGGCGCACCGTGCGATCAAGCCAGGCGAGTGATCGAACATGCCATTCCAGATACCGCGCGCGGATTCATAATCGCCATGGCCGGGGCGCAGCAGATCACCTTTGAATTGCCGATGAAGCGCAGAGTAAACCTCTTCACTGGCTGCGAGCATATCAACGCGCTCCCGGGGAAATATCTTTTGCGTTGCGCCGCCGGTTTTGCCAGAACACGAGCGTGATGAGACCAAGGAAGACAGAGAATGCCGGAACCGACCACTCCAGCCCATCTACAAAGTAAGTTGTAACTGCAATGGCCATCAGAAGCACAATGCCAACAATCGTAAAAAACGGATGCGCTCGCAGACGCATGGGCAAACTCAACAATCGCTCGCTGGTAATGGTCTGGCGAAAACGGAGATGCGTGGTGAGAATTACCAGCCACACAAAAAGCATTCCGGCTACGGCCGTGCCGTACAGCATGAGGAAGGAATTCTTGGGATTAAAGATGGCCAGCAGAATGGCCGCGATAATTCCTGCCGTTGAAGCCATCAGCGCGCGATGCGGCACTCCGTTGCTGCTTACCTTGCCCATCCATGCGGGCGCATAGCCGCCGCGGCCCAGAGAAAACAACATGCGCGTGGAAAGATACAAATTGGTGTTCACGCTGGAAAGGGCCGCCGTGAGCACGACAAAGTTCATGATCGCCGCCGCATAACGTATATGCGCCGCTGCAAATGCAGTCACAAAAGGACTGCCGGAAAGCGATCCGCCTGTCTGGTTCCACGGAACCATGGTGACCATGATCGCAATGGCCAGCACGTAAAACCCAATCAGCCGATACACAATGTTGCGCATGGCGCGCGGAATCGTAACTTCAGGGCGCTCAGCTTCACCCGCAGTAACCGCAATAATTTCCACGCCCATATAACTGGTGACCGTAATGGTGAGCGAAAGCCATACACCTTTCCATCCGTTGGGTAAAAAGCCACCGTGCTGCGTGAGATTTGCCAGGCCAAGCGCGTGCCGCCCGCCAACGCCAAAAATCAAAGACAGCCCCACCAGAATGAAAGCCAGAATGGCAGCCACCTTAATCATGGCAAACCAATATTCAAATTCACCCAGCCGGTTGACCTGCATGGAATTGAGCGCCACCAGCGCGGCTGAAACCAATACGAGCCATATCCATTGCGGAATATTGGGGAACCAGTAAGAAATGTAGATACCTGCGGCCGTAACTTCAGCGCCAATGGCAATGATCTGGGCCACTCCATACGTGGCCCGCACGGAAAAGCCTGCCCATGGATTCAGGTACTTCTCCGCGTAAACTCCAAACGCACCCGCTACGGGATGAACGACAGCCATCTCCGTCAACACATACGATATGATCAGCGCAATGCCTGCTCCGAGCAGATAAGAAAGAATCACGGCAGGCCCAGCCAACCGGATCGTTACGCTGCTGCCCAGAAATAATCCCACACCAATGGCGCCGCCAATGGCCATCATGGTGAGCTGCCGCTGGCTCAGTCGGCGTTGCAGGCCTTCTGTTTCCGGCGCGGGAAGTTTTTCGCCGGCCTGCGTAGCCGTCAACTGCTCTTGATCACTCATGGCTGCCAACACTAGCTGGCTCAAGCACCAGAAGATCAATATTTTTCTTCAGGACTTCCACCACGGCCTTCACATCGTCCATGGTGTTGTACACGTGGAATGCAATCCGCAAGCCGTCATGCCGGTTCGACGCCACAATGTCACTCTCAGCCAGCTTCTGCACCAGCAAATTAGAGTCTTTCGATTGCAGCACCACCAGCGGCCCAACGCTATCCGCCGGCGTTTTGACGCGAATGCCCAGATCCAGAGCGCTGCTCAAAAGTGACTGCGCCAGCTTTTTGATGTGCACCGCAACATTCTCCATACCAACTTTTTGCAGCAGTTGAAATCCCGGGACCGCCGCATAGACATTGGGCACCGAGGGCGAGCCGGACTCAAATCTTCGCGCCGTGGGAGATAAATCAATATGCCGCGGATCAAACGCGAATGGATTGGTTTGCGCAAACCATCCTGTAATAGTTGGTACCAGCGACGGAATCAGCTCCTTGCGTACATACATAAAAGCCAGCCCCGGCGGACCGAGCAGGTACTTGAGCGTTCCTGTGACATAAAAATCCAAGTCCATGGCTTTCACATCAATAGGGCGGGTCCCTGCATCCTGATAATCGTCAAGCATCACCAGCGCGCCCGCGCGGTGAGCAATCTGCGTGACCGTACTTACCTCAGAACGAACACCGTTTTTGAAGCAGACATGCGTCAGCGGCACGATGAGCGTATTGCGATCGATAGCCTTTTCGTAATTAGCCGACGGAATGCGATTCCCTTCTGCGCTTACAAATTGCACGTCGGCCCCGCGTGCTCGTTGCGCGAGCCATACGTGGCCCATGGTAGGAAATTCAAATTCGCCCATCACCACTTTTTTGCGGTCCTGGAAATTCAGCGCGCTGGCAACGCTGTTAATGCCCGCCGAGGCGCTGGTCACAATCGCAACTTCATCCGGGCTGGCGTTGATGAACTGCGCAAAGGCGGTTCGCGCCGCTTCATACTGCTCCACCCACAACTCCCACGGCGATCCCTGCTCGTGCCAGCTCGCAATGTAGTCCTTGAGGCCCGCTTCTACTGCGTCTGACAGTGCGCCCTGCGAACAGCTATTGAGATAGATTTTCCGCTGAAAGATGCTGAAGCGTGAGCGGATCTCCTGAATTTGCTTGTCGGCCAGCATATGGTTTCCTTGTTCTACTTTTCGCTTGGGTGTTGCTGGATCTTCTGGATTTTTAAATCGCATCCAGCGCGCGTCCAAATTTCTGCACCTCTTCCAGCGTGTTGTAGTGCACCAATGACGCTCGGATTGCGCCGCTCTCTTTGGTAAGCCCCAGACGGTTCATGAGCCGCGGCGAATACATATGGCCATCACGCACGCCGATATTTTGCTTGGCAAGCTCTTCTGTAACTTCGGCAGGGGAACGGCCAGGAAGATTAAAACACAGCGTCGGCGTACGATGCGAAATATGATCTTTCGCGGTAATACCATAGACAGTGGCATTCGCTTTCGCCAATATCTCCAGCATGGCAAGAGAAAGTTGCGCTTCGTAATTTCGAATGGCTTCCGTCGCAGCAACCAACGCAGCGCGGCGTGAGAGCGCGGCAGGATTGATCAGCTTGCCCATATCTTCCAGATAGCGCACAGCGGCATCCATTCCCGCGACGTTCTCATATATATATGTCCCAATTTCCAGCTTGGCAGGCGTTGTGTCAGGAACAAAGTCTTCGCGGAAGGTAGGCAGTGCATTGAGCGTTTCCAGGCGGCCCCAGAGAAATCCCATGTGCGGAGAGAAGATTTTATAGCCGGAGCAAACCAGGTAATCGCAGCCAAATGCCTGCACGTCAATTGGTCCGTGCGGGCCGTAATGCACGGCATCTATAAATACCTCAGCTCCAGCGGCGTGGGCGCGCCGGGAGACATCGGCAACATCCAACACTGATCCAATCGCATTCGATGCGAGTGTGCAGGCCACAATTCGTGTGCGCGGTGACAGCAGCTTCTCCAGATCTTCAGGATGCAGCCGGCCATCCTCTCTAAAATGCCACCATACAATCTTTGCGCCTTCACGCTCCAGGGCCAGCCAGACCGCGATGTTGGCTTCATGATCAAGATCGGTCACGATCACTTCGCGGCGATCTTTCAACGATTGCCCAATCGCAATGCTGATAAGCCGCATGAAAGAAGTGGCATTCATGCCGAATGAAATTTCGTCGGCATGGTGGGCATTTACCAGCAGAGCCACGCTCTCACGCGCTTGCGCGATTGCCGCGTCCACTTCCTGCGATTGCCTGTAGCGTCCGCCTCTTTGTACATTGCGATGAAGCAGATGGTGGGCCACGGCATTCAGGACGGTCCTGGGCGACTGCGCACCCGCGGCATTATCAAAAAAAATGAAATCCTCTTGTAAGGCGGGAAAGGCCGCGCGAACCTGCTCTATGGGGAACTCCGACATGCCACAAATGATATACGAGAGAATGCTGGCTACACAGCCTTCATCTTCATCTTGCAGACCAGATAGCTTGCCCTGACTCACTGCGCAAGACGCATTTCCACACAATACGTTAGCCTTAGCTGTCCTTGCGGTACAGGAGCTCGCGCATTGCCTGCCTGCGGGCTTCATTCACGCCAGAAGCATTTTGGCGCTCGTCAGCGTCCATCTTTTGTTTTGTTGGCCCGGTATTTTCAGGCTTGCTGCAAGCCGGGCAGCGGTTGGCAAACCCAGGCTTATCCGGCTTGAGTTCAAACTCTTCTGAGCAGACAGCACAAACTTTGATAGGAAACGCCATGCAAGTTTTATGATACAACCGCCCCGGAAGCCGCTCAAGTTGCTATTTTTTCGTTAAAACTGCGGCTGAGCAACCGTCCGCTTGCGGCCCGGAATCATCCCTTTGATTTATCATTCATATCTACACGGATTCCTGTAGAAGCTGCGCATCAGATTATTCCTGAAGGAGAAAGCAATCCATGGCTGCACTGGTTTATGACATTCCTGTCCGCAAAATCACGGGCACAGATTCATCTCTGGCTGAGTTCAAAGGCAAAGTCCTGCTGGTGGTCAATGTGGCCTCAAAATGCGGCCTTACCAAGCAGTATGAAGGGCTGGAAAAGCTCTACGAGCAATACCGTGACCAGGGATTAGTTATCGCAGGCTTTCCGGCCAATGATTTTGCCGGCCAGGAGCCGGGCACCAATGAAGAGATCCAGACTTTCTGCAGTACCAGCTTTGGCGTTGAGTTTCCGCTCTATGACAAGATCACTGTCGTGGGTGCGCAGAAGCATCCTCTTTATGCAGCTTTGATTCAAGCGCAGCCCAGCGCCATCAGTTCCTCTGATGTTCCGTTTCGCGAGAAGCTCAAAGGCTATGGCATGACTCCCAATCCGGAGCCTGAAGTACTTTGGAACTTTGAAAAATTCATCGTGAACCGCAAGGGCGAAGTGGTGAAACGTTTCACGCCAGACACAGCGCCAGACGATCCTGCACTGCTTGCAGCCATTGAAGCAGAACTCGCCAAGAGCTAGCTCTTTAAAATAAGCAAACGAGCCGGTTTCTATAAATGCCAGAGAAAGAACAGCGCCAGGGGACAGTGCCTCAACTTTTCAGCAATTTTCTTCGTAGTCTGCGCGGCCCTCGCGGGGAGGATATGCTCCTGCTTTGCCGCCAGTTGCTCTCGCAGCGCGGCGAGGCTTCGCAAACCGCTTTGGCGCAAAAAATCATCGTCCAATATTGTGGAATGGACTCCGCTCGCCAGTTCGACTTCTTTGAGATGCTGGCCCGCGAATTTGGTCCTGACCAGAACGCCATCCAAAAAGCCATGGACGAGTATCAGCGGTCGGCTTCGCCGGCCATGGCGGCGGCACTCAGCTCTGCGGCGGAATCACCGCGGCAGGAACTTTTTCGCCGCATTAATACTGCACCAGCCGGCACTGAGAATCTTGTTTCCATGCGGCGCGATCTGCTCAAGAGCCTGCCCAGTCATCCGCAACTGGCTGTGGTGGATTCTGACCTCAAGCACCTGTTTCGCTCATGGTTCAACCGCGGCTTTCTGCGCCTGGAGCGCATCAATCTGCATACTTCAGCGCTGACCCTGGAAAAACTGATTCAGTATGAATCTGTCCATGAGATCAGCGGATGGCTGGACCTGCGCCGCCGGCTGGAAGCTGACCGCCGCTGCTTTGCTTTTTTTCAACCCGCTTTACCCGCTGATCCGGTGATTTTTGTTGAGGTGGCGCTCACCAAAGGTTTGGCGCGTGACGTTGAATTGCTTCTTGATGTGAATGCGCCCGTGCTGCCACTCAAGCAGGCTGACACGGCCATCTTCTATTCGATCAATAACTGTTTGGAAGGCCTGCGCGGCGTTCCCTTCGGCAACTTTTTGATCAAACAAGTAGTGGACGAGCTAACCACCGAACTGCCGTCCATCAGGAATTACAGCACGCTCTCGCCACTGCCGCGTTTTTCCAAGGCGCTCAATGCGGCTGCCACATCTGCTGGCGAGGCTGCCAACGGCGCTACGCGTGACGCTGCGAAAACCGCCGAAACAGGATTCACTCGTGATCGGCTCTCCCGCCTGATGCGCGACTTTGCCAAAGACCTCACCAGAGAAAGTGGCATCGCGGATTCCGTGGACGCTTTATTTGAACTGCTCAAGAGTCCCGCCATGCACCAGAAAGTTCTGGCTGCGCCCTTGCGGCGGCTGGTGCTGGTTTATCTCACACAGCTGCACGGCAAGCAGCTTGATCCGGTAGCAGCATTTCATTTCTCTAACGGTGCGCGGCTGGAAGCAATTGATACATTCGCCAACGTGCGGCCGTACGGATTGCGCGACTCTTTTGGCGTGATGGTGAACTACCGCTATATTCCTGAAGATTTGGAAGAAAACCACGAGCTGTTCGTGACGACGGGTGAAGTACCTGTGGCTTCATCTCTGCTTCAAGAGCGGAGAATCAGCACTGCACTCTGGAAAGGCGAGAAGGAAAAAGCCAAGACAGCAAAGTAACTTTTTGCATCCTTATTCTTGTTGTCAACAGATTAAGCAGTGCCTTGTCCGAAACGCGCTCTTACTGACATCGGCTCAAAAATAGCTCAGCCACGCATCACTGCGCCGCTGCTTCAAGGCGGCAAACCATCGGCAAAGCGGATAAAGCGAGAACACAACCAGCGCCCAGATCAGATAAACAATAGGCAATGAGAAACCCCATCCGGGTGGCCTGCTGACTGGAAAATCGGCAATGGTGGGTGACTCAAACATCCAGTGCACCTGATGATAGCGCGCAAAACACACAGCAATTGCGATCAGGTGAATGAGCGGCGCATGGACCATGTAATAAAACATTGGCACTTTGCCATAGAGCAATGCCGGGCGTAAAAACCGCGGAGTCCGACCGTCCACGGCCCAGAGAAAAAGCAGCGCAGGGCCAAGCGTCATCAGCAGGAATAATAAGGAAGGCGGATACTTGATGGTATTGATGAAAGAAAGCACGGTGAAGACCGCTGACTTCTGTACGCTCCACGGCGCAGGATCACCATAAAGATTGATACCGCGAAGCACGATGAAAGCCGCGGTCAGCGCCATACCCAGGCGCAGAAGAAAAGTTTTTCTGCGGCTTGCGTCCCAGGCATAGATTTGCCCCAGACCATAACCCGCCGCAGTGACTCCAATCCAGGGCACCAACGGATACGCAACAAAAACGGAATGCTGTGGATTCGTGATAATAAAATTCGGCGAATGCAGGATCGACCAGAGCGGATTCGCAGACCGGACGGAATCAAAAAGATTGTGGCCCGCAATCATCAAAATGCCGAACGCCGATACCACAGGAGTCGGCAGGTAAACCAAAACCGAGAGCACGATCATGGCCCAGCCCAGCGCCCATAAAACCGTGATGATCGTAAAGTGGTAGTCAAAGTTAAACTGCCACGCCAGACAGCGCATCACCACCAGCTCCAGAAAAATCAGCCACAGACCACGCGTGAATAGAAATCGTGAAAGCTGAGCCTTGGATTTTTTGCGCAAGGCCAGGTAGGCTCCCGTGCCGGTAAGCAGAAAGAAAACCGGCGCGCAGAAATATGTGATCCACCGAGTGAAGAAGAGCGGCACCGTGGTGGTGGCAAGATTTGTTGGGCTTGAAGCGTCTCCAAAAAAATCGCGGACATGATCCAGCGCCATGAGGACCATGATGAAGCCGCGGACCACATCCACGGATTCAATGCGGACGCGTTGCACCGTAACGGATTCAGATGGCTGAGACATGCAAGCGCGTAGTGTAACAAAAGTCAGGCTACTCTTAGCTGGCTGGCACAATCCACTTCGCTAAAAACTGCTCCATTTGCTGCGCGTTCTGGTCTGTCTGCGCCAGGGCAATGTGTCCGTCGGGCCGAAGCAGATAGGCGGCATCACGGGCGAAATCTGCGGCTTGCGCGTCCTTATCAAAATAATAAGACTGAATCGGTATGTTCCATCGTGTCGATAACGCATGCATCTCTGGAGTGAATTTGCCGTACACGTGAATCTGCCAGTCCAGTGAACTAAGCGATTGAAAGTTGTTCTGGCTTTCGATCCAGGGCAGGCGATCACCCCCATGAATTTTACCGGCTGCTCCGCTGCTCAAAACGCTGCTGTCACGATAATGAATGCGCGTCTGCGAGACCAGGCGGAACTGCGCTTTTCGTGCAGCTTTGAGATGCAAAACCAACGGCGCGATGTAGCGCAGAAAAGTTCCGCGCACGATGCGTGCGCCCAAACCATGGCTTACAGCGACTTGAAAAAGACGATCAGTGGACGCGACCAGAGTACGAGCGTAGGCAATTCGCTCGGATTCATACGTATCTAAAACTGCGGGATTCGTGCGGCCGCGAATTACCGTGGCCAGCTTCCACGCCAGGTTCACGGCGTCGCCAATGCCGGTATTCATACCTTGTCCGCCCGCAGGGCTGTGGACGTGGCCTGCGTCACCGGCAATGAAAACTCGACCCTGGCGAAAATGGTCGGCTACGCGATGGTGCACATGATAGGTGGAAAACCAATTTACCTGGTGCACATCCACATCAATCTGCTTTTTTACATACGGACGGATTTCTTCAAAGGTGAGGCCCTTCTGGCTGGCTAGTTCCTGGGGCACAATTCCTATAAGCCGAAAAGATCCGCTGCTGCGCACGGGAAACGCCAGAATAAAAGACTCCGAGCTTATGCATGCATTGACCTCTGGCGTTAATGCCAGCCCGGTGGCCTGCACATCTGCAACGTAAAATAGCTGTTCATACGTACCGCCGGGAAAGTTTAAACCGAGTCCTTGACGAACCGTGCTGTGGGCGCCATCGCAACCGCATACGTAAGCGAATTCAGCGGTCTCATCTTTTTCGCCTTTGCGCAGGACCGCCTTCACGCTCTGCCCTTCTTCTTTAAATTGGACAAGCTGCGTGCTCCACTCCACGTGAACGCCAGCCGCTTCCAGGCACTTCACCAGCAGATGCTCATGATCGTCCTGCGGGAAGCTAAGAATGAAGGGATACGGACTGAAAACCTGGCCGATATTGTTGAAGGGGAAATCAGCGATCACACGGCTGCCCTGGCGCAGATGGCCGCCGTGAATTTCTATGCCGCTCGCAATTGCCTGATCGGCGATACCCAGTTGCTGGTAAAACTCAAGCGTGCGTGCCTGCACCGCCATGGCGCGTGAGGCTTGCCCCGGGCCATCATTTTTTTCAATAATGCGAAACGGAACACCTGACCGAGCAAGCCACAACGCCAACACCAGGCCGGTAGGACCGGCGCCCACAATAAGAATTGGATCGTCCATTTCCAGCTGAATGTATCACAGGGTGCGTGATGCCAGACAGCTGGAAATCAGCTAGGGAGTGATAACAGCTTTCTCCTTGGGAATTGCGTCGATCATCGCTTTGCCGACTTGAAGATGCTGGTTGACCAGAAGATGCGGCGTGTGGGCCATCCATTCAGCCAGTGAAATGTCTTCATAGTGGTCGCTCTTGAACATTTCCAGGAAGACAAGATCGGTGTCGCCAATATTTTCAATATAGTGCGGTTGCGATTGCGGAATGTAGCCCACATCGCCTTCTTCAAAGTCCATGGTGCGCGCGCGGCTGCCTGCGGTGAATACCGTCATCCGGCCTTTGCCGCTGACGTAGTATTGCCACTCATCGGCATTGGGATGCCAGTGCAGTTCGCGCAAGCCTTTCGGCTTTAGCCGCACAATGGCTGCAGAAATCGGCGTGACTGGAAAAACTTTTGAGTCGATAATTTTCACTTCGCCACCGGCTGTTACCTTGGTTGGCTTCATCTGGCTGGGACGGAAATCAAGGCGCTTGGGCACAGTCCCTGTTCCGGCGGAGGCTTCGGTTTGTTCCTGCTTCAGATCGCCGGGCAGTTCGGTTTGAAAAATGAACAATTCTTTTTTAGGAAGATTGCTGAACGTTGATGCCTGCACATTGAAGTTTTTGGCCAGCACTTCTTTGGGCGTGTGCGTGAGCCAGTCAGTAATCAAGAAGGTCTGGAACTCGTCGAAGTTGCCGTCATCGAATACCAGCAAGAACTTGCAGCCGTCCGGCCCTAATCCCTGGATGGAGTGCGGAACGCCGGGCGGAAAGAGCCAGAGATCGCCTTCACCAACGTCGCTTACAAAGCTCTTGCCATCCTGGTCCACGGCGGTGATGCGCGCGTTACCGTAAAGCATAATGGACCACTCGGCCGTCACGTGCCAATGCAGCTCGCGGACGCCGCCCGCTGTGAGCCTCATCTCCACGCCAGCAATGGTCTTTGACATGGGCAGCTCACGAGCCGTGACCTGCCGCGTCCATCCGCCACTCTCAATGCGTTTGCGTGCCAGCGAGAAAGAGTATTTAAAAGGCGGCACGGTCCCGTTGTCTGTTTCCGGGGCCCAGACTGAATCCGGGTTCTCGGCATCCAGAGCTGAATTCTTGGGGCCGGGCTCTTTCTCATTGGGTAAATGATGGTCTGGCGAGTGAATTGGCTTTTTCTCTGATTGGTCACTCTGCTGCGCGTAACTCCGCGGCAGAGCTGCTGCCATTGCCAGTGCTGCTGCTGAACTTACACCTACAAATTTTCTGCGGGAGATCTTGCTGTCGTCTGCCATGGATTTAATCCTGATTTCTGAAGGTTAAGAATGGAATAACCAAACTAGGATGACTCCCGCTCGATTTGAGATTGCTTTGCAACGCTGAGGCAGGATAAGAAGTGTTAACGATCCATGGCGTAGTGAGGGAGAGGGTGTTCCCGCAGAAGCAATCAGCTACTGTGGTGGCCGGGAGCTTCTATAGTCGCCATCGCCTGGCGCGCCAAAACAGGCATGATACGGTTGCTTTGAATTCTATGGTGATGGCCCGCGCGGGACGATGGCCAACGACTGCGGTAACTCACATGGATGGCCCAAGGCCGCCTACAATCAGCGAGTAAAAATCCATGTTTCCGGAGCTACCTTATATATGAACCGGAGATTGGATTTTCCACTGCAAAGCCTGGGAGAAGAACCATGAAGACCATCCGACATTTTTCTATACTCGTACTTTTTCTAGCTGCCTGCACTGCGCTTTCTTTTGGTGACGAACTGGGGAGGCATCCGGCTTATCTGCACTCGCTGGCCGATCTGCGAGACGCGCGCGCCCATCTGGACCGGCTGACGCCTTCTGACAAAACTGATCGCGAAGAAGAACATGCCATTCGCGAAATTGACGCGGCGATCCATGAAATCAAGATGGCGGCGATTGACGATGGCAAAGATCTCCACAATCACCTGCCCGTTGATACGCGCATGGGACATGCCGGCCGCTACCACAAAACGCTGGAGCTTCTGGACCGCGCACACCTGGACATTGCGGAAAAAGAAGATGACCGCTTTGCCCATGGATTGCGCCATCGCGCGCTGGAGCACATTGAAACCGCGCAGCGCATTGTGGACCGGCTGATTATCCAGAACTCAGGCGACTAAAGTTTTTATATGTAGTTGAACGCGCATCATCTGAATGCTTCTCGCAGTGAGAGGACCGGCACATCACCGGCCCTTTTGCTTTTGGGGATCTAATGCGACTTGCTCCGCGCTGTGCGCGTATGGACTACGCATAGAGCAGCCATCTAAAATTGGTGCAGGCAAAAGTTCAGCCTAGTTTGCCAAGCTAACTGGCTCTATCGGAAGAAAACTGCACAATGAAATCCATATTTATTTTCCTGATGCTCGCGGCTGCTGCTCCCATTGCTTTGCAAGGCGGCAGCGCTTCCGGCAATGGCCAGACCACACCAAGCAATTGTGCAGCCGATTTGCGGACGGCGATGAGCCGCATGCATGAAAGCATCTTTCTTCTGCCCAAGACAGCCAATGCCGACGAGGATTTTGTAAGGCTGATGATTCCGCATCACCAGGCGGCGCTGGACATGGCAAAGACGCAGCTGCTCTGCGGCAAAGACCCGCAGATACGCCGTTTGGCGCAGGAAATTATTACCGATCAGCAGTCAGAGATTGAATTGATGCAGCTCTGGCTCAAGAACCACGCAACTGCCGCACCTAAACCGAACATCTCACACTAAGAATCTAGCCAGGAGCGCACCCGCTTTGAATTTGACAAAAATGAATTTGAAGAAATTACTTTCGCCGCTGTTTTCATTTTTTCTATTCGCTGTGTTTCTGTTCAGTTCTGCGTTCGCGCAACAGATGCCGTTTGCCAAGCCAAATGTTCCGGTTTCCGGCCATGACCGCGTTTACTCGGCTGACCAGACATCGAACACCGTGGATGTAATTGATCCTTCGACTAACAAGTCTTTGGGAGTGATCAAGCTGGGCGATCCGGTCCCGGCTGCGCTTGCGCCGCTCTATAAAGGAGCGCTGCTGGTGCATGGTCTGGGCTACTCGCCGGATTCACAGACGCTGGCAGTGATTTCCATTGCGTCCAATTCCGTAACGCTGATTGATCCGGCAACGAACAAAGTAAAAGGGACGATCTACGTTGGCCGCTCGCCGCATGAAGCCTTCTTCACGCCAGACGGCAAAGAGCTATGGGTAAGTGTGCGCGGCGAGAATTACATTTCCGTGATTGATCCGGCACAGATGAAGGAAGTGCGGCGCATTGAAGTGGCCAACGGCCCCGGCATGACCATGTTTGGCCCTGACGGCAAATATGCTTTTGTCTGCTCCAGCTTTAGCCCTGAGATTGACGTGATTGACGTGAAGTCTTATCAGGTAGCGAACAAGCTGATGCAGGGTAGTCCGTTTTGCCCGAACATTGCCGTGACTCCTGAGAATGACGAAGTGTGGCTCACGCTGAAAGATTCCGGCAAAACCCAGGTGATTGACGCCAGGCCGCCCTTTGCCACCAAAGTCATTTTTGAAACCGGACAGATCACCAACCACGTGACCTTTGCGGATAACGCCGCAGGCAAGTTTGCGTACATAACGATTGGCGGACAGAATGAAGTAAAAGTATTTCGCCGGGGCACGAACCCGCCAGAGCTGGTTGCGACGATTCCAACCGGCGAACTTCCACATGGAATCTGGCCTGCGGGCGATGGTAGCCGCGTGTATGTAGCGCTGGAAAACGGTGGCGCGGTGATTGCGATTGATACGGCGTCCAACAAAGTGATTGCAAGCATTCCTATTGGCCAGACTGCGCAGGCTTTGGTTTATGTTCCCAACGCGGTGCCACAAGGCACGGGCACAGACAATCTAACGCCGCTGGGTGAGACCGCGAATTCGGCAAAATTTGACTTGGTTTCTGCCAGCGCGGATACGCCCAAGGCGCACGCTTCTGCCACTGTGAATTCACTGGGCGCGCTGGATCTGGTGGAAGTGGCTGTGGCCAATTTGACGCCCAAGTCTCAGTTCAAACTTTGCGTTGCCGAATCTGATCATGCACCGTTTGGAAAAGTTGAATGCCTGGCGGTGATCAAGACCAATGTTGAAGGATCGGGCATTGCGCAATCGATTGGACCGCTGAAAGCCGTGGCCAACACCTCACAGAGCGCCGGCGCTCCTCAGGCGCGCCGGTATCTGGTGGTGACTGACCAGAACGACACAACCAAGATCGTTCTCAAACCGGGTCCTGCAAAACAGCAGTGATCCAATTCAACAGCATGGTTCACAAACAGGCGTGTCTATTTCTGCAAGATAAGATTAGAAGTAGATTCGCCTGTTTACTTTTTGCAATTTTGTTTCTGCCTCTGCTCGCAGGCGCGGCCTTCCGGCAGACTGCTCAGCCAACTCACGCTATGCAGCCACCTGAATATACGTTCAAGATCATCCAGGTATTTCCGCACGACCGGACGGCCTTTACGCAAGGCCTGATTTATCACGATGGTTTTTTCTATGAAGGCACCGGGCTGAACGGACAATCGTCACTGCGCAAGGTTCGCATGGACACCGGCACGGTGGTCCAGTATGTGGACCTTGATCCGCAGTATTTTGGAGAAGGCATCACGCTCTTCAAGAATGAGATTGTGCAGCTGACGTGGCAATCTCATAAAGGATTTGTCTATAGCCTGAGTGATTTCCGTTTGCTGCGCCAGTTTTCTTATCCCGGTGAAGGCTGGGGACTGACCACCGGTGGCAATGAAATTTTTATGAGTGACGGCACGGCGGAAATTCGCGTACTTGATGGCGCCACGCTCAAAGAAAAACGCCGGCTGAAAGTCCGCGATGGAAGCACAGCTGTTACTGAGTTGAATGAACTGGAGTTTGTGGAAGGAGAAATCTTCGCCAATATCTGGCAGACCAACCGCATTGCACGGATCTCTCCGCAGACCGGCAAGGTGGTTGGGTGGATTGATCTCACTGGACTGCTGAGTCCGGTGTATCGGCTGGAAGATGGCGCGGTGCTGAACGGAATTGCTTATGATCCCGCCCGCAAGCGCCTGTTTGTTACCGGCAAACTCTGGCCCAGTATTTTTGAGATTCAACTGGTCCCAAAACAGCGGAAGAAAACCAGATAACAACCGGGCGAGGAGGCAGGATGTTGTAAAAGGCCATCATGCCGCCTTCCATGTGATCGGCTACGTGGCAATGGAACAATGCCTGCCAGCCTGAACCAGCTGGATAAGCGGTGACCTGCTTGAAATGTCAGATGAATCCGGGGCCTCCAGGGCGCGGGTGCAATGCGTTTCCGTTGCGAACATCTTAGCTTAGTCAGTAACTGGTTTGCGTACCGGACAAGTTTTCAACTGCGGAATGGCGGCTGCTTGCCGTTCATCCTATTTTCACACTCTTAGGGCAGTATAATTTCTGCGATCAATCCAATGAAACCTACTAAGCCACTCTCTGCTCAGTTTGTCCTTCGCATCTGCCGCCTTAACCGTCTTAGCCATCTAGCTCTATTTTTTATTGTGGCTTGCGCCAGCACTCTGAATGCGCAAAATCGCACCGTGCTGCTGATTTCGGTGGATGGCATGAAGCCGGAGTATGTGACCAAGGCTGATGAGCATGGGCTGAAGGTCCCAAATATGCGAAAGATGATGCAGGAAGGAGCTTACGCGGAAGGCGTGATTGGCGTGGTGCCGACGGTGACTTATCCCAGCCATACCACGCTGGTGACTGGCGTGTGGCCGGAAAAACACGGTATTTATGCCAACACAACTTTTGATCCTGAGCGCAAGAATTTAGGCGGATGGTACTGGTACTTCGAAGACATCAAAGTCCCTACGCTGTGGGACGCCGCGAAATCCGCCGGGTTGACCACCGCCAGCGTGAACTGGCCGGTAACCGTGGGAGCGCCGGTGAATTATCTGCTGCCGGAAATCTGGCGGACCGGCACCGCTGACGACTTGAAGTTGCTGCGTGCGGTTTCCACTCCGGGACTGATGGCAAAACTGGAAAGCACCCTGGGAGCGTATCCGGAGCCAATCAACTCTTCGCCCGAGAATGACCGCATGCGGACGAAGTTTGCCATAGCGATCCTGCAGCAGTACAAGCCGAAATTGATGGCAGTCCATCTGGCCGCGCTGGACCACGCCGAGCATGAGACAGGGCCGTTCAGCACGGAGTCCAACGCCGTGATGGAGCAAATTGATGAAATGATTGGCCAGTTGCGAGACGCTGCGCTGGCAATTGATCCGCAGACCGTGATTTGCGTGGTGTCTGATCATGGATTTATGCCTACAAACCATCGCCTGAACCTCACCGCGGCATTTGTGAAAGCAGGCTTGATGGAGCCGGGGACAGATACAAATTCCGCCGGCGCTATTCCGCTTAAATCCTGGCAGGCGTCGCCATGGATTAGCGGTGGTCTGGCGGCGATCATCCTCAAAGACCCGAAAGATGAAGCCGTGACCAGCAAGGTGCGTGCGCTGCTGAAGCAGTTGGCAGCCGATCCCAGGAGCGGCATCAACCGGATTGTGGAGCGCGATGAGTTGAAAAAGCTGGGCGGCTTCCCGAATGCCAGCTTTCTGGTTGACCTGAAATCCGGTTATCAGTTTGATACCAGCTTGAACGGCGAGATCTTCCGTGATACCAAGCCAAACGGCACACACGGATATCTGCCGGAGCATCCTGAATTGCGCTCTTCTTTCTTTATTGCCGGCGCGGGCATTGCCAAAGCGCGCATGCTGGGCGTGATTGACATGCGGCAGATTGCGCCGACCCTGGCTGGGCTGTTTGGTGGAAGCCTGCCGACTGCGGACGGCAAGCCTTTGGCCATTGCGAGCCAGGATGGCTCTATCCCCAACAAAGGAAACTAGAGCTAAGAGATTCCTTAAGTAACATTGGAACCTAGGAGCTAACTACCCGGCTGGACTGACCGCACGCGATGGGATTTTTTGCAGTTCATGCTGCAGTTGTCTTCACTATTGTGCAGTGGCTTGCACTTTTTACCTTAAGACCATCCAGCCTTAAGCCAAATCAAGGCCATGAATATGTGAATAAACCTGAAAATCAGTGTTGCTGAAATTAGAAGAAATATGTAACTATTGCTTCTGCTTCCCCATACTCATTTACATGCTTCCAGGGATACATATTTCTGGATGGCAGGGCCTGATTCCGGTTCCCAACACTTCTATCAAGAGGTAAAAAATTGATCTGCGCTCCCGTTCTTCGTTCGCTTGTAGTTCGCCTGTCGTTCTGTGTAACTCTGCTAATGATTTCAGCACCCGTTGCAGCGCGGGCCCAAGCCCTGCAGGATGCCAGAAACAACGGCACTGACGTGAAGTTCCACAAGTTTCAGCCACCGGTACAGCCAGAGGCTGCCGTAGCCGCGGGAACAACGCAGGCGCAGTTTGACGCGCTGACCACCCAGCAGATTTCGGCGCTGGAACTGGAGAAAGCTTCACGCACTCCGGCGCAGCAGAAGATTGATTCCAACGTGCTGTACACCATCCGCATGATGGCCGGAAAAGCACCGGCCCCCGGCATTGCCTCTTTGAATACCGGCGTGGATGTGGATGACAGCAATAATTTGATGGTGGATATTACGGCCCATGTGAGCAATGCACTGCTGCAGCAGCTGAACGACGCGGAAGTGCTGGTGCAGAATTCGAATACCCGCTTTAATAGCATTCGCGCCATTGTTCCTTCCGCGCAGATTGAAACCATTGCCGCATGGCCTGATGTGATTTTTATCTCGCCTAAAGCCCAATCGATGACCGCGACCATGCACTGGCCGGGGCCGGTGCGTCCCACAAAGCCAAGCTTCGCGCTGCGAGCTGAGAGAATTCGCACGCTGCTGTCTGCTGCGCTGCTAGTGCAGGCAAGAGTAATCACCAATGGGACTGGACAAGGGGCTGTGACCAGCGAAGGCGACGCTACCCACCGGGCCGTTGACGCACGCGGAACTTTTGGCGTGACCGGAGCCGGACTGAAGATTGGCATTTTGTCTGACAGCGCCAACGCCACCGGCGCACTCAATGTAGCGCAAGCCTCTGGCGATATGCCACCCACATGCTCCGTTAATCCAGCCCCGCCATGTTTCACCCTGGTTCAGGACGACATTAACGGCGAGGATGAAGGCACGGCCATGATGGAAATTGTCCATGACCTGGCTCCGGGCGCCAGCCTTTTCTTTGCCACAGGTGAAGTAAGCGAAGCCGACTTTGCCCAGCAGATCCTGAATTTGCAGTCGGTTTCCCAATGCGACATTATTGTTGACGATCTGGGATATTTTGATGAGCCGGTATTCCAGGATGGAATTCTGGCCCAGGCCGTGAGTACGGTAACGGCAAACGGCGCTCTTTATTTTTCCGCGGCTGGCAATGAAGGCAATTTGGATTCAAACACTGCCGGCTATTTTGAAGGCGACTTTAATGACACGGGCTCGCCGGCTTTCGTTTTCCCCGCGGGGGCCAAGACCGGCACTATTCATAACTTTGGCACCGTTGCCAGCCCGATCAATGGCGACATTATTACTGCTGCTTCGCCCTTTGTTTACAACTTGACCTGGGCCGACCCGCAAGGTGCTTCCAGCAATGATTACGATTTGTTCTTAGTAAGTTCCAGCGGCGCAGTCAAGGCCTCCTCTACGAACATACAGAATGGCGCACCAACAAACCCTCTTGAACAGATAACCCCGCCAGTACTTGTTGCGGGAGACCGGCTGGTAGTTTTTAAATCTACAGCAGCGGCCAGCGTATTTTTTGCCATCAATACGTTGCGCGGCACGCTGACTGTGAACACGACCGGCCAGACCCACGGCCATGCGTCGGCGTTGGGTGTTGGCATTTATGCGGTGGCAGCAACCCCTGCAGCCGCAGCATTTGGGCCAGGTTCGCCAACCGGACCATTTCCTAATCCTTTCAGTGCGAGCAACAGCTTTGAACTGTTCACCTCGGATGGTCCGCGGCGCATCTTTTTCAACGCCGATGGATCCGCTATTACGCCGGGCAATTTCTCGTCAACTGGCGGTACCGTCCGCAGTAAGCCAGATATTACCGCCGCCGATGGCGTTTCCACCACGCTGCCGAGCACTTCTGGTTTGAATCCTTTTTACGGCACATCAGCCGCCGCGCCACATGCTGCATCCGTGGCCGCGCTGATTAAATCCGCCAACCCGGCTTTAACGCAGGCACAAATCAGAAACGCTTTAACCAGCACGGCAATTGATATTGGCGCGACGGGAAATGATCGCGATTCAGGCGCCGGCATTGTGATGGCGTTTGAAGCAATCGATTCCCTGGGCGTTGCCGGAACTGCCAATCCTCTTGTAGGGACCGTGACAGCAGTGGAGAATCCAGGCAATGGCAATGGCGTGATTGAAGCCGGTGAAGGCGGCGCAGTTTCCGTCCAGCTGAAAAACGTTGGAGTTGTTGACGCCACCGGAATTACAACCACGCTCACCACCTCCACGCCGGGCGTGACAATGACATTGCCGGGCACCAGCGCTTATCCAGATCTTGCAGCCCTCGGCGGGGTGGGAACCAATGCAGCGCCGTTTACCTTCACGGTTGCCAGCAACGCTGACTGCGCTCTAAACATTAACTTTACGCTTACCGTCAATTACACGGGCGGACCGCAAAGAGTGGAGACCTTCAGCGTCCAGACTGGATTGGTAACGCTTACCAACAATCTTGGCACCACGCCTGCTGTATTCGGGAACCTAACAACTCTCACCGGCCAACAGACCAACCGCCTGAACCGCAACCTCGCCGTAAGTTCTTGCGGAGTGCAGAAAGCAGTTCCTCCAATCGTTGCGGTCGGCGCAAGAACCTTTGACTCTTACACTTTCAATGCATGCAAAGCTTCCTGCGTAACGCCGGAGCTTACTTCATCGAATGGCGGAAATATTTTCGAAGCGGCCTATGCCGGCGGCTTTAATCCGGCAAGTATCACTACCAACTACGCCGCAGATCCCGGGGCCAGCTCCGGTTCGATAAGCTTTGGGCTCAGCACAACTGCGGGAACGGCCTATACCATTGTGGTGAATGATGCCTCGCCAACCGGAAACGCGGCTGGCAGCAACTACAGCCTGCAGCTTCCGGCGTGCCAGCTAAACTGCAACATTAATCATGTGCCGGTGGCTGTGGCCCAGAATGTGACCGTGGCTGCTTTAACAGCCGGCGGAAGCGCAAATGCTAGCATCAATAATGGATCATCCGATGCGGACGGCGATACGCTGACAATCACGCAAACGCCAGCGGAGCCTTATCTGCACGGCGACACAACGGTGACGCTGACTGTGACCGACACGAAAGGCGCAACCTCACAAACCTCAGCCATAGTGACTGTGGTTGATCCTGGCACTACAGGCGTTGATAGTTTCTCGTTCAATCCAACGCTGGCTTCAGTGACTGTAACTGCTGGACAATCGGTGACCGAACACTTCACCTTTACGCCGACGCCATCCACTTCAACAACAACTGCTCTAGCCTGCTCCGGTCTGCCGGCGAAGACAACCTGCACCTTCTCGCCTGCCACCATTCCAGCCGGCAGCACGCCGGTGGATGTAACTCTCACCATTACAACAACGGCCACAACCACATCGGCGCTCCATCAGCCACGGGGCGTATATGCCATGTGGATGCCATTGGCTGGTTTGGGCCTGGTTGGCGTGGTACTGGTTGGAACACGCAAGAAAAACCGGGTGCGGCTTGCTGGCGTTGCCATTCTGTTTGTGGCATTCTCAGCTCTGGCACTGAGTGGATGCGGCGGCGGATCTCCCAGCACGCCCACACCAACGCCAACGCCGGTAGCAACCCCAACTCCGACGCCGGTACCTACTCCAACGCCAGTCACAACTCCTGGTACGCCTTCAGGCACGTTTGTGATAACAGCCACTGCAACTACAGGCTCAGGCGCAACTAATTCTGCAAACTTCAACCTAGTCGTGCAGTAAAGTTGAAGTAGTCCTGATTCATCGACGTAAAGAGAAACCCAGCATGAGCGATCCTGCTGGGTTTTTCTTTTCTGGTTTTCTTGTGAAGATAAGCTGAACGAAAGCGATGGTTGGCCACGCCTTGGCAGAACAACTCCGCTACCTGCCGGCTTCTGCGATTGCTTTCATCTGCGCCAGGCCTTGCTCAAACTGGCCTCCCAGCATTTTGTCCATGTTCATGACCAGACTCATGGCCTTCATCATAAAATTTCTTTTACCTGTCATGCTCCACGTAACGTTGGTCTGGCTGCTTTGCGGTTGAAAAGTAAATTCACTGGCATTGGTGGCAGTAAAGGGTTTCATAAATTCCAACTTGATCTTCACGAGTTCATTCGCGCGGCTTTCCATGATCGTCATGCGGCCTTCACCCACTTTGCTGTTGCCGCTCCACGCGTAAGCTGCGCCGGTGCCAACCTCGGGACCGGTGAACGTCATCTTCATATTCGGATCAAGTTTTGCCCACGGCGACCAGCCCGGCCAGTTGTGAAGATCATTCACCTGCGGAAATACCGCCTGCGGCGCAACGGACATGGTGGCGCTCCGCGTGATGGAAAAATCTTCAGGGCGCGAAAGAATCACCACGACCAGCACAACAAGAATCACGGCAACCGCCAGAAGAGTGAACATGGGTCTTCTCCTAATTTGGAATGTGAGGGCTTGTGGCTGCTAACTATAGACCAACTTTGCGACAGAAGGAAAGCGCACGCTTACGCCTGAGAATGAAATTCACAGAGCGCAAGAGCAGACAGTGGCGAGACGAGCGAAATGAACCGCGGTTAGAAATGCCCGCCGCTAAAAAAGATATCGCTCGCTGCCCAGCAGACGCTCAGCTATATTGCGGCGCAGGGCAATCGCGTTAACTGGTTCATAGCTGGCATAGGAGCGTAGCGCGGCCATGTTGTGCTCAAGATTGTTGCCCTCAGAGCAGGCTCCCAACACATTCTGCGACGCTGCCTGGATTCTGGCCATGGCGTCGCGAAGAAAGACCGCGCAAATGTCATTGGCAATAACTTTATTGGCCGATGCCATCTTGCGGCAGCGCAGCAGCACTGATTCCATGGCAAAGGTTTCCATGAAAAGGTCGGAAAGACTCATCACCACTTCCTGATGTTTTTCAATTTCAGCGCCATATTTCTTGTGGGCCACGCCGAGCGTGAAGAGAGAAATCTTTTTGGCGTTGCGCACCAGACGGGCTTCCTGATCGCTGCCTGAGCTTTCTTTTTCACGGCCTTGACTTAGTTCTTTTTGCGCGGCTTCAAACAATGGCAGCAGGCCACGCGCAGCCCGCTTCAACGGCATGCCTGACATAACTAGCCGATTGATCTCGCTGGTGCCTTCAAAAAGGCGGTTAATGCGAGCATCGCGGTAGTAGCGTTCAACGGCGTAGTCCTGGTGGAAGCCGTAGCCGCCGTGAATCTGCACGCCTTCGTCGGCTACGTAGTCGAGCATCTCCGCGGCAAACACTTTTACCATGGAGCACTCAGCTGCATATTCTTCCACGGCTTTTAGCTCGGCTTTAACCGTGTCAGCAGAATCATGCGCGGCGCTGCTCAACTGCGTTTCAATCAGGCCAACCACACGCCACGCCATGGACTCAGTGGCGAAAATCCTGATGGCCATCTCCGCCAGCTTGTGCTGCATGGCGCCGAAGCTGGCAATGGCTGCGCCAAAAGCCTTGCGCTGCTTAGCGTATTTAATACTGATGGCGAGAATATTTTTTGCCGCACCCATCACGGCCGGGCCGAGCTTGAGACGGCCAATGTTCAGAATGTTGAAGGCGATCACGTGTCCGCGACCGATTTCGCCGAGCACGTTTTCCACCGGCACTTTTACATTGTCAAAATAAAGGGCCGTGGTGGAGCTGCCCTGTATGCCCATCTTGTGTTCTTCTGCGCCGTTAGTGAGGCCGCCGAAAGCACGCTCCACGATGAACGCAGTGAATTTTTCTCCGGCAACTTTGGCGAAGACGATAAAGAGATCAGCCGCGCCGCCGTTGGTGATCCACATCTTCTGGCCGTTCAGGATGTAGTGTTTGCCGTCAGGGCTGAGATCAGCGCGCGTTTTTGCCGCCAGCGCGTCAGAGCCTGCGAGTGGTTCGGTGAGTGCATACGCCGCCAGCAGTTCTCCGTTCACTAGCCTGGGAAGATATTTTTGTTTTTGCTGCTCGGTGCCAAAAAACAAAATAGGCAACGATCCGATGCCAGTGTGCGCGGAGTGCCAGCCGGCGTAAGAGGCGTCGCGGCCCATGACTTCTGCTACCACCATCACAGAAGGCAGGTCCATCTCCATGCCGCCGAATTTTTCCGGCACCGAGATGCCAAGAAATCCCAGCTTGGCGGACTTACGCATGATCTCCAGAGCAAGGCCGGGTTTCTTCTGGCGGATGGCGGGCAGGTTCGGCTCAACTTCATTGGCCCAGAAGTCTTCCACCGTCCGCCCAATGGCGATGTGCTCTTCACTCAGGTCTTCACGGGTGAAAATTTCTTCTGCCGGTAGATCTTCCAGCAGAAATGCCGCGCCGCTTCTAATGGTGTGTGGAGTGGTGGTGGTCGCCATAAAATTCCTTTTCTTTTTAGCTTGCACAAGCTTTAGTTAGTGCAGGCTTAACTTGTACGGCTTTAATTTGTACGGCTTTAATTTGCACGGGCTTCAGCTTGCAAGGGCTTTAGCTTGCCAGCTCAAAGAGCCCGGCTGCGCCCTGTCCGCCGCCGACGCACATGGTGACTACGCCATAGCGTTGTTTGCGGCGCTCCATTTCGTTGGCCATGGTGCCGACCATGCGCGAACCGGTCATGCCAAACGGATGTCCAATGGCAATGGAGCCGCCGTTTACGTTGAGCTTTGTGGGATCGATGCCGAGCTTGTCGCGGCAATAAATTACTTGCACGGCAAAAGCTTCATTCAGCTCCCATAGGTCGATGTCACTGGTCTTCAGTCCGGCGCGCTTGAGCAGTTTGGGGACGGCATAAATGGGGCCGATGCCCATTTCGTCGGCGTTACAGCCGGCGATCTGAAAGCCGCGAAAAATCAGCTGATATGGAATGCCGAGCTGGTCTGCGCGCTGGCGTGACATGAGCAGCGTGGCTGATGCGCCGTCAGAAAGTTGGGAAGAATTCCCCGCGGTGACAGAACCCTGTCCGCTGTGCGGATCAAAATGCGGCTTAAGTCCGAGCAGCCCTTCCAGGGTTGTGTCCGGACGATTGCATTCGTCTTTGTCCGCAACTACTTCTTCTTTGCTCACAACTTCATTGGTTTTTTTATCAAGAATGGCCCTGGTCACTTTGATGGGTGCGATTTCTTTTTTGAAAAAACCTTCCTGCTGCGCGCGGGCGGTGCGCTGCTGGCTGAGCAGCGAGTATTCATCCTGCGCCTGGCGGCTCACGTTGTAGCGTTTGGCCACCACTTCCGCGGTGTCGCCCATGACCATATAAATGCCGGGCATAGATTCCTGCAGCCGAGGGTTGGGGCTGGTATCACGCACGGCCATGCTGATGCTTTCCACTCCGCCGCCAATGGCTGCGTCCACGCCTTCGCCGATGATCTGGTGCGCCGCAATGGCGATGGCATTCAAGCCAGAAGAACAAAACCGATTGATGGTTGTTCCCGCGACCGAAGACGGAAGCCCGGCAACCATGGCGGCGACACGCGCTATGTTGTGGCCCTGCGGGCCGTGTGGCTGTCCGCAGCCGAGCACGACATCTTCTATCTCAGCGGGATCGAGCTTGGGCGTCTTGCTAAGCAAATCCTGTATGCAATGCGCCGCTAGATCGTCAGGGCGCGTCATATTAAATGATCCGCGAAATGATTTGGCCAGGGCCGTGCGCGTGCTGGTGACTACAACTGCTTCTCTCATCTGTTTTCTATTCCTTCAAAAGTCTTTGATCCAAATATAAATCTGAGCAAGGCTCTGCCGCTGCGCAAGAATTTCGTCCCCGCTATATGGTGAGCACGATGCGTCCGGAAACTTTGCCGGAGCGCATCTCTTCCAGTACAGCATTGGCGTCCGCCAGAGGACGCGTGGCCACCTGGCAGTGCAATTTTCCTTCTGCAGCAAGAGCCAGCACCTGAGCGAGGTCTGCGCGGGTGCCAACCGCGGAAGCTTTGATATTGACCTCGCCGGCCGCCATCATAATGGCGGGAAAAGAAAGTTCATTCGCTGGCAGACCCACGGCAAGCAGCGTGCCGGTGGGGCGTACGCAGTAAAAAGCAGTGTCATAGGCGGCTTTCGATCCGGACGTTACCAGCGCGATATGAGCATTGCCGCGCTTACGCATTTCTTTGACTACGTTGCTGGTGGTCGCGTTGGCAGTGTGAATTGCGCCGAGCGACTTAGCCAGCGCCAGCTTTTCATCGTCCACATCTACGGCGGAAACTTCCAGGCCAAGATGCACGGCGATCTGTATGGCGAGATGCCCGAGGCCGCCGATGCCGAAGACGGCGAGGCGCTGTCCGCGTTGTGGCTTTGCCTGCATGATGGCGCGATACACCGTTACGCCGGCGCAGAAGAGCGGCGCTGCCTGAATGGATGAAACTGCATCAGGAATCTTTGTGGCGTGCGTGGCGGGCGCTTTCAGAAATTCCGCGTAGCCGCCATCCACGGTCACACCGGTAATTTTCTGCTTGCTGCAGAGGTTCTCATAGCCTTCGCGGCAGAACTCGCATTCGCCGCAAGTCCAGTAAACCCAGGGCACGCCCACGCGGTCACCTATTTTTAATTCACGAACCGCTGAGCCCACTTCTACAACTTTGCCTGCGATTTCATGGCCCAGAATAAGCGGCGTCTTGGTGATGGAGGCAAACTGTTTCCAATCGCCATCGGCAACGTGCAGATCAGAGTGGCAGACGCCGCAGGCTTCTACCTGAATGAGCACTTCACTGTCGCCGGGCGTGGGCCTTTCAACTTCTTCAACCACCAAAGACTTTTTGGGACCGTGCAAAACTGCGGCTTTCATTTGAATTAGCTTCTCCCTGATTTTCATTTCGATGATTTTTTATCTCTTTGGGCTTTCATTTTTTAGGCGCGCGCGACGCGGTTCGACTCTTTGCCGCATCGCCAGATTTTATATTCGCAGCTCTGCGTCTTGGCTCGGGTTCCTGCGTTTCCGCAAGTGAGTCATTCACTACTTTTTTGATCTGTTCACGCAGCCAGCGGTTCGGTGGATCGTTGTCCGCGCTCTCATGCCAATACATATGGAGCTCAAGTTGTTGCAGGCTCTTCAGCGGGAACGGATACAGCCGGTTATTGAAGCCGCCGTTGAGCATCTGCGCATAGCGCTCTGGAATTGTCAGCAACATATCAGTTTCGCTCACAACCCGGCAGGCTGCAAAGTAATGCTGGCAGCGC
>DASXZE010000388.1:0-11041 GCA_036502105.1 Candidatus Angelobacter sp. | reverse complement strand
GTGTTCATCAGTGGTAAGCCTTTGCTTTTTAGCCCTACTTTCCCAGAAACGCCCCAATCTTCTCATTCAAAAACTTCAAGTCCACCGGATTCGGCCCCGCGCCAGCCGTATGTCCCCACAATGAAGGAATCGGCGTCAGCGTGACCGTCGACATAAATCCCGCCTCATACCGCGCGTCTGTCACAGGAAAATACAGGTCGGTTTCCGATGGCATATACAGAAACGGTACTTTAATCGACCGCAGCGCTTTCTCTTCATCGCCATTGAATCCCGGCGTCGCGCCTACATCCTGCTTTTCCCATGTGCGCATTTGCAGGATCAAATTATTCGCATCGGCGCCGGGAATAAAATTCGTCCGGTATTCATGCAGCACCTGTTCAAACGTGATGCCCGCCGGCGCGCCTTCGCGCCACAACTCTTTGCGCCACCACTCCTGTGAGAAGAGCCATCCCGTCCACACTGTGGCAAAAGCTTCCAGGCCTTTGGTGGGCGGCGTTTTGTAGTCGCCATTTTCAAATGCGGCGTCGGCCGTGAGCGCGGCAATCTGCCCTTCCAGCCGCACAATTCCATGCCCATACGTCTTCGCCGTACCTGACGTCGCCACAATCTTGTCGGCAAATGTGGGATAGCTCACCGCCCACTGAAACGCCTGCTGCGCGCCCATGGAAAACCCGACAATCGCCCGCAGATGGTTGACCTTGAGATCTTCCGTAAGCAACTTGTGCACCGCTTCCACGTTGTCGCGGATCGTCATTACCGGAAAGCGCGGCCCATGAAACGGCTCAGGCGTGTTGCTGGGCGAAGAGGAATGGCCATTGCCAAAAAGCTCCGTTGCCACCACAAAAACTTTGGCCGGATCAAGCGCGCGGTCCGCTCCAATCAGCCACTCATAGCCGCGATGGTCCGCCATATAGTGCGACGGCACCAGCACCACGTTGTCATGCGCGGCATTCAAGTGCCCGTATGTCCCATAAACCACTTTTGCCTGCGGCAGCGTTACGCCGCCTTCAGTCTTGAAGTTGGCGATCACAAATTCATGGACAGCGGGCTTTCCTAGTCTGATTTCGTCGGGATCCGGACTTTCTGGCGCGGCTTGCTTGCTGGCATCCGTGCTCTGCGCATCTTTCTTGTCAGCGCTCTTATCCTGCGCCGCGACAGTCCGTGGCACACTCGCGAGCACCACCAACAAACCAACCAGAATCCATGTCCGCATTTTTTCTCTCCACCCAGCTTTTATCTGAATCAGGGGCACCATGCTATCACCTGCGACAGTCTTGAAGACAGGCGCAGTAACATATCTGAATCCATGTTATCCGTGATAAGGTTTTGCCTTTCTCCGCGTCTCCGCGTCTCAGCGGTGAATCGGGTTTGCTTTTTCCGATCACCCGATGTCCCGATCATCAGATCACCCGATCTCAAAAGGCAAGCTTGCGGCCCTCTGCCGATACCTCTAACTGACCCACCTACCCCCTCCCCCGGTTTAACCCAATTCAACCCAAGAGCACCCAATACGACCCAAGATCATGAAAAGATCGGCTGAGAGGTCGTAAACTCCTCGCATCGAGAAATGTTCTGGCTCTAATCCCACTTGAAATCAGCAGGATAAAAACCGGGACGGTTCCAACCATTCCTTCAATCGCTAAAAAAGCATCGGCAGAGGGTCGCAACTTTCCCCAAAAGACAAAACAGAACGGCAGGTTCTCCGTTGCAATGCATCTAGGCTTTGCTCGCCTCAAACCAATCTAGCGAATACAAAGCAAATATTCAATTAAAAAATCGGCGACTGAATCTTACTCCGCGTCTCTGCGCCTCCGCGCTAAGATTTTGATTTCCTGGTTCTCACAACTCCCGCCCCATCCGTGTCATCAGTGTCTATCAGTGGTAAGTTTTTTGACCTCAGTTTTTCTCCGTGTCTCAGGGCCTCCGTGGGGTTTGGCATTTAGAATCTGATATTAGCTATGAATAAACCGCTCGTTCTCATCATTCTCGATGGCTGGGGTTACGCGCCTCCATCTCCTGCCAATGCTATTTCGCTGGCGCGCAAGCCCAACTATGACCGGCTGCTCAAGGAATATCCCAACACGCTCATACAGACCAGCGGGCACTCCGTCGGCCTGCCGGACGGCCAGATGGGCAACAGCGAAGTCGGCCACCTGAATATTGGCGCTGGCCGCGTGGTTTACATGGACATCACCAAACTCGATCTGATGGTCCAAAACGGCGACCTCTTCAGCAATCCGGTATTGCTTGAGGCCATGAAAAACGCGCGCAACGGCGGACGCCAATTGCATCTCTTTGGCCTGCTCTCTGACGGTGGCGTGCACTCCCACCAGAATCATCTTTACGCGCTGCTGCGGATGGCCAAACAAAATGGCGTGGACCGCACCTTTGTTCACTGCTTCATGGACGGACGCGATACGCTGCCCACCAACGGCGCAGGCTACATTCAGCAGTTACAGCAGAAAATGCGCGAGCTAGGCACCGGCAAGATTGCCAGCGTAAGCGGCCGCTACTACGCCATGGATCGCGACAAGAAATGGGACCGCGAACTGAAGGCCTTTGACGCCATGGTTGCCGGCAAAGCCGAAGGCGGTGAGTTTGTCGATCCCGTGCAGGGCGTAAAAGATTCTTACAATCGCGACGTGACCGACGAATTTATTATTCCCTTCACCTGCGTGGACAATCGCGGCAACGCCGTGGCGACAATCCGTGACGATGACTCCGTCATCAATTTCAACTTTCGCGCCGACCGCGCCCGCCAGATCACACGCTGTCTGGCCCGCGAAAGCGGACTCACTGCCACAGGCGGCCGCGACCTGCCCGACGCCGAAGCGCTCGATGCAGCCATTCCCCGCAGCCGCGTTCCCAAGAATCTGAAATACATCTGCATGACCCAATATGACAAGCAGTTCGCCTTGCCCTTCGTCGTGCAGCCCGATTCGCTCAAAAATATTCTGGCCAACGTAATGGCCGAACATAACCTGCGCAACCTGCGCGTAGCCGAAACAGAAAAATATGCGCACGTCACCTATTTCTTTAATGGCGGGATAGAGAAACCATTTCCCGGCGAAGACCGCGTGCTGGTACCTTCACAGAAAGTCGCCACCTATGACCTGAAGCCAGAGATGTCTGCCGCCGGCATCGCGGAAGCTGTAATCAAGGCCACAAACGATTCTGCTTTTGACGTGGTGATCGTCAATTTCGCTAATGCAGACATGGTCGGCCACTCCGGCAAAATTCCGCCGACCGTGCAAGGCGTGGAAACCGTAGATCATTGTTTGGGAGAAGTTTATAAAGCCGTTCGCGCCCGTGGTGGCGCAATGCTGATTACCGCCGACCACGGCAACGCCGAGCAAATGATCGACCCCGCCACCGGCGGCCCGCACACCGCGCACACCACCAACCCGGTGCCGTTCATCGTGGTATGTGAGAACGCACAGAAATTTTCTCTGCGTCCCAATGGCTCCCTGCAAGACATCTCGCCCACGGTGCTAGGCATGCTCGACTTCCCCCAGCCAAAAGAGATGACCGGCAAAGACCTGCGCGTTTTGAAAACCTCATAAAGTAATCATTTGGGAGTACGTGATCAATTTGGAGTACGTGATCAATTCGAAGTAAGGTAACCAATTCAGAGCAGCAGTAACCAGCGCCGTTAGGCGCGACAGGCGAGCATAGCGAGCGTTAGCCCAGGCCGGAAGGCCTGGGTAAAGCAGATAAAATGCAAAGCCCCGTAGGGGAGATACCTCCATCAATCGCCAGCCAATAAATCCATTTGGAACTCCATACTTTAAAATTACGATACTCAAGCCAAGAGCCAAAGGCTAAGAGCTAAAAGCTATGCTTCTCCACATCAACGGCGAACAACGCGACTTCCCTGACGGCCTCACGGTCGCAGCCCTGGTCGCGCAGCTGGGCATGAAGCCCGACCGCGTTGCCGTGGAATTAAATCTGGAGATCGTTCCCCGAGCCAATTGGGAAGCCACCACGCTGAAAACCGGCGACAAACTGGAAGTGGTGCATTTTGTCGGCGGCGGCAGCACCGGCACGGAGCTTCTGCAGCAGGAAACCCACACTTCAAACGCCACGTGGCAATGCCCCACCTGTGGCGCGCAGGTAAGCGGCAAATTCTGTCCGGACTGCGGCGAAAAAAAGTTTGGCGCTTCAGATCTCTCCATACGCCACTTTTTTCACCACGCCCTGGGCGACTTCTTCCACTTCGATTCCAAAATATTTGGCAGCTTCCGTTTGCTCTTTACCCGGCCCGGCTTTCTAACTTCTGAATATCTGCGCGGATGCCGCAAGCCTTATCTACATCCCTTTCAGCTCTTCTTTATCGCCAACCTGATCTATTTTTTGCTGCTGCCATACACGGGATGGTCCGGTCTGCGCACCACTTTGGCCATTCAGACGCACATGATGTCTTACAAACATCTTGCGTCACGGATGGTGGCTGACCGTATTGCCGCCAAGGGCGTAACGCTGGAGCAGTTCTCCCACTCTTTTGATCACGTGGTCGATGTTCAAGCCCGGTCCCTTGTGGTGCTTATGGTCCCGCTGTTTGCGCTTGTCCTGGCGGTAATACAGTGGCGCAAGAAACAATTTTTTGGTCAGCACCTGGTCTTTAGTCTGCACTTCACAGCATTTTGGCTGGTCGCCCTTTTTATTGGCTTCTACGGCGGCACCGCGCTGATATATAGATTTGCCGAGCACCATGGCGTGGCCCTTGCTTATCTCAATTCAGACAATGCGCTCTTCCCCGTCGCATTGCTGATTCTGGTGGGCTATACAACTCTGGCCATGCACGCTGTCTACCGCGATTCCATCCTCTTATCGCTGGTCAAGGCAGCCATTCTCACAGCTTCATTTCATTACGTTCTGGATATTTACCGTTTCGTTCTTTTCCTCACCGCCCTCTACCTTTCCTGAAGAGTCCAGCGACTCTAATTTCTTACGCTGATTCCTGTTGACTTTCTGGATAACACTCTTACAATATTCCAAACATTTGCGTGTAGAAATGTTTAAAACATTTCCTGGCAGTCATGTCTTTAGAATTATGGACGATCGCTTCACATCGGCGCAGGTAGTCAAGCTCACAGGCATCACGCCCCGCCAGCTCCAGTGGTGGGACGAGCGCGGCATCGTGCAGCCTCACCGCGAAGGCCGCTGCCGCATGTATTCCTTTGACGACCTCACCGAGATCGCGGTCATCTGCGCTCTCCGCCGCAAAGGCTTCCCGTTGCAGCGGGTCCGCAGCATCATGAAATTCCTGCAAAAAGAATTTGGCGGCAGGCTGGCCCAGGCGGTTAGCAATGGCTCGGAATACCACTTATTGACCGACGGGAAACGGATTTACCTGGAAAACTCTGAGCGCCAGATCATTGACATACTCAAGAATTCGCGCCAGCCGCTGCTGGGCATCTGCCTGAGTGACACGGTAAAAGAAGTCCGGTCAGAGATATTCAACCGGCGTCCGGCACAAAAGCAAGCCGGGAGTACCGCAAGTAAAAAGCGGGCTTCGTAAACCGCAAGACGTAAACGCACGATGAAAGTTCAAGGAGAAGCATATTGGCGGAGGTAACTATGGTGGCGGAATTAAGCATCATCACGGAATGGCTTCCTGAGCAGATGGAACCCGGCAGCATCTTCGTCCTGGAAAACGCCGGCAAGGTCGGCGACCTGGAAGATCCCTACTGGGCCGTTCTTTCCTGCCCGCAGTGTGGCACGCTCGGGCTGATTACCCGGCGGCAGATGCGCGGCGTGGTTCCGGTAATCTGCGGCTCAAGCATCTGCCCGGCGCAATTTGTGATTATCGATGAACAAGTAGTAGAGCGGCGGCCCAACTAGCTGTCCCTCACCGCTCTTGCCCCGTGCTCACGGGGAATTTGCCCTGCGCGTTCGCAATGGCATCGAATCCGCTTCACCCATTACAATCTAACCAATGATCAAAACACTTGAATGGACCAGCCATGGCGTCCGCTTTATTGACCAGACGCTGCTGCCCACAGAAGAAGTTTACGTAACCTGCGCCACGTATCAGGAAGTGGCCACGGCCATCCGGGATATGATTGTGCGCGGCGCTCCCGCCATTGGCGTGGCAGCAGCCATGGGCATTGCACTGGGCGTAAAACAATCCACCGCGCCAGACGTGGCAACGTTGCGCAATGAGTTCGGCCAAATCTGCCGGACCATGGGAGAAACGCGCCCCACGGCCGTGAATCTTTTCTGGGCCATTCGCCGCATGCAGCAGAAGTTTGAGTTCGTCGCGCCGCAAGGCCTGCACCAGATCAAAATCACTCTTGTCGAAGAAGCGCAGCAAATGCTGGTGGAAGATATTGCCGCCAACGAACTCATGGGGCAGCACGGCGCTGTGCTCATGCCCAGCTCTGGCGGCGTCCTTACACACTGCAACGCCGGAGCGCTCGCCACCTGCGGTTACGGTACCGCGCTCGGTGTGATTCGCTCTGCCATTCAGATGGGCAAGCAGATCCACGTTTTTGCCGACGAGACGCGCCCTTTCCTGCAAGGCTCGCGGCTCACCGCCTGGGAGCTGATTAAAGATGGCATCAAAACTACGCTCATCGCCGACAACATGGCCGGCTCCATGATGCGCCAGGGCAAAATTCAGGCCGTGATCGTAGGCGCAGACCGCATTGCCGCCAACGGTGACGTCGCCAACAAAATCGGCACATATAGTGTGGCTGTTCTGGCCAAAGAGCACGCGATTCCCTTTTACGTCGCGGCACCCTGGTCAACCGTGGACATGAATATGGAGAGCGGTGAAGGCATTCCTATTGAGCAGCGCTCACCGCGCGAAGTAACGCACCATGCCGGCAAGCAAATCGCTCCGAATGGAGTGCTGGTGGAGAATCCAGCCTTTGACGTGACTCCGCATAAATACGTCACGGCCATCATCACAGAACGCGGCATCGCCAAGCCAACTTACGTGAATACGCTGAAAGAACTTTCGCAAACTGTCCCCACGCTGGTTGGAGCAAAACGCTAATGGCGTATGCAGACTGAAACAGCACGCATTGAAGCATTTTCTGACGGCGTGTTTGCCATCGCCATTACGCTGCTGATTCTTGAGATCAAAGTGCCGCACTCCGCGCAGGAGTCTCTCGCCGCAAGCCTGCTCCACCAATGGCCTTCGTACATGGCATTTCTTCTGAGCTTTGCTTATGTCGGCATCATGTGGATGAACCACCACCGCATGTTCACGCACATCAAAAAATCAAATGACGTTCTTCTGGCGCTGAACCTGCTCTTGTTGCTCGGCGTGAGCGTGGTTCCATTTCCCACGCAAGTGCTTGCAGACAATTTTGGCGGTCCCGGACAGAGAACCGCGGCCATTCTTTACAACTGCGTTTACATTGTGATCGGGATCTTCTTCAACCTGCTCTGGCGTTATGCCGTGTCGCACCATTTGCTCGATCGCAGCCTAAGCGCAGCCGCAGCGGCCAGCATCAGCCGCCAATATGCCGCTGGCCCGCTCATGTATGTGGTCTGTCTCGGCCTGGTGTGGGTAGATGTTCGCATCAGCCTGGGCCTGAGCTGCGCCATGGCTGTCTTCTTTGTCCTGCCGCCCAGCCTGCTGCAAAAGCGCGACTCACCGGGGCTTCCCATCTCGTAATCCGCTCCGATTTACAGATCATCTAGGGTGGCTTAATCCTACTATCGCTCATAATAATCAACCTGGAATGAATACCCACAAAATTAAATCTACTCTTGCACTAGATCATCTTCTGGAGTACATTTTAGAAATCTTATGCCGAAACGTGGCGCACAACCGCTGCAAGGTGAAGTTCTTCAAGGGACGCTCGATCTCCTCGTCCTGCAAACATTGTTGCTGGGCCCGGCCCATGGACACACCATTGCCCATGCCATTGAGAACCGCTCCGATGACGTGCTGCAGGTAGAGCACGGCTCGCTCTATCCTGCGTTGCATCGCCTGGAAGACCGCAAGTGGATCGCCTCTTTCTGGGGCACATCAGAAAACAATCGCAAGGCACGCTATTACCGTCTGACGCCCGCCGGACGCAAACAGCTTGCCGTGCAAACAAACCGGTGGGAACAGTTGGTCCATGCCATTAACAGGGTGTTGCGGCCGGCAAACGAGTAGCTTATGGGTTTAGGTAAATTCTTCCGTAGACGCCGCTGGGATGAAGAACGCGCCACAGAACTGCAAACTTATCTTGAGCTTGAAACCACAGAGAACATAGTCAGGGGAATGTCCGCTGACGAAGCGCGCAGCGCGGCCCATCGCAAACTTGGCAACTCGACCCTGGTCCGCGAGGAAATTTATCGCATGAATAGCTTTGGCTTTATTGAAACTCTCTGGCAGGACATTCGCTATGGCGCACGCATGCTGCGCAAGAGTCCCGGCTTTACAATTACCGCCGTATTGACTCTGGCGTTGGGAATTGGCGCAAACACGGCAATCTTCAGCATGGTGGATTGGCTGGTGTTCCAGAAACTTCCAGTGCATGATCCGAAGGCGCTTACTTTTCTTACCTTTACCCGCACCGGCCCAGTGCGAAATGATTCTCAATTTTCGGTTCCTGAATACCGGCAAATTACTGAGGAATGCGGTCCGCAGTTCGACGGCATGGCGGCCGCGGCTTTTGGCGCCTCCTCAGCCGGCCAGACCGGGCCAGACGGACTTACGTTCCAGGGCAAAACACTGCCTGTGCAAACTTACTTCGTAACAGGAAACTTCTTTTCTGTTCTTGGCCTGCAGCCAGCATTAGGACAATTTTTTACGACCCAGGACAGCATTACTCCTGGGGCCGATCCCGTGGTGGTGCTCGCCTGGGACTACTGGCAATCGCGCTTTCACGGAGACCCGGAGATGATCGGGAAAAGCGTGGCCATGAACGGTCACGCTGTCACCATCATCGGAATCAGTCCAAAAGGTTTTGTCGGTCCGGCACCGGCCGTTCACATGCAAGCCTATCTGCCATTGAATATGCTGGTGATTGATGCTGGAACACCCAATGATTTTCTCCAGAAAGCTGACACTCGCCCGCTCAATATTTTTGCCCGCTTGAAACCTGGCGCCTCCGCGGAGCAGATGAGCGCAGTCTTAAACACGGTCAGCCAGCATGTGCTCACCCGGTATCCCCGGCCAGATGAAACACCGAATGGAATCCGCGCAAATCCTCTGCGTCCGCCCGGAATGGTCACCTTTAATGGCGTCAACCCGCTGGTTCGGACGGCCGTGCTGTTTTTCTCTCTGGGCATTCTGATTCTGGTTCTGTCATGCGTGAATGTTGCCAATCTGCTGCTGGTACGCTCCACGGCTCGCAGATCAGAAATGGCAGTACGTGCTGCTTTAGGCGCGGGACAGCGCAGGTTGGTCCGGCAGTTGCTCACGGAAAGCCTTTTGCTTTCCTTGTTGGGATGCTGCGCGGGTATTGTTACAGGCCTGTTTGCCACGCGCCTGCTAAATTCTGTGCATTTTCCCAGCGCTTTTCCTCTCGCTTTTGATTTCCGTTTCAACTGGCTGGTATTTACAGGCGCACTTTCAGTGGCATTGCTCTCCAGCCTGGTTGCAGGTCTTGCTCCAGCCATGCAGTCTGCGAAAGCAAACATCAACAATGTGCTTCGTGACACTGGCCGCTCGTTAACCTCCCGCCGCCAGAGGCTGCGGAACGCCATGGTGGTGATTCAGGTTGCAGGCTCTTTAGGCTTGCTGATTATCGCTGGCTTGTTTACCCGCAGCCTGCAAAGTGCGCAGCACGCCGACCTCGGTTTTGATCCACATCAGGTCAGCAATCTGACCGTGGATGCAAACCAGATTGGTTACTCACAGGCAAAGGGAGAAGCGTTCTATAAGAGCCTGCTGGAAAGCGCTCGCGCCGTGCCGGGAGTGGAGTCTGCAAGTCTGGCGGCGATTCTACCCATGGGAGACACATCCATCGGCGGTGAAATTCTGGTTCCAGGAATTCAGCCGGCAAAAGGTCAGCCTCATCCCAGCGCGCTTTACAACACCGTAACTCCAGGATATTTCCAGACCATGCGCATTAGCCTGTTGCGTGGACGCGATTTTGAAGAGCGCGACGCTGCCGCTGCTCCTCGCGTGGCGGTGATCAATCAAAGCATGGCGGATAAATATTGGCCGCATCAGGACCCGCTGGGACATGAGTTTTCAGTGCCAGACGACCCCAAACATCCGATCCAAATTATTGGCGTGATGCGAAATATCCGGCTTGTTGATCCTTATAGCCCCATGGAACCAACATATTTTGTCCCACTCGCGCAACATTATTTTCCTACTGTCACCTTGCAGGTCCGCAGCGCCAATGCAGAGATCGTCCGCCAGTTGTTGACGCTGATCGATTCGCTTGCTCCGGCCATGCCTGTCTATGCCGGAACCATGACGGAGTCACTCAATGGGGTGAACGGATTATTTCTATTCCGACTGGGCGCGACTCTCACTGGCGTACTCGGTGGACTGGGCCTGGTTTTGGCGGTTGTGGGAGTGTATGGCGTCATGTCGTATTCGGTCAGTCAGCGGACGCATGAAATTGGTATTCGCATGGCGCTGGGCGCACAGCGGTCGCAAGTGCTTGCGCTCGTCGGCCGGCAAGGCATTTTAGTGGTGATAGCCGGATTAGTGATCGGCTTATTGCCGGCATTCGCCATCAGCCAGTTGATTCAGGATTTTCTGATCGGCATAAGTCCGACTGACGCAATGACTTACACAACAATACCCATACTGCTGGCAGTGGTTGCCATGGCAGCGTGCTTCATTCCAGCGCGCCGCGCCACACGGGTTGACCCCATGCTGGCGCTGCGGAATGAGTAAGATGTTATATGAGTTTCGCGGCTGAGATCAGGCCGCTTTCGATTGCTGAATGATAATGGGGCTGTCATCCAGTTCGTAGCCTTCATCGTTAAGCGTTTTCTGCGCGGCTGCGCGAAGCTCAGTTTCACTGGCGGTCTGGGGAAGATCACAATAACGGCGGATGACTTCTTCACCGACGGCAATTCGAATCAGCCATTTTGATTTTTCGGCATCCCAGGAAACTTCAGTACGATT
>DASXZE010000387.1:0-9638 GCA_036502105.1 Candidatus Angelobacter sp. | reverse complement strand
ACGCCAGCCGTTCCGGCTCAGAATAGGGAAGTGGACGAAGCCAAAGTGCATTCAACAGGCTGCGTCTCTCTCTGTTTGTTATTGATTACTTGGTGCTTTGCCGGCGCTCAGCCTGCTGGCTGGGCAGTACTTGCTCAGCCTGTTTGGCTGTGATCATTGGACTGGCAACGCGGATGGTTTTATAAACCACTGCTGCAATCACGCCTCCGCACAACGGAGCGACGATGAACAACCATAGCTGTTGCAACGTCCATCCGTGGACAAATACGGCCGGGCCAATGCTGCGTGCAGGATTGAAAGAGCCGTTGGTCACCGGAATGCCTACGAGAATGATGGTCGCCAGAATGAAGCCGATGGGGATTCCGGCGAAGCCTGCAGGAGCGCGATCGTCCGTTGCGGCCAATACTGTAAACACCAGCAGCATGGTGAGGAACATTTCCGCCACGAATGAGGCGGCCATGGAATAGTTTGCGGGTGAGTGTTCACCAAAACCGTTGGCTGCGCCGGCCAGTGAAGCGAGGGAACCGCCGGGTGCGCCGGTGGCAATGAACAAAATCACGCCACACGCGATAATCGCGCCCACGCATTGCGCTACCCAGTAGCCAACGGCTTCTTTGGCGGCCATGCGTCCGCTCACTACCATTCCCAAAGTGACGGCTGGATTTAGATGGCAGCCGGAGATTGGCCCAACGGAATAAGCCATGGCCATCAAGGCGAGTCCAAAGGCCAGGGCCACGCCCATGTTGCCAACTTTTCCACCGGAAATTACAGCGGTGCCCAGCCCGGCAAAGATCAGAACAAATGTGCCAAACAACTCTGCAGCGTATTTCATTGTGAATTTCACCTCGGGGAATTTGTTTACCCAAATCGATCAACCGGTAAGCGAGCAAGCGACACCCGCGTCGCCACTAAAAATCCAGCCTGCAAACTTTCAGTTTTAATTTGTCAGCGGGCAATTCTACATGGGAGCTTTTGTTTTTGGCACGTAATTGTGGAGATAACCGTGCACCGGCAAAAAACTATAAGACTTGGCCGGAAACACTTAAGGTTTATGGCGGAGAAGAAAAAGGCCATCGCACCCTTGGCATCTGTTCCGGGGGTGATCCATCTTTATATAGTTTTCCATCAGGCGGATTGAGTGAAAACGTAAGTCACTGTAAGCAAATAGCTTACGCGTAGCCTGCGAAAATCTGTTACCCCCGGAGCGCGGACTCGTGATCAAGGTGAACCAAAAGATTTTCAAGATTCTCTACCGGCTTCTGCTGCCGGGAAGCCTGTTGCTGGTGTTCTCCGCGCTTCTGATTCGCGTGGGTGTGCTGGCAGATCCGCAATCGGCTGTGGTCCGGTTCTTTCCCGTTGTGGTATTTGGCGTGGGACTGGCGCTCAGCGCGTTCTTCCGCCGGAGCCGGCTGTTCTTTGCCCTGCTGGCCCTGACTCTGGCGCAAAGCGCATTTGCCTGGATCGTGCCGCTCTTGTCGCGGGACACCGCGCAGATTGTTGCGAATGCAATTGCTATTCTGCTGCCGATCAATTTGCTCGTTCTGGCATTTCTGCGCGAACGCGGCATCATTTCGCCCGCAGGGCGCCGCCGGCTGGCCATGATGGCCTTGCAGGTAATGGCGGTGGCGATTTTGTCCATGCCCGGACTTGCGCAAGTTGCCGTACAGCTGAAACGGGTATTTGTTCCGACAATGTTCTCTGCTTGGAGCGGACTCTCACAGCCTGCGCTGCTGGCTTTTATTCTTTCTATTGCGATCATTATGGTCCCGCTGTTTCAACGTTACAAAGCGGTGGAGAGCAGCCTGCTGTGGAGCGTGATAGCGGCTTTTGTCGCGATGAGCGTGGCCCGGCAGAGCCGCCTTGATGGTGTGTACTTTGCCGCCGGTGGACTCGCACTGATCGTCGCACTGATTGAAACTTCTTACGCCATGGCGTATCTGGACGAGCTGACGCAACTGCCCAGCCGTCGCTCACTCAATGAGGCGCTGCTGAAGCTGGGTGATTCGTATTCCATTGCCATGCTGGATGTGGACCACTTCAAGAAATTTAACGATAGCTACGGCCATGAGTCGGGCGATCAAGCACTGCGGTTGGTGGCGTCACGGCTTTCGCATATTACTGGCGGCGGAAAAGCCTATCGCTATGGCGGAGAAGAGTTTGCCATCGTCTTCCCAAACAAGCCTTCAGAAGAAGTGTTTGTTTATCTTGACCGCATGCGGCGGGTGATTGAGCAATCTGTGTTTACGGTACGCGGGAATGATCGGCGTAAAAAAGGGAACAGCGGCGTAGGCCGCGGTAGCAAGAAGCAGACGAACGTGACGGTGAGCATTGGACTGGCTTCAACCAACGGCGACAAGCTCGCCCCAACCGAAATTTTACGCATGGCTGACCAGGCACTCTACAAAGCAAAAGCCAAAGGCCGCAACTGCACGATTACCGCTAAGCTGAGCAAGTCTCCGCGTTCAGTGCAGCAGACCGGCTTGCGCGCGCTCAGCGTAAGCTAGTTAAGGTGCGGCTCGCTCTGCGCTGAACATGCGGGTGAGAGGGCGTGGTTGTGAGCGGTGAGGGCATCATGCCGCCAGAAAATGTTGTATCCGCGAACCATTTGAGCCTACTTATCTGCTTTATCTTGAAACGATTCTCATATCCACGGCACTAACAAGAAACAGCATAGGGCCGAATCCATTTGCGGTTTGCATTTTGTGCGTTGTAAAAATTTTGCAAACTCCGCTTCCATATTCACGAGATGTTCTTAACAAAATTTGTTTGCCACGGGGATTGACGTGGCCTCGGTCATAGGCGCAACCTCTGTTTAAGACGGACGCCTGAAAGGATTTATTTCAATGAGCAAGCCTCTTCCACATAGCACTCGAGTTGCAGTCGCTGGTTTTCGTGCAGTCCGGTCTGCCGATCCAGATCAGGTAGTAGAAACAACGCTGGTGCTTCGCCGCGCCGGCAAATTGTCTGATGAAGACATCATCAAAATGTCGTCAACCCCTCCGGCTGAGCGCAAGTATTGGACGAATGAACAGCTGGCCAAAAGCCACGGCGCGCTGCCTGAAGACGCAGCCAAAGTGGTTGAATTCGCTCACGCCTGTGGCCTGGCCGTGGTGGAGCAAAATCTTGCTGCCCGGACAATCAAACTTTCCGGTACGGTTGCGGCAGTCCAGAAAGCTTTTGGCGTGGACCTGAAGATTTATGAGGATGCCACCGGCGCTCGGTCTTATCGTGGCCGGACGGGAGAAATCCATCTGCCTGACACTCTTGCGGACATAGTGCAAAGCGTACATGGTCTGGATAATCGCGATCAGGCTAAACCGCATTTTCGCCTGGTACATCAGACAGTTGAGCCCAGGCTTGGATCCACTGCGCATGCCGCAAAAAAACTGAGTGCCGTTACTCCCAAGCAAGTTGCCACTGCCTATAACTTTCCTAAAGACGCCACCGGCAAGAACCAGACCATCGCGCTGATTGAACTGGGCGGTGGATACAAAGCGGCCGACCTGACGAAATATTTTCAGCAGCAAGGCGCAAATCCGAAGGTCTCAGCCGTGTCAGTGCATGGAGCGACGAACCATCCCACAGGGAACGCGAATGGTCCCGATGGCGAGGTAGTCCTGGATATTGAAGTTTCTGGGGCTGTGGCTTCTAACGCAAATATCGTCGTCTATTTTGCGAATAACACTGACAAAGGTTTTCTGGATGCAGTGACCACGGCGATCCACGACCAGACGAACAAGCCGTCAGTGGTGTCGATTAGCTGGGGCGGGCCTGAATCCACCTGGACGCAGCAGTCCATGGATTCCTTCAACGAAGTCTTTAAGGATGCGGCCATGCTTGGCGTTACGGTGCTGGTCGCTTCGGGAGATGACGGTTCTACTGATGGCGTAACGGACGGCGCGCAGCACGTGGACTTTCCTTCGTCCAGTCCGTTTGCGCTGGCCTGCGGAGGCACACAGCTAGTTGCCAGCGGCAGCACCATCAGCAGCGAGATCACATGGGGCGGAGTTGCCAATGACGGCGCCAGCGGTGGCGGTGTGAGTGGACACTTCCCAACGCCTTCATACCAGACCGGACTTTTGCCCAAAGGCTTTACCGGGCGTGGTGTCCCGGATGTTGCAGGCAATGCCGATCCGCAGACCGGGTACCATGTGCTGGTGGACGGAGTAAGTTCGGTGATCGGCGGGACCAGCGCCGTGGCTCCGTTGTATGCCGGGCTGGTGGCGCTGATGAATGAAGATATTGGCAGCCGCTGCGGCTTCCTGAATCCAGTGCTCTACGGCAATGCCAGCGTGTGCCATGACATCACAAAAGGCACCAACGGCGCTTACAACGCTGCTTCTGGCTGGGATCCGACGACTGGGCTGGGCTCGATTAAGGGCATTGATCTTCTGGCAAAATTCAAGAAGACGAAAGCTAAGGTCGCATAAGAAAAAATGTTTTGCCCAGATCGTTTACCCAGACTCGGAGGCACCCGGGTCTGGGCATTTCTTTTTGAGTGCGATTCGTCCCTGGTTTTGTTTGCCTGGCTGCTTTTCGTCCGCGCAAATGTTTTTAGAGATTTCCTAAGACAAATCTTCTTAGTCGTGACACATTCTTGAACCGCGGAATAGGTACAATGACTCGGTCAGTTTTTAAGGAGATGAAACATGGCTGCACAGCCGCAAACACAACCAGAGAGCAAAGTCATTAGCCAGTCACTGCTGCCAGAGTTCGATAACGAAATGGCCAACACGCGCAAATCACTGGAGCGCGTTCCAGAAGATAAATTCAGCTTCAAGCCGCATGCCAAGTCCATGGCGCTGGGCGCGCTGGCAACCCATCTGTCCACCATCAGTCATTGGGCTGATGCGATTGTCGGGCAGGACGTGTTCGACGTAAGCACTGCGCCGCGGCCGGTTGAAGCGAAGACACGCGCTGAAGTGTTGGCCACGTTTGATCAGAACCTGGCTATGGCGCGCAAAGCCATCGCCAGTTGCACCGATGCGCAAATGGTAAAGCCCTGGACGCTCAAAGCCGGTGACCACACGGTGCTTACCCTGCCGCGTGTTGCTGTGCTGCGGAGCTTTATCATGAACCACACGATTCACCATCGCGCGCAGCTGGGCGTTTACCTGCGGCTGAATGACGTAGCGGTACCGTCTATCTATGGGCCGTCAGCTGATGAAGGGAATATGTAAGGAAGGCTGTCTTTTCAGGAAGTATGGCCGCTTGGTTAAGAACGTCCTGCTTAAGAAGAATGGGGCGTTAGGAAGAATAGGCCGGAAAATACTACAGGCCTCGGTGTTTAGCCGAGGCCTGCTTAAGAGCCCAAATCCAGCCGGGTGCTTTCCCCCGAAACCACCAGCCAGATCGTTAACGCATAGTCATCATCGCAGCAGAGCTCGAAACCGACAAGAGTACAGAGGTAACCAGCGGGAAGGCTTACTTCCAGTGCGATTCCGCCACGCACGGCAGCTGCATAAAATGCGGTGATGCGACAACGGCGGTCGGGAATACACCTTAGGGTGCTCAGGAAACCCCTTAATCGATGAAAATGCGGTAAACTTCTTTTGCGTTTATGACTGCTGCTCTTTAATTCGAGATTTGAATTCGGCACTTTCTGTCGTGACTCCCCAACCATCAGGTTCTGGACGTGTGTCTGCGTGGTTTTACGCGCGGGCGCGTCTGCTTCCGCAACCGAATCCGGAGTGTACCGAATGAAATTGCAACTGGCAGGGTGGAACGAATCATGGGCCCAAATTTTTGCCGAGCATTTAAACAACTCCTCTGACAAAGCGCTGAAAGCAGGGCGGGTGGTGGCGCAGCGCCGGCATACCTTTGCACTTTGGACTGAAACCGGCGAGATTGACGCAGAGGTTGCCGGTGCGCTGCTGTATCGCGCTGACCAGAGCGGCTTGCCTGCCGTGGGTGACTGGGTGGCGGTCCGCCAATACGCTCCCGGCGATGTCGCGATTATTACCGATATTTTGCCACGCAAGACAAACTTTTCCCGTAAGGTAAGCGGCAGGGCGGCGGAAGAACAGGTGATCGCCGCGAATATTGACCTGCTGTTTATCGTCTTTGGGCTTGACCACGATTACAACCTGCGGCGGCTGGAGCGCTATCTGGTGGCTGCCGGAGAGAGTAAAGCCGAAACAGTGATTGTCCTGAACAAGGCTGATTTGTGCCCGGACGTTGATGCTCGACTGGCAGAGGTGCAAGCCATTGCGCCGGGCGTTCCGGTGGTGGCGATTTCAGCTCTCAGCGTGGCGACGAATGATCTGCTGCCGTACATTGCTTCAGGGCGGACTGCTGCTCTGGTGGGATCGTCGGGCGCCGGAAAATCGACAATCGTAAACCAGATGCTGGGGACATCCGCGCAGACCACGCAGCCAACGCGCGAGTCAGATAGTCGTGGCCGGCATACTACCACGCATCGTGAGCTGTTCTTTCTGCCGAATGGTGGATTGATTCTGGACAATCCGGGCATCCGCGAGCTGCAATTGTGGTCGCAAGAGCTGCGGCAAGGCGGAGGCTCTTCGCAAGTCACCGCTGTTGATCAGACGTTTCCAGAAATCGACGCCATGGCCGAGCAATGCGGCTTCCGCGATTGCACCCACAGCGCCGAGCCCAACTGTGCCGTGCTGAATGCGCTGGCTTCCGGCGAGATTGAAGATGCACGGTGGAGGAGCTATCTGAAGCTGCGCAGGGAACTGAAACATGCACAGACGCTCGTGGACCCGAATCTGCGCCGGACTGAAAAAGAGCGATGGAAGAAGCTGACCAGCGCGGTAAAGCGGAACCAGAAGAGGAAGTAAACCTACCACGGAGACGCGGAGGCGCGGAGAAAAACTTAATGAGGATTTGCGCGCGTTACGCCTTAAAACAGCCTAAACATCACACCAAGAATAATTTAAGGAAATGGGAAATCATTCTTGAGCAATATTGTCTGCACCCTGGATGAAATCTAATTTCAGTCGTCCCTAGCGGGACTCGTCTTGATGGGAAGCTAACCCGGCAGTACCTGCCGGGCTATTTTCATTCGCGCCTGTCGGCGCTTGTGTGTCTGGGAGTGCGGGATCAGTTGTGGAGCTATTCAAACCTAATTTATTATTGTGCCGTAAATTCGCTTTACATTCGCATAGAATTGCTCTAATATTGCTTTGATTCGCTCTGTTTTCGCCTTAGAGCCGGGTGGGGTACGGAGCGAATGGGCAGGGTAAGGAAGATCAAACGGGATTCGAGGGCGAAATGAGGGAAAAAAAGGGGGGCGACAAGGCTGTCACAGCCTTATCGAATGCCAGTTCGCCTTTTGTTTGCAACAAAATGTCTACCCCCGGGTGGGGGTTGCGACCCTTTGCCTAACTTTTAACCACCAAGGACACGAAGGAACACAAAGGAAAAGGGAGAAATTCGAGTGATATCGCATGAAATATTGATTGGAATTTGGATCGATTCCGGGAGAGAATTCAACGGGATTGGGCGTGGATTGATGGGAGAAACATGTAGAAATGAAATAAGAAGATCGGATGACCGCGCGTAATTGGGACATCGGGTGACCTGGGAGTGAACTTGGAGAAGCGAGATTTTATTGGGAACGGAGCTTCGATCATCGAGTGGTTGAGCACGCTTAAAAATGAAATGGAGAGCTTTAAGAGCTGCGTTGCACCGGCAATCGCTCAATATTTTGATGAGCCATACAAAAAGCGGCGCTGCGATGATCGGTTGCTTTCTAAAAAGGTGCAACAAAACGTAACTCTTAGTAAGCTATAAGAGACATGGCATCGGAAAACTCATTTGACATCGTAAGCAAAGTGGACCTGCAAGAGGTCTCCAACGCAATTCAGAACGCGCTCAAAGAGGTGCATACGCGTTTTGACCTGAAAGACTCAAAGTCTGATATTCAGTTGGAGGGCAAGGACGCGATTGTCGTCTCTTCCGCCAATGAAACCAACCTCAAATCTGTAAATGATATTCTCCAGAACAAGATGGTGAAGCGCAACGTGCCCATCAAGGCTTTCACGTATGGCGTGGTTGAACCGGCCGCAGGCTCCACGGTGCGGCAGAAAATAACCATGCAGCAGGGTATCCCGATTGAGAAGGCCAAAGAGATTGTGAAGCTGATCAAGGACTCAAAGAAAAAAGCGCAGGCTTCCATACAGGGTGACACCGTGCGCGTGAGCGGTAAAGACCGAGATTCATTGCAGGAGATCATTGCGCTGTTGCGCGGGCATGATTTTGGCATTGATATGCAGTTTACGAATTACCGGAATTAACCACAAAGGGCACGAAGGAACACAAAGGAAAGTCACTTGAAGATGGAATGCTATGTTTCCTGATTCGAGATTAAAGAGGGTAAGGGCGACAAGGCAAAGCACTTGATAGAGGACGATTAAGGGGCACTTTGAGTTCATCGGCCACAACCACTGCCAAAGAAGTTTTTGAGCTGCTGCGCGAAGACCTTGCCGCCATTGAGCGTGAGTTTGGGCGGGACACGGTATCGAGCGTCCGCGCTATTACTGATATTGGCGAATACCTGCGCGCAGGCGGCGGCAAGCGGATACGTCCGGTATTGCTGCTGCTTTCGGCCAAGCTTTTTCCGCACGATGAAAAGAGCGCGGTGCGGCTGGGCGCGGTGGTGGAGATTATCCATACGGCGACGCTGGTGCATGACGACATTATTGATGAAGCCAAGACGCGGCGGGGGCGTCCGGCGGCGAATACGCAGTGGGGAAACTCAAAGTGCGTGCTGGCCGGCGACTGGCTTTATATGCAGGCTTTTAAGATTGCGGTGCAGGAACGAAATTTCCGCGTGCTGGATGTTTTGATTGACCTGACGCAGCAGATGGTTGAGGGCGAACTGCTCCAGATGGAAAAACTGGGGAAGATGATTTCCCTGGAAGAGCATTTTGACCTGATTTTCCGCAAGACGGCTTGCCTGTTTTCTGTCTCTACACGGCTAGGTGCGATTATTGGTGACGCGTCGGTTGAGCAGGAGGGGCGGCTGGGGGAATATGGACGCAACCTGGGCCTGGCTTTCCAGATTGTGGATGATGTTCTTGACCTGACTGCCTCAGAAGAAGTTCTGGGCAAGCCGGTGGCCAGCGATCTGCGCGAGGGCAAGGTGACGATGGCGGTGATCCATGCGCTGGAGCATTGCACCGCCGCCGAACGCACGCTGGTGGAAACGGTGCTGGAAGAACGCGCCTTTGTGAGCGTGAAGCATGAGCAGATTCTTGAAATGCTGAACCGCTATGGGTCTATCCCGTATGCATATGACGCGGCCGCCAAGCACGCGGAGATGGCCCGCCAGGCGGTCGATGCTTTCCCTGATTCAGAGATCAAACGCGCCCTGCTTTCGATTCCGGATTTTATTGTGGAGAGAAGCAGCTAATAGAAAGATTGCCAAAATCGCCCGCATTGCCAAAATTGGTAATTGAAAATCTGTCGTTGGATAGTCTGGATAAAATTTAAAGAATATTTAAAAGCTGGATCTATTGCGTTACTTGCTTCAGCCGGTCCCGCAAGTATTCTTGTTCGACTTTATTTGTGGCGAGCCGCAGTGCAGCGGCGTAGGCTTCAGCGGATTCGGGTTTGCGTCCGAGGCGGCGAAGAATATCGGCGCGGGCGGCATGAAATAGGTGGTAGTTCTCGAG
>DASXZE010000386.1:0-22349 GCA_036502105.1 Candidatus Angelobacter sp. | reverse complement strand
TCAGTCCACAGGCGTAGACCCGGCCGTGGATCAATGTGCGCGCTGGAGGCAGCGACTATTCTGATTGCCAGAAACTTTTCGTCTGTCGTGACCAGCACCCAGTCCGCGGCAAAAGCGCCGGCGTCTGCATCTTCCGGCGAGGAAACAATTACAGACTTCAATCCTGCGTGGTCTGCCTGCTGCTTTACCACTGGCGCAAGGTCAAGATACTGGTTTGAAATATGGAAGGCGATGATCCCGCCCGGCCGCAGGTGCCGCTGGTAAAGCTGGATCGCCTCCGCCGTGATCAGGTGGACCGGGATCGCGTCGCCGGAGAATGCGTCCACGGCAATCACGTCATATTGTTCCGGCTGCTCGGCTTCCATCGACAAGCGCGCGTCACCGTCGGCGATTTCAATTTTGGCTTTTGATTCTCGAAGATAGGTAAAAACGTCATGCGCGATCACTTCCACGCTGGGATTGATCTCATAAAAACGAAACACATCGCCCGGCTTACCATAGGCCGCCAGAGTTCCCGCGCCCAGGCCAATTGCTCCCACACGTCTTGGTTTATTCGCGCAACACCAGTCCAGCGCCAGGCCGATTCCGGAATTGTGCGTGTAATAAGTGGTTGGGTCCGTGCGAAATTCGTCGCTGGCAAAGAACTGCGTGCCGTGCTGAATATTCCCATGAATCAGCGTGCGATACATACCAGCTTGTTCGTCATGCTCTTCCGTCACGCGCAACGTGCCATAAAAATTGCGCACCTGCACAATCGCATTGTCGCCGTAGACGCGTGCCTGCATCACCACCACGGCCACCAGCGCCAGGCTCGCCGCAGGCCAGAACAGCCGCCAGCCCAGATTATCTTTCCACATCAGCACAGCGGCCAGCGCAGCGGTGCAAACCAGGCTCCATGCCAGTTCATAACTACCGCGAAAAATAATGGGGGCTAGCACGCCCACAAACATTGACCCCAGAGCGCCCCCGGCGGCAATAAACAAATAATATTGCGTGGCGTAACGCGGCCCCGGACGCCGGCGATACAACTCTCCGTGGCAAAACAGGCAGGCAATAAACAAAGTAATGCAGAAGAGCGGCACGGCAATCTTGATGGCCACGGCTTCATCTGGATTGGCAATCAGATATCCCACGCTGCCCAGCGCCACCGGCAGCAGACGGACCACCAGCCAGCGAAAATATAATTTCCTGCCATTAAACGCGATCACAAACGTAAGCAGATAAATTGTGAGTGGAATGATCCACAGCAGCGGGATCGCCGCGATATTCTGACTCAGGTGGCTGGTTACCGCCGAGAGCAGCAAAGCTCCGCAGGCAGCCGTCAGCAGCCAGACAAATTTTTCATTGGATGTCGGCGGCAGCTCTGGATTGGTTGTCGTAGCAGCCTGCGCCTGAACCGGCATTGTTTCAATCGTTGTTTCAACAATCGTTGTTTCAACATTCGGTTCAGTCATTGGCGCAGCTAACGCAACAGTATTCCGCGCGCTCAGGCTAATCGCACCGCACACCAGCACAAACAGCAGAAAGCCAATCGACCACGCCGCTGTCTGCGCGTGCAGACTGAAATAAGGTTCCACCAGCGTTGGATAAGCCACCAGAGCCAGCAGTGATCCAAAATTGGAAAGCGCAAACAGCCGGTACGGCGGCGCCGTAGTTCCGTCACTGGCGCTTCCACGCGCATACCAAGCCTGCAGCAGCGGATTCGTAGCCGAGAGGGCAAGAAACGGCAGCCCAATCAACACCGTAAGCAGCCAGAGCACGCTAACTGCTGGATGCAAGGTGGAAGCATGCAACGTTGGATGGAGATTGCGCACCACCTGCGCGAAGCTTGCAACTAAAAGCAGGCTATAGACCACTGCCTGTATGCGTGGACGCAGTCGCGTGGCGATCCCGTGCGCGCACAGATAGCCCGCCAGAAGGACTGTCTGAAAAAAAACCAGGCAGGTCATCCATACCGAAGCCGAGCCGCCCAGCAAGGGCACCAGACGCTTGCCCGCCATGGGCTCAACTAAAAAGAGAAGACTGCTGCTAAGAAAAATGGCGATGGCATAAAGAACGGCACGTGGACGCATGAACGAACCAAGATATCACGAGCGCAATCAAATATCCGCCCTTCAAACAACATTCATTCAAAAGCAAACCTTGAAACGCAGAGGAACAGAGGAAACGGAGGGATTGCTAGCAGGAACACATCTGAAATTTTCTAACTCCTCTGCTTACTCCTTTCCTCTGTGTTTCAAAGGTTTAGAATCACTCGCCCTTGCCGAGCTTTCTGCACAAATCCCCAAGCTGCTCCTGCTCGTCAGCCTTAAGCCGGCTCATCACTTCTGTAATTCGGCGGGCGTGTTCAGGAAAAATTTTGGCAATCAGCTTTTCTCCCGCAGGCGTGATGCACGCCAGAACAAAGCGCTTGTCCTTGCCCTGCTGCTGTCTTTTTACCAGTCCGCGCTTTTGCAGGTTGGAGATCACCAGCGTCAGGTTGCCGCTGCTGGTAAGAATGCGTCGCGCCAGGTCGCCCAGGCACTGCGGCCCCACGTGAAACAAAGCTTCCAGTACCGCAAACTGGCTGAGCGTGAGCCCTTCTTCTTCCAGTCCGATGCGCGCATAGGCAAACGCAGTGCCGGCAGCGCGCTCCAGCTTTACGTAGGCGCTCAGCGCGCGGTCTTGTGCCGGCGTTCCTTTGAATTTCTTGGGCATGGTGAATGAGTCTTGCCAGGCGGACTAAGAAATTTACCGCAAAGGCCGCTATGGACGCAAAGGGCGCATGAGCGCCAAAGAAACAGATTCACTCCGTTTTCCTTTGCGTCCCTTGCGCCCTTCGCAATGAACCGGCTCTTACTGAATATCGAATTGCTCCGGATGCAGCAATGGATCGGACTTGACCAGCACCGTGCGCTTTACAAGTTCTTCCATCTCCTGCAGCCAGCGCCCGTTGTTGCCCTTGAGCGCCTTGCCAACTTCCGGATGCACGCGGACCATCACATCATGATCAAAGTGCCGCGCCATCTTGCGCAGCTCCACGTAAATCTCATTGCAGACCGTGGTCACGGACTTAATCATGCCCGTAGCCTGGCAAACGGTGCAGGGCTGCCCCAGCGTGCGCTCCAGTGACTGCTTCACGCGTTTGCGTGTGATCGCCACCAGTCCAAAGTCATTGAACTGCAGAACCTTCGAGGGCGCGCGATCAGCCTTGAGCGCCTCTTCCAGTGCCTGCATAACTTTGGCCCGATTGCGGCGTTCATCCATGTCGATGAAGTCAATTACGATAATGCCGCCCAGGTCGCGCAGCCGTATTTGCCGCACGATTTCCTTGATGGCATCAATATTTGTCTTCACGATCGTGTCTTCCAGACGCGCCGTCTTGCCCACGTATTTACCGGTGTTAATGTCGATCGCCACCAGCGCTTCCGTCTGGTTGATGACGATATAACCACCGCTGCGCAGCCAGACTTTTGACTTGAGCGCCTTGTTGATTTCGTCCGTGATGTTGAACTGCTCAAACAGCGGCACGTCTTTGCTGTACAGCTTCACGCGACGCACCAGCGAAGGCTGGAAGCGGCTCACAAAACGCAGAATGCGTTCGTATTCCTGCTCGGTGTCAGCCCAGATCGCAGAGAAGCTGCCGCTTACCTGGTCGCGCAAAATACGCTCGACCAGATTCAAGTCGTGATAGATCAACGCCGGCGCTTTTGAAGTCTCAGCGCGTCCGCGAATTTCAGTCCACAAATTAATCAGGAAGCGAATATCGTTCCGCAGATCTTGCTCTTCTGCGCCTGCGGCGGCCGTACGGACAATGAAGCCGCCCTGCGCATCGCCGCGTTCGCTCAGAGCAATCCGCTTCAACCGATGGCGTTCTTCCTCAGAAGCAATCTTGCGTGACACGCCGGTGTGATGCACCGTAGGCATGTACACCAGATAGCGTCCAGGCAGCGCGATGTGGCTGGTGATGCGTGCGCCTTTTTTCGCGATCGGCTCTTTGGCAATTTGCACCAGAATTTCCTGGCCTTCTTTCAGCAGGTCGCTGATGGCCGGCATCTGGCGCGTCTGCTGCCGCGGACGCCCGCGCATGCGCCGACCCTGCGGTCCACCACGACGGCCGCCACGCCCATCACGGGGTCTGCGGTCGTTGCGCTGATGTCCACCCGCTGCCGCTGGTGCGCGCTGTTCGCCTGCGCCATCTGCGTCTTCAGATTCTTCACCGCCCTCTTCTTCGCCGCCTTCCATATCTTCTTCCGCGCCAAAAGCTTCTTCCACTTCTTCCTGTTCGTCAGAATCAAGTTCAACGGTTTCATATTTTCCGGTGGCGTTCTCGTTCACGCGCGCGTCGCGTACTGCTTCCATCAGCTCGTTGCCCATGGGAAGCAGTTCGCTAGACTGGCCCAGAACTTCTTCTTCCAGTTCTTCGAACTCGCCCATGTCCGCATCTTCCTGGAAGCCGGGCATGTCGCTTTCTTCTTCTTCAATTTCTTCTTCTTCCATCACGCCGCGCGCTTCCATGCGGTGCTCAGATGAAGACGCCGCAGGAGTCCACGTCTGCTGTGCTGGAGCTTCCAGAGCTGAATCCAGATGCGTGGCCGCCTCTGCCTGATCTTCTTCGGTTTCTTCGGCCTGGAATTCCTCTTCTTCAATCTCTTCCACTTGAGTCGTGGCGGAGTTGAAAGCGCTTACTTCATGCCGATTGGCAAATTGCGGCTCTGCCGGCTCCAACTCAGGACGCTCTTCATGAGCTGTATTATGTTCGAGCGTGGCAGCTACTTCGGGAGCTTCCACTTCGGCTACCGGTGCACGCTCTCTGCGATGGAAAACTCTGGGCGCTTCCACACGCGCTTCAGTCTTTTCTTCCTGCTCAAAGTGCGGGGGGATAGGCCCGGCAGATTCTGCGTCCTGCAGAAAACCGTGCTCTTGCGTTTCGGCTGCATGTGACTCTGCAATGTGTGATTCCGCAGTAGCTGCTTCTGACGCAACTGATTCTGAAACGACAGATTCTGTGGCAGCTGGCTGGTGCGCTGCGGGTTCACTCGCGTGGCGCGATGAGCGTGACTTCTTCTCCTGCTTGTTGTCGTACTTGGCCAGTGACTCGCCCGGCAGCACCATGGATCCTGCGGAAAACGAGGACATATCAATCGAATATTCCGTGGATGGCTTCGGCCGTGGCGCTGATTCTGTTTTTACTGGGGCCTGCGGAGCAGCAGCTGTTGTTGATTGGGCTGCGTGCGGCTGGTACTTGGAAATGGATTCACCGGGCAGCAGTATCGGCTCAGGGCGCTGCTGTTCAAACTCAGGTTCTGACCGATCATGGCGAGGCTCGCGCCGATTGTCATAACGTGATTCCCGCCGGTTGTCGTCGCGCCCGCGGTTGTCATCGCGCCGACTCTCGTGGCGCTCAGGCCTGCGCTCATGGCGTTCCTCGTGCCGCTCCTCATGCCGAGGCTCGCGGCTTTCATGCTTTGGCTCCTCAGCATGTTCTTCTGCCTGCAACTCAATTACTTCCTGCTCTGTGCCTTCTCCCGCCGCAGCTTCAACCGGCTTTTCGCGATCTCCACGATCGCCTGCTGCCTGCTGCTCATTCGGATTGCGCTCAGAGCGGTCGCGTCCGCCTCTTCCACGGCGACGGCGTCCGCGCCATTTGCGCGCGCCTTCGCGCTCTGGCTCCTGCTCCCGGCCATTTTCCTGCGACGAACCTTCTACCGCATCTTGTCCGGCATCGTCATCTTCGCTGCCCGCTTCCAGCGGCGGCAACATGTCTTCTGCATCCAGCGGTCTCTGGGTGCCTTCTCCGCTGCGCACTTCAATAATTGGTGAAGTGCGCGAGCTGGCGACTGCTTCGCCAATCGCGTCAGAGTCTTCGTCTTCTTCCAGCAGGAAATCGGACACATAAAGAAACGCGTCGCGTTCCAGCCCGATATTCACAAAAGCCGATTGCATACCCGGAAGCACGCGCGTGACGCGCCCTTTGTAGATGGAGCCGGCCAGTGTGTATTCGTTTTCCCGCTCGTAATAAATTTCTGTAAGTTGGTCTTCTTCCACCACGGCCACTTTGGTTTCATGTGGGGTGGAAGAGACATAGAGTTCTTTCGCCATGGATCTTCTCCGGTTTTACCGGCAGGAAGATGACCCGGGAGGGTTCAGAAAAAGGTCAGGAGGCCGGCGTGTGTAACGCTGGCAGGCTGGCTTTTTGTGCTCGGAAATTCAATCTGATCTTATGCAGGAAATACAATTCGGCGGCGAGAGGATCTCTCCGGCCAACCTCTGCAATCTGCCTATGACTTGTTTGAAAAATCTGTGCACCTTTGCACTCCGGGTTTGTGGCACACACTGCGGATTTCCAGGCAAACGCTGTAACTGCGTCTGATTGGTTTTCCGCGGGGCCGTTCCCTGCCCGGCAATGCTTTCTGATACTCTCCGGCTCCCCTTCAATCCGCCGGCGCCCTTTCTTTTTACGTCAGGGCGTAACGTTCAATCTTGAAATAAACTGTTTTCCTATCGCGCCTCTTGGCGCGGTTTCGATTCCTTTAGTTTACGAAACGGCGCATACGAATATTCATCACAATACCCAGCGCCAGAAACATAAACAAAACTGAAGAACCACCATAGCTCATCAGCGGTAAAGGAATGCCGGTGACGGGCATATACCCAACCACCATTCCCGCGTTTACCAGGATGTGGAAGAGCAAAACCGCAACCACACCCATCACCACAAAGCCGCCCGCGCTATCAGGCGCGGTCTGCGCGTTATGGATCAAACGCATTAATACTAAGAAGTATAGCAGTAGTAAGGCCACTGCGCCCACAAAGCCATGTTCTTCTGACCAGGCGGCAAAAATAAAATCGGTATGCGGCTCGGGAAGAAAAGATCCCTGTGTTTGTGTGCCTTTTCTAATGCCCTTGCCCCAGATGCCGCCGGAACCAACGGCAATCTTGGATTGCTCAAGTTGATACCCCGTCTTCTGCGAGTCCGCTTCAGGATGCAGAAAGTTCGTCAACCGGTCTTTCTGGTAAGGCTTAAGGCCATAATGCCAGACTCCCGGCATCAACAAGCCGGCGACCACTAAAATTACCGCCGCGTGCTTAAACTGTATTCCACCCAGAAATAATCCCATGAGCGCTACGGGAACATAGGTAAGCGCGGTACCCAGATCAGGCTGCTTCAGCACAAGGAGCATGGGTATGCCGGCAATCAGGCCAGCCTTCACAATGTCAGAGAGTGACGCATCTTCACGTTCACCCTGCGCGCTGAAATATTTGGCCAGCATGAGAATCAGCACCAGCTTCACCCATTCCGAGGGCTGAAAGTGCTGTCCGCCGGGAAGCAATATCCAACGCCGCGCTCCCAGATATTTCTTGCCAAAAATAGTAACTGCCAGCAGCGAGAGAATGGACGCGGCATAAAGCCAGCGGGAATTTTCCAGCAGTATCTGGTAGTTGATGAAACTCACTGCCAGCATCACCGCCAGACCCGCCAATATCCAATAAACCTGGCGGATATGCGCGCCCGCAAATTTAGTTCCGTAAGTGGTGCTGTAAATCTCCAGCACACCCAGAGCGCAAATCAGCAATACAAAGGTAAGCAGCAGCCAGTCAAAATCGCGGAAAGAAATAAGCCTGCGCATTAGTTTGATCCTGCCAATCCAATGGAGACCGGCCGCGCGGCTTTCCGGATATTCGTTCTCTTGATTGGAATCAGCAAAGTTCCACCCTGCAGACGGCTGTCTTGCGCGACTTCCTGTGCGCCGCCGTTTTGGTTATTGATATTTTCTGCTTTCGCAGATTTAGCATCGTCATCGTGGTCCGGCGTATCGGGCTGGTTCCATACACCTGCAATTGGGACCGATCCCGGATCAGCTTTGTCGCTGAACAACATGGGATCATTCCGCAAACGCCGCTGCTTCTCTACATACGCTCTCACCACTTGCGCAGCCAGACGCGCGGCCAGCTTGCCGTGCTCGCCGCCTTCAAACAGCACCGCCACTACAATCTCAGGATTCCTACGCGGGGTGACGCCTACAAACCAGCTGTTGTCAGCAAATTGTTTAGCGGCTCCGCCTTTGCTTTTGCGGAACGCATTGCTTACAACCTGGGCGCTGCCGGTCTTGCCAGCAAAATCCACGCCCAGAATGTGCGCGCTGGGGGCGGTTCCGCCTTCAGGCTCGCTGGGCGACGCTGCATTTACCACGCCTGCCATGGCGTTGGTGATGGTGATCCAGTTTTGCGGATCAATCGGCACATGCACTACGTCTGGCATTCCGGATGTAGAGGTAGCAACATTCTTGTAAAGCGCCGGCATCTGCTCCGGGTTGACCACATGCGGGCGATAAAATGTTCCGCCCATGGTGATGCCGCCAATCGTGCGCGCCAACTGAATCGGGCTTACGGCTACCGCGCCCTGTCCAATGCCTACAGAGATCACCTCACCTGCGTACCACTTCTGGTGAAACGTTCTCTGCTTCCACTCTTCTGACGGCATGATCCCAGTGACTTCATTCGGAAGGTCGATGCCGGTCTTCTTGCCCAATCCCATAGCGGTCGCCCATTTGGCAATCTTCTCAATGCCCAGGCGCTCCGCCAGAGTGTAAAAGAAAACATCGCAGGATTGATAAATGCCCTTGCTGATATCCACCGTGCCATGCGAGCGATGCTCGCCCTTGACCCAGCAATTAAAATAGCGGCCAAAGAACACGCCGCCACCGGGACAATTCACGTGCATGTTCTGCGCCACGCCTTCCTGCAAACCTGCAACAGACATAACGATCTTGAAGACCGATCCTGGAGCAAGCTGCGCCTGGATGGCTTTGTTGAAGAGCGGGTGCGCGGGATCTTCCACCAAGCCGGCCCATTCTTTGGCGGAGATGCGTACAGCAAAATCATTCGGATCAAATGTTGGACGGCTCACCATAGCCAGAATCTCGCCGTTGCGAGGGTCCATTGCCACTACTGCTCCATTCTTGCCTTCCATGGCCTGTTCAGCAGCTTTTTGAATATCGATATCGATTGTGAGCTTCAGCTTTTGCCCTGGCACCGCGGGAATGTTCGCATTCGGCGGACGCCCCACTTCTTTGCCCTTGCTGTTGACCAGCACGCGGCGCGAACCGTCTTTGCCCATCAACAGATCGTTGTATTGCAGTTCCACGCCAGACTGTCCAACGATGTCGCCTTTTTGGTAAAGCTCAAAACGCTCGGTGTTGAGCATGTCTTCACTGACTTCACCCACGTAGCCAATCAGGTGCGCCATGAATCCATCTTTCGGATACAGGCGCCGATGGATCATCAGCGTTTCCAGCTCAGGAAATTCGTCGCGATGGGATTCGATGAACGCGCGCTCGTCAGGAGTAATATCATCCTTCACGATAATGGGTTCAAAGGCCGGCTTGTGCGCAAGCTGGTAGCGCCGGATTTTTTCCAGCACGTCATCTACGGGAAGGTGGAGTCCATCAGCAATCTTTTGCGCGTCAGCGTTGAGGTCACGCATCTGGTCGCGCAGCAGCAGCGCGGAGAATGACGGATAGTTATCGACGATCAGCTGGCCATCGCGATCATAAATTTTGCCGCGCGGCGCGAGGATGGGAACCTGGCGGATGCGGTTCTGTTCAGAACGCGAGACATACTCTTCCGTCTTGCGGACCTGCAAAGTCCACAATCCGTAAGCGAGCACCATGAACACAGCCAGAATTACGTACTGAATGACTGTAAATTTTGTTTGCGGGATTTTTTCGTCGCGACCGGGCATACCTTGTTGCGATCTGCCGTTTTTACAACAGATCAGAATCCATTTCCTTTTGTTTGGGTTCCCTATTTAGAGTATCGCAATTCCGTCCCGCATGCTGTAAGACAAAGACCTCAAGCTAGTTACTGAAGGATTAATCACCTGTCTGAAACAGTCACTACGGCTACTTCCAGTCTTGGACTCCGCGAGCAACTAGCTGCCGCCTACGGATAACTTCATAAGCACTGGCCCGGAGGCCTTTATGCCCAGAGGATAGATGAGAACTCTCTGAATTGGTAAATGTCATTCATTTTTTGGAGTTTGCCTGATGCTCAGAGAGAAACTTTGCGCGGCAGTCCGGAATGGGAGAAGGCTCACCGGCCGCCGGCGCAGAAGGTGTCAATGGAACGCCCAGTGAGAGGATGCCATCGACCTTTCCAAAGGGTGCGAGGGTTGGATCAAGGAATATCCCGTAAGGCCTGGTTATGTCCTTATCCGGAACTCCGCCCTCCTGGGGACCGCAGCCGTCTTCCAGTGATTGCGACCACGTTTCTCCGCCCTTGTCTGTCACTTCAAGACTGAGGATTTCTTTGCGCGGAAGGTACGTTGGCGCCCGATCAAAGCCGCGTTTCGACGCCTGCATTGCATGAAGATTCCCTGTGAGGATGAGCACCAGATCATTGGGCTTTGTTGGCCGCAGTGAAAGCAGGGCCTCTCCCATCGCCTTGTCGCGCTCGCTTTCGGCACCGGTATAGGGCGCATCAAAGGCAACCACCTTTAAATCGTGATGGCGGCTATGAAGCTCTCGCAAAGACAGCAACAGCCGCAGCATCGCTTCACTTCCTCGACCATCCGGAACCTCTTTCCATCCGTGTAGTCGCAGCAAGGATGCCTCGGCAGCGGCAAGATCGCGGGACTTTATAACGTTATCTATAGCTGGCTGCTCGTTCGTGGTGCGCTCCAACGCCACTGTAACGTGCTTGCCATGCGCAATGGCGTCGCAGACAAGATCATGAAAAGCAGCAGGAGTTTCATTCGAACCGTGCAACTCGCCCACAAACACCCAATGCAGGGAAGGCTTGGACCATATCTGATCGGCTCCCGGTACAGCCGAACAGGATGTGGCGGCTCCGGCTGCGTTGATCGCCAATCCCATCGCCAATAAAAATTGGAGCGCCATCCTCATGAGCGGTCAAGTTTATCTGTTTGGCACGAAGCGCAAAATAATTAATTCCTTAGCTTAAGCTTGTCCATCAGCGCAAACAGCACAACCGCAGCCAGTCCGTTGATCAAGGCTGCAAGCAGCGTATGTCCCCACGCCCAGGCTTCACTGCCACCCACCAGTTGGAGGCTGATTATCATGTAAATAAAGCGGTGAATCAGCACAAAGGCAAAAGTCATCAGGAAGCGTGAGCCATGATTATCTACGTCTACTTTCACGCCCAGCGAAGATCCCAGATAACCGATGATGGTCTTGGAGATTCCAAAGAGGCCGATCGGGTGTCCGGTCCAGGCGTCTTGCAGGGTGCCAATCAGCGCGCCGGTAATCATGCCGGGAATAGGACGCCGCCGTGCAACGGCAAAAAAGATTGTCACCAGCAGGGGCAAATCCAGTACCTTGAGGAACGGGATGCGCAGAAAAACCTGAAGAAAGATGGCCAGCACCGGAATGCCAATGGAAACTGGCCAGCTAAACCGATGTACCTCAATCTCTTCGCGCGAAGTTAGTGAAACGCTGCCACTCATAGCTGGGGATTCTCCGGAGTCGGCGTTGGCGTTGCGGGCGCTTCTGTTCCAGGCTGGTCAGCTTTAGGTTCGGTCGTTCCTGGTGTTGCATCCGGTGCGGTAGCCGGCGGCTTGGGCTTTTTGGTTGCTGCTTTTGGCTTGGCCGGAGTTGGAGTTGGTGTCGCACTGCCATTGGCCGCAGGCTGTCCAGCGCTTGCCGGCTTCGTTTCTGTTCCTGTTTTCTTGCTGGCTGCTGGAGTTGTGGTTGCAGTAGAGGTTCCAGTGGCAGGCGGCTTCGGCGGCGCAGTTACGTTTCCAGTTTTTTGCGCGGCTCCAGCCCCAGCAGGCTGATGCGTTTTAGCCGGACTCGGCGAAGCTGCCTGCGCGCCTCCCGGAGTCTTCGGTGCGTTTGGATCTACTTTCGGAATACTGGGAAGTCTCTGCGCAAGGATATCCGCGGCCCGCGTGGGAAACGATCCACCGGCCGCGGCCGGAGCAGTCTCTTCCGCAAGCTTGGTCACAACCAATACTTCTTCCAGCCGCCGCAGGTCTGCGGCCGGCTTGATTCTGATGGCCAGAAAAGGATCGTTGTCCTTGTCGGGCACTGCGCTCACCACGGTGCCAACGGAAAAGCCCTTGGGATAAATTCGGTCGCCGCCGCTGGTAATCACGTGGTCGCCGGCTTCAATCTGCTCGTCCGACATAATGCCCTCGATCTGGAGTTCGCCCAGGCTTGTGCCTTTCACAATGCCTTGCAGACGGGAGCGTTCCAGAATCACGCCAGCGCCGCTGTCATGGTCATTGATCAGCAGCACCTGGGAACTCAGCGGAAAAACATCTTTGATTTTGCCGACAATTCCATCCGGAGTAATTACGGCCATATCTTGCTTCAGGCCGTCATGCGATCCCTTGTCGATGGTGATCAGCCGTGACTGTTCGGTCCCGCTGGTGGCGATCACCTGCGCTGGAACTGTCTTGGAAACATAACGTTCCTTGAATTCCAGCAAGGCCTGCAAGCGCCGGGCCTGGTCAGCATCCTGTTTGAGCTGGACCTGCTCCATCTGCAGGCTCGCAACTTTCTCCTGCAAATCGTGGTTCTGACGGCGCACATTCCGCAGGTCAGCATAGTTATGCCAGCCGTTGCGGAAAAAATGTCCGGTATTGATAAACATTTTTTCTATCGGGGTAAAGGCAGTTACGGTCCAGACACGAATCAGCGGCGTGCTGCCGCCGGAGGCTTTCGCGGTTTCCGGGCGCTTCACCTGTGTGGCCAGAGCGACCACTTGAATGATCACAACCGCCATGAGAGCCAGCGGGTTCTTATATCGAACGAAGAAATTTTCCATGACCTGCGCTAAAAGGAGGGCCAGAAGAGGATGGACTTACCAGGTCAATCCTCGGGTTAAAAAAAACAACGTTAAAAAGACTCACGTTAAAAAAACTAACCAGGCAAGGCCTTGCTGAAAGCAAAGCCTTACCCAATCAAACTTTTACTCAATCGAAATCTTTCTCAAGAGTTTGAAATCGCTCAGCATTTTTCCGGTGCCCAGCACCACGCTGGCCAGCGGATCGTCTGCAATGGAAACCGGCAATCCAGTTTCTTCGCGGATTCTCTTGTCCAGATTTTTCAGCAGCGCGCCGCCACCTGTAAGAACAATGCCGCGGTCGCTGATGTCTGCGCTCAATTCCGGCGGTGTGCGCTCCAGCGCCACGCGAATCGCGTTCATAATGGTGCTGATGCATTCTGAGAGTGCTTCGCGAATTTCGCTGTCGTCAATGGTGATGGTTTTGGGCACGCCCTCAATCAGGTTGCGGCCTTTGATTTCCATGGTGAGCGGCTTGTCCAGAGGATAGGCGGAGCCAATTTCAATCTTGATGGTTTCAGCGGTGCGTTCGCCGATGAGCAAATTATATTTGCGCTTGAGGTAATTCATGATGGCTTCATCCATCTGATTACCGGCCATGCGCACGGAGCGTGAATAAACAATGCCGCTGAGCGAGATCACGGCAATGTCAGTTGTGCCGCCGCCAATATCCACTACCATGTTGCCGCTGGGCTCGGTGATGGGCAGCCCCGCGCCGATCGCAGCCACCATGGCCTGCTCCACCAGGTGCACTTCACTGGCCTTGGCGCGATAGGCTGAGTCCATGACCGCGCGCTTTTCCACCTGCGTGATTTCTGAAGGCACGCCGATCACAATGCGCGGATGCACCAACATCTTTCTATTGTGGGCCTTCTGGATGAAGTAGTTGAGCATCTTCTCCGTCACCTTGAAGTCGGCGATCACGCCATCCTTCATCGGCTTAATGGCCACAATGTTTCCCGGTGTGCGGCCCAGCATCTCTTTTGCTTCCTTGCCCACGGCCTCCACTTCACCGGTGTTTTTGTTGATGGCCACAATGGAAGGCTCGTTCACAACAATGCCTTTGCCCTTGGCATATACCAGCGTGTTGGCTGTTCCCAGGTCGATGGCTAGATCGCTGGAGAACATGCTGAAGAGCGAGCGCAAATTATGGATGCGCGAATTCTCTGACTTGAAACCGTTTTTCGACATACCAGATTCTTTCTGTCTTTTTTTATAACTTCAGGTTTTGATAACTTCGGTAAATTTCAAACCGGCTTTAGGTCGTGGGACAAATTCTGTCCCAGACGACTCACGACTTTTGCTTCAATCTTTTCTTGGGGGACTACTACTGTCCTACAAAAATCGAAACGGCACAATAAGCGATTCTACTGTATAACGACCTGCTTGGTTACTGTATTCACTCCGCCTTTTGCATCCTGTGCCGTAATCGTAATCAGGTTCTCTCCAGTCGGCAGCGGGTTCGTAAAATGGTGGAACGCGCCGTCGCCGCCCACCACGGCCTCGGCGCCGTTTACCATCACGCGCGCGCCCGGCTCAGTTTTTCCTTTTACCTCGATCACATGCCCCATCTGGGTAAAATCATTGATCTCCAGCGCCAGGCTCCCGGTACCTTTGGGGACAATCGTAAATTTATAGGTTTCACTGTCGATTGATTCCTTGCCGTCCGGGCCAATCGACCGAACCTGCCAGTAATAAGTTCCTTCCTGGAGGTCAGTAACCAGGACCTGCGTTGCCGGCGTAGGGTTATCTACAATCAGCGGCCCTAGAAAGGACGCGGTCCGGGATATCTTGATGTGGTATTGCTTCACGTTGTCCACGGGCGCCCAGGAGAAGCTCAGGCCTTTGGCGCTGGGATCCAGAAATACATTCTGGAACGGAGCTGGAGAAATCAGGGTTGGCGGCTCCAGCACCTTGGTCTTGGTCATTTCCTTTGACTTGTCAGTAAATGAAGCCTTGGTGTAACTCTCCAGTGGAATCGTCTGTCCGCCGCGCGCTACTTCGCCGGAACCTTTTTTGACCAGAATCTCATGACGATCGGCGCGCAAGTCATTGATGACCTCGGCAGAGGTCTCTGAAGCCAGCGAGGCCGTGGCGTCATTCACAATCACCTGTGACTTTGATCCGCCCTGCAACGCGGAGGTGGCCAGTTCGACGGTGCCGGTGGTTACCTGCACTGAAACCTTGGTCTGCTGGGAGGCGTTCACCGAGTTCTCCTGGATGGTAATCAACGAATTCGGCTTCACCGTGTAATTGGTGCCGTCAGTAAACACCACCTTGGCCAGCCCTTCAGGCGAGGTCTGCACCACGTCGCCTCGCTCCAGCGCCAGGGAGTAGTCTGCAATCAGCCAGGTATTGGTGCTCGATTTTCGAACGCGCACATTGCCGTCAATATTCGTAAAGTGGGCCTGCTGCGGGCCGGGTTCCGTGCCCGGGCCGCTTCCGCTTGCTCCGTTGACTACACCCATTTTGGCCAGGGCTTTACCCAGGCCGATCTGGCCGGAGAGAATCAATCTGTTCGCGGTATCAGGGAAAGCGAAGTACAAAACCACGCCGGCAAGCAGAAGTACGCCAAGCATCCCCATGAGAACACTGCGATAGGTGATGGTGACGTAAGAAATCTGAAAGGCGGATTTTCGCTTTTGGGCCACTGCCTTGAACTCTGGGGAGTTTCCAGTTGGCTACAGATTATCACAATCTTTGCGGCCTCTAGACGGGTCCCCGATGCCATGACTAAGCATTTTGACCACATTTACAGCAGTCAAAACTCTTGCCGAATGAGTAATTAAAGCAGAAACCGCGCTCTCTGGCAGTAGCCATGTTGGTTCTGGTGCTACCACAAGGTCATGACCCGGACTTGCCAGCCTCGCCGGATTGCAAAGAATGGCCTTCAGGCCCCAGAATTAAGTGATGCCATCCTCAACCGGACCTCGCTCTAAAACTCTTGAGCAGTTGCTCGAACGCATAAAAGCACGCACGGCAAAAATCGGAATCATTGGACTCGGATACGTCGGCCTGCCTTTGACCCTGCTCTTTACTGAAGCAGGCTTCCCCGTCACCGGTTTTGATATTGACCCGGAAAAAGTTAAGGCCCTGAATAATGGCCGGTCCTATATCTATAGGATTCCCGAAACTGAGATTGCCGCAGCCGCCGCCAAAGGCTTCTGGGCCACGGACGAATACACGCACATCAAAGACATGGATGCCGTCATCATCTGCGTGCCAACGCCGTTGAATGAATACCACGAGCCCGATCTCAGCTATATCCGCGAGACCGCCAAGGCCATCGCGCCCCATGTGCATGCCGGGCAGCTGGTGGTTCTGGAGAGCACAACGTATCCCGGAACAACGGAAGAAGTTTTAATCCCGGTGATTGAAGCCGGCAACAAAGCTGGACTCAAAGCCTCGCGCACTGAGCAGGAAGATCCGGGAAAAGCTCTTCTTGTCGCTTTTTCTCCCGAGCGTGAAGATCCGGGCAATGACACGGTGGCGCGCAAAGATATTCCCAAAGTGATTGGCGGCATGAATCCGGCGGCCTCAGAAGTTGCGGGCGCCATTTACAACTCAATTTTTAACCGCGTGGTTCCCGTCTCCAGCCCGGCAGTGGCAGAGATGACCAAGCTGCTGGAAAATATTTATCGCTGCGTAAATATCGCGTTGGTGAATGAACTCAAGATGCTCTGCTTGCGCATGAACATTGATATTTGGGAAGTGATTCGCGCGGCATCCACCAAGCCGTTTGGCTTCCAGCCGTTTTATCCCGGACCTGGGCTGGGCGGACACTGCATTCCGGTCGATCCTTTTTATCTCTCATGGAAAGCCAAAGAGTTTGACTTCCATACACGCTTCATTGAACTGGCGGGTGAAGTAAATTCGGCCATGCCATTTCACGTTGTCGATGCCGTAACTGCTGCGCTCAACCAGCACAAGAAAGCCCTGAACGGATCAAAGGTTCTGGTGCTCGGCGTGGCTTACAAGCGTGACATCGACGACCTGCGTGAATCACCAGCGCTGACGATTATTGAAGAGCTGCAGAAGCGAGGCGCGGAAGTTTCCTACAATGATCCTTATTTCCCCAAAGTTGGACGAGGCCGCAAATACAACCTGCAGATGACCTGCGCTCCTCTGGAAAAGCTGGGCCAGTATGATTGCGCGTTAATCGTGACTGACCACACCGATTACGATTACAAAAAAATTGTGCAGGAATCAAAACTGGTGGTGGACACGCGCAATGCCACGAAAGGGATTAAGTCAGAGAAGATTGTGCATTGCTAGGACAGCAGCAATTAGCAATTAGCAGTTAGCCATTAGCTAAATCAAAACCTTTTCACCGCTGATTTACGCAGATGGGCGCTGATCAAAAAACTTAGCCGCGAATTTCGCGAATAAACATGAATCGGAATTTCGATTCGCGTTCGTCGCCAAATTCACGGCTGATTTTGTTTTTGCTAAATACTAAGTACTAAATACCAACTACTTTTTTTATATCGAACTCATGTTCGAGAGGAACTGGCTGTTCGAGGGCGTCTTGCCCATCTTATCGATCAGCAATTCCATGGCTTCCACCGGTGAAAGCGGGTTCAGCACGCGGCGCAGCACCCAGATGCGCGCCAGGTCTTCTTTCGCGATCAACAATTCTTCCTTACGCGTGCCGGAGCGCTGAATGTCGATTGCCGGGAACACGCGCTTATCAACCAGCTTGCGGTCAAGAATGATTTCCATGTTGCCGGTACCTTTGAATTCTTCAAAGATCACGTCATCCATGCGTGAGCCGGTTTCTACAAGGGCGGTAGCTATGATGGTCAAAGACCCGCCTTCTTCAATGTTGCGGGCCGCGCCAAAGAAACGTTTTGGCCGCTGCAGTGCGTTAGAGTCAACGCCGCCGGAGAGCACTTTGCCTGAAGGCGGAACAATAGTGTTGTAAGCGCGCGCAAGACGCGTGATGGAGTCGAGCAGGATAACTACGTCGCGTTTATGCTCGACGAGGCGCTTGGCTTTCTCAATCACCATTTCTGCTACCTGCACGTGGCGGGCTGCCGGTTCGTCAAAGGTGGAAGAGATAACTTCGCCTTTCACCGAACGCTGCATGTCCGTAACTTCTTCCGGACGCTCATCAATCAGCAGCACGATCAACACAACTTCAGGATGATTGGTAGTAATGGAGTTGGCGATATTCTGCAAGAGCATGGTCTTGCCGGTACGCGGCGGAGCTACGATCAAGCCGCGCTGGCCCTTGCCGATGGGCGTGAGCAGGTCCATGACGCGTCCGCTTACATTTTCACGAACGGTCTCAACCTTGAGCCGCTCCTGCGGATACAGCGGCGTGAGGTTATCAAACAAAATCTTGTTGCGCGCTTCTTCCGGCGATTCAAAGTTGACCGCTTCAATTTTTACCAGCGCAAAATATTTTTCGCCTTCATGCGGCGGACGCACCTGGCCGCTGATGGTGTCACCGGTTTTCAGGTCGAACTTGCGGATCTGCGAGGGTGACACATAAATATCGTCCGGGCCGGGCAGGTAGTTGTAATCAGGAGAGCGGAGGAAGCCATAGCCATCGGGCAGGATTTCCAGCACACCTTCAGCGAAGATGTGTCCTTCTTTTTCACTCTGGGCCTGCAGGATTTTGAAGATGAGGTCCTGCTTGCGGAGACCGCTGGCGCCAGGCAGGTCGAGGGTGCGCGCGATCTTGGTAAGCTCAGTAATATTTTTTTCTTTGAGTTCTGCGATTGTCATGAATAGTCACCTACGGGAGTTTTCTAGATTGGTAAGGAAGGAGTGCGTGGACCAAAAGGCGTGGGATTTGTCCCCTCAGAAAACCTGAGGACCCGCCAGGCGCCTGGCCCGGCGGGATTTTCAGGAAAGCCTATTATGCAGCGCGACGCTGCTGATCGACAACTTTTTCGGCTGATTTAAGTTCGATCACCGATTCGGCCTCGTGGGCCTTGCCGACGCGTACCAAAACTTCGTTCATCGTCTCTTGCACACGGGTGTTGGGCTTGTGAAACTTCCGCGTTGCCTTTGAGATGGTTTGGCAAAGAAGATAGCGGTTCCGCACTGTATCAAGTGCGTGATAAATCAAGTCAGAGCGCATGTCTGTTTTTTCTCCTTAGTTATTAGTTCACTGGTATATATAAGTTTTTGATTCTTACAATTACGAATGAATTCAAATATTTACGTGCCTGTCTGGATAAGACGCACTGCAACCCAACTCTTCTGCCTCATCTAAGGCATATAAAAATCTGATGTTGGGGAAAATTTCCAGAGAGAGCTGTATGCGACTATTAGACGCAAATACTGCCATCTCAGTTGCTTAAATTTTTAACTTTGTTTTTGAATGGCCATTGCTCGGAACAAAGTCAGGTACGAAGCCCATCCGTCTAGGAACGTTATAACTTAAACGGCAATTCCCTAAACGTCAAGATTTTTCTGCAACCGGATAAAAAAGCTAAGTCCATATCTGCTTATAATTTACTCATAATGAAGCCTTTATGAGAGTATTTTTTGTGTAATCCAGCCTGATTTATGCGAGGTTTTTCCATGACCGATCTCCGTTATCCCACTGGCCGTTTCGTTCCTGACCCTAATCCCACGCCTGAGACTCGCACTCGCCATATAGACCAGATTGCGGCATTGCCCGTCCGGATGCGCCAAGCCGTGGCCGGTCTGAAAGAAGACCAGCTCAATATCCCCTATCGGGACGGAGGCTGGACTGTCCGGCAGGTCGTGCACCACGTTCCCGACAGCCACCTGAATGCCTATATCCGCTTTAAATGGGCCCTGACGGAAAACGAACCCACCATCAAGGCCTATGAAGAAGCAGAATGGGCCAAATTGAAAGACTCAGAGCTGACACCTGTGGAAGTTTCACTCGCGCTGCTGGACTCTCTGCATGCGCGCTGGGCCGTGCTGATCCGATCACTGAAGCACGAGGATTTTCTGCGCAAATTTACCCATCCCGCGTCTGGCTCGCATGACGTGGATTGGCTGCTGCAACTCTATAGCTGGCATGGAAACCATCATGTGGCGCATATTACTGGGTTGCGCGAGCGCATGAAGTGGTGAGAATCGCCGCAGATTTGCGCAGATAATCGCAGATCAAGAAACTAGCCGCGAATTTTCACGAATGAACACGAATCTTTTTTGAATCTTGAGCGGAGCGAGCGAGAGGTTCCTATTGCTTATTAAACTCTTCACTACAGGACTGCCGCAAGACTTGTGACGTTCGCGCCTTTCGTTATGTTTAAGGATTGTAAAAAACCATTCGCAGATAATCGCAGATCAAAAGAATTTAGCCGCGAATTAACGCGAACTACGCGAATCAATTTTGATGATTCGTGTTCATTCGCGAAATTCGCGGCTAGTTTTTTATCCGAAATCAGCGTTTATCTGCGCTGATCTGCGGCAACTGTCTTTACGGCAGGAAGCCCAGGTCTTCCGGCAATGGGCCGGCGATTGGCACTTCAAACAACGGCGGCACTGCCGATGGGAACAGACCAATGCTGTCCGGATCGATCACCACTGCGCCATTGCTGGCGAAGAAGATTCCGATCTGGAGTTGCGGCTCAATCGCAATGGGCGAAGGCAGCGACGTGAGGAACGTATGCGGGTTCTTCAACGTGCTCACGCCTACGGCAAACGCAATGTCATTGCGATAGAACGTGGTGCGGTCCGTCAAATCACCGGAGCGGATCAGCGCTGTCGCGGTTGGATTGGGCACGGTTTCGTCACCGCGCGCAAACTGTACAATAACTGGCTTCGCCTGATCACCCGGCAGAGGATCTTTGCGGATGAACGGCGCCCAGGCCACGGGATCGCCGGCCTGTCCGAGCCAGCGGCTGGTGTCTTCCACCGTCTGAATGGCAATGGCACCCGGAACATTGTTGATGACCGGAGGCAGATTGCGCAGCGGACTGTTGTCATTAAAGAAGAGCGGCGGGCCGGCGTTGAGCAGCACCGGAATGCGCACGGAAAGGGCCTGCGTGAGCAAAAGCTGGAATGACGGGCTCAGGCGGACAATATCAATAATGGAGCCGCCGGGAACGTTGGGTACGCCAGCCTTGATATCCGGCTCAATGCCGAGGAACATGGTGCCGTAAATTCCGCCAAAAGACTGTCCGGCGTAATAGATGCGGTTGGCATCCAGGTCTGGCAGACCATTTCCATCAGCGTCAATCCCGCCCTGAATGGCGCGAACCAACTGCATGAGGTCAGCCACGGTCTGTTGCAGAGCATCGCGAGAACCAATGGTTCCCTGCGCGCTGGCAAAGAATGTGGAAGAGCCTTCTGAGCTGGTGATCTGGCCATTGCCGTCCTGGTCAAAGCCGCGTCCGCCTTCAGGGAAGGTGGTGGCGGTGGCGCCCTGATTCAACGTGAGCGTGCTGTTGGGGCCAAAGCCGTGACCAACTACGTTAATGGCGATGCTGGCAATGCCTTCGTGCGCCAAAACCGATGCAACGGCGAATGGAGCACCCTGCTTGCTGTCAGTAAATCCGTGGCCAAAGATGGCTACCGGCCAGCCGTTGGTGGGGCGCGGGCCTGAAGGAATAAAGAGGTTGAAGTAAAGAGTCTCTGTATTCTGTGCAGGAACCCTGTTGCGCGTTGGCACCTGCGAAATAAAGACCCCGGCATTCTTGAATTGCGTTGAGGGGAAGCTGCCAAAGGCGATTGTGCCAATTGCTCCCGGGAAAACCTGCAATGCACCCAGCGTGGTGTTCAAGCTGGTGGGAACCAGCGGGCCCACAGTTAAGGCCTGCACATTCCAGGTGAGACCGCTTACAGTGTTCAGCGGAAATACCGTCTTCTCACCTTTGGATCCGATATTGAAGTTCACAGCCGGCGCAGCTGCGGCTTTTACCTGCTCGCGGATGCTGCGCAGCGTGGCAGTGGCGCTTTCCGTGGTGAAGACGCTGGCTGCTGCCACATCTTCACGGCGAAGGCCGATCTGCCGGAGCACATCATTATTTACCACATGCTGCAATGCCTGCTGATAGCGCTGCAACAGGCGGTCGTTGTTATTACCATTGCCATTACCGCCGCCATTGCCGTTGCCGCCGCCACCATTGGCGAACTGCGTGAAAGCTGAGGTCGCGGAGATTGGATGTCCTGCGGCGTCATGTACGCCGGTGGTTACGACCAATGCGTAATTGGAATCTTCATCCAGATGGTCATTGGATTCCGCAAACAGCGTGAGGCTGGCCGGGTCCCATACGATCTGGTTGATCCCGATTACCTGCGCGCGGAAATCTTCAATCTGATCTTCGCCCAATCCAGCGCCGGGCAGCTTCAACAGGAACACGGTCTTGCTGCTCACGGTGGATACATCAATCGCGCCGTCAAAAGGAATGGAGAGCCGTGGCTGAAGATTGAATCCGTCGAGCTGGTTCAACAGCGTAATGTCAGCACAGTCTGAAGGGTTGGTGGCGCAGTTCGGCAAAGGTACAGCCACGCGCAAGCCAGTAATCTGCTGTCCATCCAATACGGTCAGGCGATCACTGGGAAACGGTGACTGCGTATTGGATTGCGGGTTAAAAAGTGGATGCGTCGCGGCAACAGCTAGCGCG
>DASXZE010000385.1:0-17709 GCA_036502105.1 Candidatus Angelobacter sp. | reverse complement strand
TCATGCTGGCCGATTACATATTTATCCAACTCAACCACGATTTCTTTGGGCGTGAGGTCGTCCAACAGGACATCGCTTTCTTCCGCCACGCTCGGTAGGTAAATTGCCATAAAACTCCTTTAGCAGTTGGCAATTAGCAATTGGCCAAACAGTAATCCGGACTCTAGCAGTTGAGTATCTGTATTTACGAGAGACAACTCAAATGCGCGTCTTATCTCTGGTTTGCTAATTGCCATTTGCCAATTGCTATTTGCTTACTTTCCTGTCTTTCACGCGAATCACAAATTTCAATCCTGACCATGTTTCATCAATCGCGCAGACTTTTACATCGACTAATCCGCATTCCAATCCAATGTCGCGGACAATATTTTCATTCAAGTCCGTTGTGCGGCCGCTGGCTTTCTTGGGCCAGCCGATCCACACCATGCCATCGGGAACCAGGGCGATGGCGAGCCGGGGAAATCTTTTGCCAGTTCGGCTGCGCGGTCAGTGAAATAAACCACTACGTTCGCCTTGCCGGTGAGGCGCTCTGAACTTTGCACGCCTTCAGGAAATTGGCCCAGGTCTTTTAAAAAGCTGGCCGGATGGTTGCGCAGTACGATCCGGTGTCCGGGCTTAATCCCGATTTTCTGGATGAGCGGCGTTCCTGAATAACCTGCTGGCATTGATTTTCAAATGCGCGGGTCAGCCCGCTTTTTCTGGGGTCGATTTTTCAAGGCCCGACGTGAGCTCTTCCACCGTGAAGTTCTCATTGGTGTAAATGCAAATCTTTCCCGCCACCTTCATTGCTTCTTCCGCGATCTTGCGCGCCGGGAGTTCAGTGTTGTCCATCAACGCACGGGCTGCGGCCAGCGCGTATGAGCCGCCGCTGCCAATGGCTGCCACGCCGCCGTCTGGCTCAATTACGTCACCTGCGCCACTGATGAGAAACGTGAGGCTGGTATCGGCCACGAGCAAAAGCGCTTCGAGGTGGCGCAGCATTTTGTCTGTCCGCCATTCCTTGGCCAGTTCCACTGCGGCGCGTCCCAGATTGCCGTGGTATTGCTCCAGCTTGGCCTCAAAGCGGCCGAAGAGGGAAAACGCGTCAGCGGTGGACCCGGCAAATCCAGCGAGAATTTTCTCGTTATACAGCCGGCGAATCTTGCGGGCGGTGTGTTTAATCACGCCTTCACCCAGCGTAACCTGGCCATCGGCGGCCATGACAACGCTGTTGCCACGGCGCACGCACACCACGGTGGTGGAGCGGATCCTGTTCTTGTTTGTTGCGGAATTCACTGCTTGTCTTGATCTCATGAGGGCAATTCTTAATTATACAGCGCAAATTGCCGGCGCTGGTTTGGGCCCAGCCAGAGGCAGGATTGCACCATATGTTGTGAAGAACGCGTTTGGTTACATGTTTCTAATAACGCTGGCAGACGAGAGGAACCTTCTTGCTTACCCCTCGGCGCTTTTTTTAACACCAGGCACCGTGTGCTCTGGATGCATCTAACGGTAGGATGTTTTTGCAGCATTTGCTTGCAAAACGTTATTTGTAAAACGTTTGTTTGTAAAACGTTGATTTGTAAAACTTGGAGGAGAAAAGCATGTTGAAAAAAAGTAAAGCACTGATTGCCGGCATGATCCTGACCGGAATGCTGGGCGCAGCCATGTCCACCACAGCGGTTGCTGAAGATAGGTGTGAACGCCGTATCCATGAAGCAGAAGCCAAACTGCAGGACGCCATTGCCAAGCACGGCGAGCATAGCCGCCAGGCAGAAAAGCGCCGGCACGATCTGGAAGAAACACGCCGGCATTGCGACCACCACTAAACTCAACGATTCAGACCAGGCCCTATACAACAACTTAAGCCCCAACGCACTTTAGCTTGATTGTTGCGTGAGTGGCCAGGCGGCATGCCGCTTGGCCTTTTCTTTTTTTGCGGCAAACTTTTATTGCGGCGACCTTCACTCAGGCCGCGATTTTGCTACCGTCTTTGCTTTGCCAGGTCTTCAACTTTGCTACAGCGGTTGGCTTTGCTAGAGTCTTTGGCATGGCAAAACAAGTCCCCCTGGGAATGCAGGGCCACGCTGAAGAAACGGTTGAGCACAAGCACACGCTCAGCTATCACAAGGCCGAACTGCCTCCGATTTATTCCACGCCCAACATGATCGGACTCATGGAATGGGCCGCCTCCAACGCCATGCTGCCGTTCCTCGATGAAGGCGAGATCAGCGTGGGCACGGCCATTAACATTGAACATCGCGCGCCCACCATGATTAGCATGCTGGTGAAGGCTGATGCGGTGCTGGAATCAGAGAATGGCCGGTTCTATGTTTTTCGCGTGACGGCGCACAACGGCGCAGCGGAAATCGGACGAGGAACAGTGACGCGGACGATCGTGAATCCGGCGAAGGTTGCGGAGCGGCATCAATGAGGGTTCAAGCCAGTTGGAGCGCCTAATTTTTTACTTTCCCCTTGGGCAATAATTCCAAGTAGCTGAGCAGAAAGCTGTTTGGTAATTTCAAGATCAGAGCCGCATGGCACTCCTTGGGGAAAAGATTTCTGACCTTTGCTCGAAAGGAATGTGAGGTTTTAACGAATATGACGAATGAGCTGAAAGAGCATCTGGTTCGCTGTGAGAAGGCCATGCAAGCTGCAAAGCCAATAATTGCAAGGCATCAATTTCAGGATGATTCCCGTACGGTAACCGTCATTGGTTTTATCTCAGTACTGATTGAGCATCAAGAGTCGGTGCTGCTGCTGGTGATGCACGATAAGGCAGGTTCAGCGTCTGCGCTCGTTCGGCCTGTTGTTGAAGGAGCATTTCGCGCGCTTTGGTTTAATTTGCCTGCTTCGGATGAGGAAGTTAAGAAATTCAATGAGAAAGATAAAATCGATTTAGAGTTCGGGGAGATTGCAACTGCGCTGGATAACGCATATGGTATCGGAAGCTTCTTTCAAAATTTCAAAACCGCAACATGGAAGCATCTCAACAGTTACACTCACGGTGGCATGCACCAAATCGGCAGGCGTTTCGTGAAGCATGAAGTGATCAACAACTACAGTGAGAGAGAACTCTACGAAATTACCACCACTGTAACGACGATAGTTCTCATGGCGGTTTCATTCTTTCTCAAGAGACACGGGCATCAGGATTCAGGAGATGAAATTCAGGCATTGCTGAAAGGATACGGCCCATTGGCAGATGATAACGCCAAGTAATATAGAAGCCGATCAGTGCTTTGTAGAAGTTCAGAAAACTCTTGTGTAGTCGCAGCTGGATTGCTTTCCTGTGGATTGATGATAGGGATTCCTCGCTTGCGCTCGGAATATTTAAAAAATAGCCTGTAACATAATCCTCGTGCTTCTTCCTTTTTCCATTCAAGCCCAAGCCGGCGCTGCCCGCCTCTCGCGTATTGATACCGCGCACGGCCCTATTGATACGCCTACGTTTATGCCGGTAGGAACCGCAGCCACGGTGAAGGCCGTCCCACAGGATGTTTTGGAAGATTTGGGCGCGAGGATCATTCTGGGCAACACCTACCATCTGTATCTACGGCCTGGGCATGAGCTGGTGCGCAAGCTGGGCGGGCTGCACAAGTTCATGAGCTGGGAGCGGGCGCTGCTTACGGATTCCGGCGGCTTCCAGGTTTTCAGCCTGAGCGAGTTGCGCAAAGTGACGGAAGAGGGCGTAAGTTTCCGCTCGCATCTTGATGGGACGTCACATTTATTTACCCCTGAGCGTTCCATGGAGATTCAAATTGCCTTGGGCGCGGACATTGTGATGGCCTTCGATGAGTGTACGGAGCATCCGGCGGAGCGTGACCGGGCACGACGGTCAATGGAGTTGACGCTACGCTGGGCGAAACGGTCAAAAGATTATTTTGAGGCGCATAAGCAGGAAACACCTTGGGGAGATCGAGGGATCGGGACATCTGGTAATCGGGACATCGGAAAAACTGAAGAATCAGCTTCCGCGCAACTGGGTTCTGCGCAGCCGGGGGCGGCTGCGGTCCAAAACCTTCCCAAAGCGCCTGCTTTATTCGGCATCGTCCAGGGCGGCATGTATGCTGATTTGCGGCGGGAATCGGCTGAGCGCACGGTGGAGCTGGATTTTCCGGGATATGCCATTGGCGGGCTGAGCGTGGGTGAATCGCGGGAAAAGACCATGGAAATGATTGCTACCGCGCTGGAAATACTGCCAAAGGACAAGCCGCGTTATGTAATGGGTGTGGGGTATCCGGAGGAAATAGTACGATACGCGGCCATGGGAGTGGACATGATGGACTGTGTGCTACCGACCAGGGCGGCGCGCCATGGCCTGCTGTTTACCTCAGAAGGGCGTCTCAACATCAAGAACGCGCGTTTTGCCCAGGACCAGAATCCTCCTGACGTCAATTGCAAGTGCCGGGTGTGCATGCGTTACACCCGCGCCTACCTGCGGCACCTGTTTGTTTCCGCCGAACCGCTGGCCGGGATATTAAACACCATTCATAATCTGGCCTACTACCTTGACACTATGCGGTCGGTACGTCATGCTATAACGCTTGGGGACCTCACAGGAGTGCTGTCAGGCAGTGTGTCCTTGACCTGAGTTCCCTGGTTCAGCGTTACAAATGGTTCAGTGTCACAAAGAAGTAAAAACCTCCGAATTACTCCGGCACCAACGTGCCATGAGTCCCGGGCGGGATTTGATCAGCGGTCACAAATCAGGGTTTAGCTCTCCCACGTATGTGAGGCGAGTGTGCGTGTGGCTGTGAAGGCAATCTTTTCTATATGATGAGCAGCAAAATGACGAGCAGCAAATGGTAAACAACGCGATCAGCTTTCTTCTACTGCAGTCTGCAGGCGGAGGCCTGGGCATCTTCCTGCTCCTGCCCTTGCTTTTTATTTTTGGAACGTTTTATTTTCAGCAGCGCAAAACCAAGCGCTGGCAGGAAGTTTTAAACGGTCTGAAGACGGGCGACCGTGTGACCACCAGCGGCGGAATTCGCGGCATTGTGATCGCTCTCAAAGACGATTCCATGCACCTGCGCGTGCCGCCGGACAATTTGCGGCTTGAAATTGCCAAGACATCGATTGTTTCCATTAATCGCGAAGACGAACAAGAGAAAAAACCAGCGTAAGAGAAGCGACGTTCAAGAACATGCAGAAAAATTTACTCATAAAAACCGGAATCATTATTGCCATCCTGCTGATTTTTATTTACGGCATGCTGGGCATTCCCAAAAGTTTCAGCAAGCAAGGGCTTAAAGAGGCCATGTTGGAGAAGATCCATCTGGGTCTTGATTTAAAGGGCGGAACCCACCTGATTCTTCAGGTGATGGTGAATGACGCCGTGGGCGCACAGTCTGACCATGCAATTGAAGTTCTGCGCGACGAACTGCAAAAAGCCAAGGTGACGTACGCCGACATTGCCAAGCTGGATAACCAGCCGGAAAAGATCGTGATTAAGGGAGTAACTTCTCCTGACGCATCTTCCACCGTGCGCGGTATTGTCTCAGACCATTTGACTGATTATGACGTGGTTGGCGGCGCTGACAGCAGCTGGATTCTGACCATGAAGCCGCAAATCCTGTCTGACTTAAAGGACCGCACGCTGGAGCAATCGATTGAGGCCATCCGCACCCGCGTGGACAGCCTGGGCGTGAGTGAGCCTGTGATCCAGAAAAACGGTCTGGGCGATAACCAGATTCTGGTGCAGCTTCCCGGTGTAGATGATCCCGGCCGAGTGAAAGAAATTATTCAGTCCACCGCGCGCCTTGAGCTGCGTGAAGCGCTGGACCATGGCACACCTTATCCCACGGAACAGGCTGCCTTGCAGGCGCATCAGGGTGTGTTGCCTCCCAATGCAGTGGTGATGCCGAACAAGCCTAAAGGTGGCCAGGACAGCGGTTTTACGATTGTCAGCCGCATTCCCGTCGTCAGCGGTACGGACATTCGCAGCGCAGATCCGGGCAACAAATCAGATACCAATGAGCCGATTGTTAACTTTTATCTGACTGCGGCGGCGGGAAAGAAATTTTCTCTATTCACCGCGGCGCACAGCAAAGACAGTGCTGATCCCAGCAATCTGGCGATTGTGCTGGACAACAAGGTGATTACCGCGCCCTCCATTAACGGGCAAATTGGCGACAGCGGAATTATTGAAGGCGGATTCACGCAGGAAAGCGCAAAGGACCTGGCCATGCTGCTGCGCTCTGGCGCTCTGCCTGCCAGCTTGCACTATCTGACCGAACGTACGGTTGGGCCAGCGCTAGGTGCGGATTCCATTCGCGCCGGTGTAAATGCCGCAATTGCCGGCATGGCCGCGGTCCTGATCTTTATGCTGGTTTACTACCGCGGCGCGGGCATCAATGCTGATCTGGCCTTGATCCTGAACCTGGTGATTCTGCTGGGCTTTATGGGCTTCTTTGGCGCGGTGTTAACGCTGCCAGGAATTGCAGGTGTGATCTTAACGGTAGGCATGGGCGTGGATTCCAATGTGCTGATTTTTGAACGCATACGGGAAGAATTGCGCAGCGGGAAACCTCCCGCGGCGGCGGTTGACCAGGGTTTTGATCGCGCCTGGACCACGATTCTGGATACCCACGTCACCACGATTGTTTCCGCAATCATTCTGTTCTTTGTGGGCACGGGGCCGGTCAGCGGCTTTGGTCTTACGCTGATTTTTGGTTTGCTGGCCAATCTGTTCACGGCAGTTTTTGTTTCACGCGTCATTTTCGATGCTGTCCTCAGCCGCAAGGGGCGAGGCGAAGCTTTAAGCATCTAGCTCAAAAGGTCAAAAAACAGTGGAATTTTTTCGCAATACAAATATCGATTTTCTCGGCAAGAAATGGTACTTCCTCAGCTTCTCGCTGGTATTCAGCGTAGCTGGCATTCTTTCCATGTTGCTCTGGCACGGCATTCCGCTGGGCGTGGATTTCCGTGGCGGCACGCTGGTGTATGTGAAATTCGTGGATGCCCCCAAAATTCCAGCCATCCGCTCCGACCTGGACAAGGCCGGATTGCATAACGCGGTGATCCAGCGTTTTGGAGACGCTGGCAGCAATGAAGTGGTGATCAAGCTGGACTTGAAAGAGACCAGTGAAGCCGATCTGGATAAAGGCAAGGTAGGGATCATCAACGCGCTGGAGACGAATGCAGTCGCGGGCAAGCAGAACATCAACAATAGTGACCGGATTGGCTTTGCCGCAGTGCGCGGCGCGCTGCTGGCCAGAGATCCCATGCATGCCGCTCCGGCAGACTATGACAAAATTGCGCGCGATGTGCTGAATGTGCGCGACCTGGTCAAGGGCGGAGTGCTGCGGAGCATGGACGACCTGAAAGGCGCCATCCCTGACGCGGCGCTGGACGCGCTGAAACAGGACTTCAGCGCCAGCAATTTTGGCGTGCGTGGCGGTGATACGGTTGGGCCTCAAGTAGGAAGCCAGTTGAGAAGACAGGCCACCATGGCCGTGGGATTCTCACTGCTGGCCATGCTGGTTTACCTGTGGTTCCGTTTTGAACTTATCTACGGCGTAGCTGCAGTAGTAGCGGTTTTTCACGATACTTTAATCACCGTGGGCGCGTTCTCCTTGACGAACCAGGAGATAACCCTTACTGTTATCGCCGCGATTCTCACGCTGGTCGGATACTCGATGAACGACACCATTGTGGTGTTTGACCGTATCCGGGAAAACGTAAAAATCATGCGGCGGGAAAGCCTGTCAGAGATCGTAAACAGAAGCATCAATCAGACCCTGAGCCGGACGATTTTGACCTCCGGGCTGACGTTTCTGACGGTGCTCTCGTTGTATCTTTTTGGCGGAGAAGTACTGCATGGGTTCTCCTTTGCTCTGGTAGTCGGCATCATAATAGGCACATATTCGTCGATTGCCGTGGCGGCCCCGATGCTGGTGGCTTATACGGATTGGCGGAACAGCAAAACAGGACGTGGTTCAGCAGCATTGCCTGCTACCGGCGCGAAAGGCAAAGTTCGCGTGAAAGTATAGGGCCGGATATTTTTCCGGTTTTTTGGGAGCAAAACAGACAGTCCCGGTGTCCAATTTAAGTATCACGAGTCCCCCTAGGATTGGAGAAAAGGCATGTTTGAAGACAGCCTGATGGAGTCCGGCGGCAGAATTAAGACCAACCAGAAGTGGACTGGGTTGATTTCAACGGTAGTTCAGTTGTGTCTTGTGGGTTTTCTGGTATTACTGCCCCTTATTTTTACTGAGGCCCTGCCTAAAGGGCAGCTCACAACGTGGCTGGTAGCTCCGCCCCCGCCGCCCCCGCCGCCTCCACCCGCCGCGCCTCAAATTCAGCATATCCAAAAAGTGAGTGAAATTGTGGATGGCGCGCTGCGCACGCCTACCAAGATCCCCAAAGTCGTAAAAATGATCACGGAAGAAGAAGCACCTCAGCCCTCCGGTATTGTCGGTGGTGTTGTGGGAGGTGTTCCGGGGGGTTCTTCCAGTGGTGTGATTGGCGGCATTATCGGTTCAACCACGCCACCGCCAAAAGTGGCTACGCCGCAGAAGCAGCGAATCTCCTCTGGTGTTATGGAAGGCCTTAAGACCCATGACGTTACGCCCACATATCCGCCCATGGCGCGTATGACCCATATTCAGGGTGACGTGATCCTGCAGGCAACTATAAGCAAGACTGGCGTCATCGAAAACCTACGGGCCGTTTCGGGGAATCCGATTCTTATCCAGGCCGCAATGGAGGCCGTGAAACAGTGGCGGTACAAGCCTTATATTTTGAACGGCGATCCGGTGGAAGTGGAAACACAGGTTAGAGTCCAGTTCCACATGTAAGCGGTTTGTAGCAAAGAGCAGCTGAGTCAACATTCGTCAGTCTTTAGGCCCCTGGGAGTGAAAAGACCGTCTTTTGTAGCGCTGTTCTCTATTTTCGGCCGGCCCTTTCGGGGGCAGGTATCTGGCAAATAAAAGTTCTTATAAAGTTCTGAGGAGGAAAACTTAAACTCATGCTTTTCGCAAACATTGCAACTCTCATGGTCGCCAAAGCGCACATGCTCGCATTCTGGCTTTTCCAGGCCGCTGCTGACGATTCCAATATCGGCTGGGATCCCATCCACTTGTGGAAGCAGATGAGCTGGGTCGCCCAGATCGTCGTATGCGTTCTATTTATTATGTCGGCCTGGTCCATCGGTGTGATGATTGACCGTTACATCGCTTTCAGCGCAGCCCGCAAACAGTCTCGCCAGTTCGCCCCGGTGGTTGCCGGCGCATTGCGTGAAGGCAAATTGGATGAAGCTATCCGCGTGGCCGAGCGCAACAAAAAGAGCCATCTGGCCAAGGTCGTTACCGCTGGCCTGCAGGAATTCAAGGCCCACGGCGAATCCACGGAAATCCCTGGCGAGCAGATTGAAGCCAGCAAGCGCGCCCTGGAACGGGCTGAAGCCATTGTTCACGCGGAATTGAAGCGTGGTCTGGGCGGACTTGCCACCATCGGCTCCACAGCGCCATTCGTGGGACTGTTCGGAACAGTTATCGGTATTCTTAACGCCTTCAAAAAGATTTCTGAACAGAAGGCCACTGGTCTGGGCGCGGTAGCAGGCGGTATTTCTGAAGCGCTGGTGACCACTGCTCTGGGACTGTTCGTAGCTATCCCGGCCGTTATGATGTTCAATTTTTTCACCGGCAAAGTGGAAGCATTTGACGTGGAAATGGACAACTCATCCAGCGAGCTGGTTGACTACTTCTTGAAACGGACTGCCACGGTGCGGCGGTAAGCCGGGAGCGGATCAATGGCCATAAATGTTCGCAATGAAGGGGCAAAAGTAAATTCCAATATTAACGTGACACCGATGGTGGACGTTATGCTGGTTTTACTGATTATCTTCATGGTAATCACCCCTATGCTCCAGAAGGGCCAGTCAGTGGATCTGGCCAAAGCCAACAATCCGGCTCCCATGCCTGATGCCGACAAGGAAGACGCTGTAATTGTCGCCGTCATGCGGGACGGAAAAGTTTTTCTGGATACGCAGACCGTAACGCCTGAAGAGTTGACCCTGAAGGTAAAAGACAAAGTGTCTTCGCGCACAAACAAACAGGTATTTGTGAAGGCTGACGCGCGCGCCAAGTACAAGGCAGTGGTGGAAGTGGTGGACGATGTCCGCTCTGCCGGCGTGGATCAGGTTGGGCTGCTGACGGAGCAAAAACAGAATCCGACTGCTCCCAAGCCTCCACAGTAACTGAACCTTGTACGTCTGAACCAGGTAAACGAGGATTAATTTATGTCAATGACAACTGGCGGTGGCGGCGGACAGACCGCCGATATCAACGTAACGCCGCTGATCGACGTTTTGCTGGTGCTGCTGATTATTTTCATGGTCATCACGCCGCTGACGCCGAAAGGGCTTGAAGCGCTGGTTCCGCAGCCGCCTCCTCCGCACCAGCCTGAAACCCAGACTGATCGCACAGTCGTGGTCCAGGTAATGCAGGACGGCGGCAAAGTGAAATACAGGATCAATCAGGAAGACGTGGAACTGGAAAATCTCCAGACCCGTCTGACTGACATCTTTAAGACCCGCGCGGAACGCGTGATGTTTGTAAAAGGCGATCCAGAAGTTGAATTTCAAAACGTGGCCCAGGTAATTGACATCGCCCGGGGCACCAACGTGATCGACAGGATTGGCTTGATTACGGCAAAGATCGAAGCAGGACAGTAACAAGAAAGAACTCCTCAGAAAATGGGGATGGGCGGCGAGCCGCGCGTCCCCGTGAGTTTCTTCCTCTGACGTGGAAAATTTTTGACTCCGGTAAGGGAGCAGCAAAAGATGAACAGGACCGCACGACTCGTGACGGTAGTGGCCGTCGCAGCACTACTACTGAGCACAGCCGGCTGCAACAAACTCAAGGCCCGCGATCAACTCAACAAAGGCGTCCAGTCCTTCAGGGCCGCCAATTATGAAGAGGCGATTGAGCATTTCAAAAACTCCGTCAATCTGGATAGCGACCTTAAGGTGGCCAAAATGTATCTTGCCACCGCCTATGCCCAGCAATATGTCCCTGGCGTGGAAACACCGGAAAATCTGCGCAACGCGCAACTGGCCATTGACCAGTACAAACAGGTACTTGAGAAAGATTCGAATAACGTAACCAGTCTCAAGGGCATCGCTTATCTGGAAATGCAGCAGAAAAAGTTCGATGATGCTCGCGAGTATTACAAAAAGGCCATTACTGCCGACCCGAATGATCCGGAAACTTATTACTCCGTCGGCGTGATCGACTGGACGCAGACCTTCAAGGATGCCGGCGATATCAAGGGCAAGGAAGGCATAAAAGTTGACGACGAATTGAAAGGCAAAGGCAGCCAGAAAATTTGCGACGCCATGAAGGCGAAAGACGGCGCAGTGGTGGACGAAGGCATGAAAATGCTGCAAACCGCCATCGACAAACGCCAGGATTACGACGACGCCATGGCCTTCATGAACCTGTTATATCGTCGCAAGGCCAACGATATGACCTGTGAAGACGCACAGACCCGCGCCGAGTACGTAAAAGACGCCAATGACTGGAGCGATAAAGCCATGGGCGCGCGCAAGAAAAAAGCGGAAGAAGCAGCCAAGAAAACCAGCGGCGGTATTATCCTGGACCAGCCAAAAACGAAGCAGTAAATTAGCATTTCTCGATTTTGCCCCTCCTCGTATTGGAGGGGCTTTTCTTTTGTAAGCGCAAAGGCATTTTGTACGCACAATGTGCCTCTCCCAAACGCATCTATTCACAGCGGCGCAAAAAAGGCTGCAGGCTTTGTTGTTACAATCAAAGGTTTCCCATGTTCAAAAAAGTGCTCATTGCGAATCGCGGCGAGATTGCAGTACGCGTAATACGCGCGTGCCGTGAAATGGGCATTGCTTCTGTGGCTGTTTTCTCTGACGTTGATCGCAACGCTCTTCACGTCAGTAAAGCCGACGAAGCTTATCTGGTTGGCCCGGCGCCCGCCCGCGAATCTTATTTGAATGTGGCAAAAATTCTGGAAGTAGCCAAACGTTGTGGGGCAGAAGCCATCCATCCGGGCTACGGATTCCTCTCTGAAAACGCGGCGTTCGCCCGGGCCTGTGCGGATGCCCGAGTCAAATTCATTGGTCCGCCGCCATCCGCTATGGAACTCATGGGCTCCAAGACGCGTGCGCGCACAGCCATGAAAGCTGCAGGTGTTCCCATGGTGCCAGGCTCAGCGCGCGGTCTTACGCTGGCTGAAGCCGAAGATATGGCCGCCAGCGTGGGCTTTCCTGTGATGATCAAGGCTGCTGCCGGAGGCGGTGGCAAGGGCATGCGCCTGGTGAAGTCGCCGGCGGAGATGAAGTCCAGCTTCGAGACCGCGCAGAGCGAAGCGCTGCGCTCTTTCAATGACGGCGAAATCTACGTTGAGAAATTTATTGAGAACCCGCGTCACATTGAAATTCAGGTACTTGGCGACGAACACGGCAACGTGGTCTTTCTGGGCGAGCGTGAATGCTCTGTGCAGCGTCGCCACCAGAAGGTGATTGAGGAAGCGCCTTCTGCAGTCATTGGCGAAGACATGCGCCAGCGCATGGGCGCAGTGGCGGTGCAGGCCGCTAAATCTGCGGGATACACCAATGCCGGCACCATAGAGTTCCTTGTCGATGCCCAGCGCAATTTCTACTTCCTGGAGATGAATACCCGTTTGCAGGTGGAGCATCCGGTTACAGAACTGGTAACCGGTCTGGATCTGGTTCATCTGCAGTTGCGCATTGCCTCGGGAGAAAAGCTTCCATTTCAGCAACAAGACATTACACTGCGCGGACACGCCATTGAATGCCGCCTGTATGCGGAAGATCCAGAGAACAATTTCTTTCCTTCGCCGGGAAAAATCACCAAACTGCTGCGCCCGTCAGGTCCGGGAGTGCGCGAAGACAGCGGCGTTTATGAAGGCTGGACCGTCCCGCTGGACTACGATCCCATGCTGGCCAAACTCATCGTGTATGCGGCTGACCGTCCCGCCGCCATCGCGCGGATGCGCCGTGCACTGGACGAATACTTTGTTGGCGGGATCAAGACAAATTTGGGGCTCTTCCGGCGCATTCTGGAACATCCTGATTTTGTAGCGGCGCGCATTGATACCGGATTTCTGGACCGCCTGCTGGCAACCAAAGCTGCTGCTTCAACCGGCACAGAATCCTTGGCTGAGATCGCCGCTGTCTCTGCCGCGCTGTTTGCCGCCGCGTCAGCCCAGAAAAATAGCCAGAACAGCAGCGCAACCACTGAGATCGCTCAACAATCTCAGCCTTCGGCCTGGAAGCGCACCGCCCGAACTGAAGGAGTCCGCAACGAATGATCTATGAAGTCACTATTGCGGAAATGGTTTATCGCGTCGAACTGGTTCGAACTGAGCAAGCATGGAACTGCAAGCTCAACGGGCGCGTATTGCCCATAGACGCAGTTTTCGTTCAGGAAGGCGTTCTCTCGCTTTTGCTGGACGGCAAATCCTATGAAGTAAAGCAGGAAATCATCGGCGCAGAAACCAACATTGTTGTGGGCCATGCGCGGTTTGGCGTGGCTGTGCGAGATCCCCGATCGTTTCGTTCGCGGCAGCGTGCTGGAGCTTCTGAGCAAGGCGTAAAAAAGATTACCGCTCCCATGCCCGGCAAAGTGGTGCGTATTATGGCCGCCGTGGGCGCACAGGTGGAAGCCGGACAAAGCGTGATCGTGATTGAAGCCATGAAGATGCAGAATGAGCTCAAAGCGCCAAAAAGCGGTGTATTAAAAAAAATCAACGTGGTGGAAGGCGCTGCCGTGGAAGCGGGGCAGTCGCTGGCGGAAATTGAGTGAGCCAGTGCTTTCCTTCTATTTCGGCAGCCGTCAAAAACTAAGTTATTAAGAGGAATAGCCAAAGATGCGTAAACTCTCCCCATCCCTTCTGCTTTGCCTTGCTCTGCTCACCACTGCCGCCACCGCAGGCGCACAAGCCAAAGCTGCCGCACCAAGCGCCCCAGATCAAAAAGAGTGGATCAAACGCAGCAATGAGTTTGCTGAAGCTCTACTCAAAGTGCAGTTTAAATATGCGCCTGAGTTCGCTTCCCAGGAAGGGATAGCAGCGTCAGACGATCAGATTTCGCAGTTTCCCTCAAACCGGCGGGAATTGGCCAAGGCAGACGAGCTGGCTGCTCTGCAGCAATTGCAGAAAGCGCTTGCCGTGGAGAAAGATCCGCTGGTGAAACAGGATCTGCAGATCATGATCAAGGCGGTTGAGGAAAATCGCCATGGCCAGGAACTGGATGAGAAGTATGAGATGCCCTACTTCAATGTTGGCCAGCTGGTATTTTCCGGTCTGCACGGACTGCTGGATGATCAGGTCCCGGAAGACCGCCGCAAGAAAGCGCTGATACGCCTGCGCAAATATGCCGGCATGGAGCCGGGCTTTGAGCCGATCACCGAGCAGGCCAAGGCGCGCACATTGGAGTGGCGTAAACCCGGCCAACTGGGACCGGCGAAGGTGCAGGTAGAAACCGATCTGGCCCGCGCAGATTTCTTTATCAACGGGATTGCGCAGCTCTTTGATAAATACAAAATCGATGGCTACCAGGAAGCTTTTGCCAAGATCAAACAGCAGCTCATTGATTACAACGCCTGGGTCAAGCAGGAAATTCTTCCCAGGGCGCGTACCGATTTCCGCCTGCCTCCGGAGGAATACGCTTTCAGCCTGGTACAGTTCGGCGTGGATATTCCCCAGGACCAGCTAACCGCCATGGCGCACAAGGCCTTCACGGAATATCAGCAGGAGATGCAGGAGATTGCGGCCAAAATCGCAAAGGAAAAAGGCTGGAAATCCAGCGATTATCGTGACGTGATCCGCGAACTCAAAAAAGACCAGCTTGTGGGCGAAGCCATTCTGCCGCAGTATGAACAGACGCTGAAGAATATTGAAGAGATTATCCGGCGTGAAAAGCTGGTGACATTGCCCGATCGCCCGGCGCGCATTCGCCTGGCCAGCGCTGCTGAAACCGCCCAGCAGCCCGCGGCACACATGGACCCGCCGCCGCTTTTGAACAATACCGGACAGCAAGGCACGTTTGTTCTGCCCTTGAATGTTCCCACGGCTCCCGGCTCATCGCAGACTAAAAAGATTGACGATTTCACTTACACGGCTTCCACCTGGACACTCACGGCGCATGAAGCGCGTCCGGGCCATGAACTGCAGTTTGCCTCAATGATTGAGCGCGGCGTGTCACTGGCACGTTCGCTCTATGCTTTCAACAGCACCAATGTAGAGGGCTGGGGACTGTACGCCGAATACATTACCAAGCCTTACATGCCGCTGGATGGGCAGCTGATCTCGCTGCAACTGCGCTTGATGCGCGCAGCCCGTGCGTTTCTTGATCCGGAATTGCAGAGCGGCAAGGTCAAGCCGGAAGACGCCATGCGCGTCCTGACGCAGGACGTTGTGCTCTCAGAAGCGTTTGCCAACACTGAAGTGGAGCGCTATACCTTCCGCGCGCCGGGGCAGGCCACTTCATACTTTTATGGCTACACCCGGTTGCTCTCGCTACGCAAAGATGTGGAAGCGAAAATGGGAAAGAAGTTTGACGCCATGAAGTTCCATGACTTTATTCTTTCCCAGGGCTTGCTCCCGCCAGACCAGCTTCGCAAAGCCGTGATGGAACAGTTTGTGGGAGAAAAGTAAAAGCTTTATTTCGCTCCGGATTCCTTGAGGATTTGCTCGGCGTAGTAGTTGTGAATCACGGCGTCATCGCGCAGAGCTTCATCATAAGCGGCCTTCAGTATCTGTTCGCGCTGGCTGCGCAGCTTGTTGCGGATGAACTGCTGTACCTGAGGATCGTTAAAGTCTCGCTGCCCGGCGCTCTCTTTGGCGTTGAGCCGCACAATCTGGTATCCGGTCTGCGTGTGGCTCCGGCCATCCACGGCGGGAATTGGCTGTGACCATTGCCCGGCTTTCAGCTTCTGGACTGCGTCGCGCGTGGCAGGATCAAGATTCATGATCTGTGATTCCGGAACCGGCCCCACAGCGCCGCCGGAACGTGCGGTGTCAGGGTCTTCAGAGTATTTCTGTGCCAGTTCGCTAAAGTCTTCGCCACTTTCCAGCCGGTTGAAAAGAATCTGTATTTTCTTTTTTGCCTGCGCATCTGTCTGGGCCCGGTCACTGGTGTGTCCCGGCTCGGTTGAAGGCTGGTTGCTCACAAAAATGGTCGCCAGACTATAGCGTGGCTCAATCAGGTTGAATTCGGCTTTGTTCTGGTTGTAGTAGCCCAGAATGTCAGGATCGGAAATCGTGACCTTGGAGGCAATTTCTTTGTTGGTCAGCTTTTCAATCGTCAGGTTGCGGCGGATTTCCAGCTTGTAATCTTCTTCCGTGAAGCCGCGATCTTTTAAGAGCTTCTGGAATTGTTCCTGGGAATACGGCGCCTTGGCCTGGTTGAATTTGGTTTCAACTTCGTCATCGGTGGCAATAATGCCAAGTTTTTCTGCCCTCTGGAGCTGCAACTGGTTATAGATCATCTGCCCCAGCACGTTCAGGCGCAGGGCTTCCTCTTCAGTTGGCGTGGGCTTTTGCGGAGAACCGGCAACCTGCGTGTTGTAGGTCTTGTCCACTTCTGCACGAAGGATCTTGTATCCATTCACCTTCGCCATGACCTCTTTATCTGACCCGCCGCCAGGACAGCCAATGAGTAGCGGCATGGCCAAAGCCAGACTGCAGACGCCTAACCTGCTCCAAAATTTGCTCACCTGGATCAACAGCCGCCTCCCCGTACAATTAGGTTTACATGCAATACCGGAGTTTCACGGTACTGACTGTTTTTCTGCGTCTCTGCCGGTGATGGTAGCCCGTCGCTAAATCCGGGCTGGACTATGCCATCTTGGCCAGAGAACTGCCTTCCAAATTATCTCATGAAGGCCCGCTTAAACTCAGGATATAAGCTTCACCAGCGGTTGGGACGAGATACCGGTATTCATGGACCCGGAGCGGAATCCTTCAGTATCGACTGCCACAAAGGCAAAGCCAAGGCTTTTGAATATCCGGGTAAACTCGGCAAACATGTGCGGCGTAAGCGCGCGCGCCAGTTCGTCTTTGGCAATCTCAATCCGGGCAATCTCGCCATGGTGGCGCACTCGGCACTGGCGGAATCCCAGCCCATGCAGCGCTTCTTCACCTCGTTCCACGGCAGAAAGTGCCTCCAGCGTAACCGGCCTGCCATACTCGATCCTTGATGAAAGGCAGGCCGAGGCAGGCTTCTCCCATACGCGCAAGCCTGCACTCTGCGCCAATTCGCGTATGTCCGCTTTGCCAAGACCTGCCTGAAGCAGTGGCGCAGCCACATGGTGCTGCCGTGCCGCAGTCTGTCCGGGACGGAAATCGTTCTGGTCGTCAACATTCACGCCATAGGCAATCGACTGGAAGTCGCGCTTTTCCGCAAACTGCTGCATGACCTTAAAAAGCTCGTCTTTACAGTGGAAACAGCGCTGGCGGTCGTTGCGGATATACTCCGGCCGGTCCATCTCCGCAGTCTGTATAACTTCAATCGGAATGCCGTGTTCTTCAGCAAAAGCCAGCGCGTCTTTTAGCTGCGTACGCGCCAGACTGGGTGAATCCGCGATCACCGCAAGCATGTCCTGCCCCAAAACCTTGTGTGCCGCCCATGCAAGATACGCCGAATCAACGCCGCCAGAATAAGCCACCAGCGTGCGTCCGAGCGCGCGGAGCGATTCTTCAAGGCGAAGCTGTTTGGGGGCGAGATCCATA
>DASXZE010000384.1:0-5599 GCA_036502105.1 Candidatus Angelobacter sp. | reverse complement strand
TTCCTGCGCAAACTGGATAATCTGCGCAGGCTCCAGATGATGCAGAAAAAGTGAGCAGCCCACGGCGTCAAAGCTGTTGTCGCGAAAGGGAAGCGCCGTAGCATCGCTGCAGACCGCCGGATGCGCGCTGCCAAGATGCGTTGGAGCGCGGTCCAGAATCACAGGGTGCGTCGTAATTCCAGATTTTGCCAGCTTACGCTGCGTACGCGTGGCCACATAACCCTCACCGCCAGCCACATCGACCCAGGACAGTTCTTTTAAGTGCCGCTGCTCTGCCACGCGGCGCAACAAACTGGACATCGTATGAACGCCGCCGAACCATAAGTTCAACCGGCGCAGGTCTTCCAATGATGTTGAAACTTCTTTGGCAGTGCCAGCGTCAGTATCCAGCAGTTCAGGTATTACGACACGCTTCATCCGACCCGGGCCAATTCTTCTTCCAGCAACTGCTTGTTATAAAGATCGGTGTAGTAGCCGTTGCGGGCAAGGAGTTCGTCGTGCGTGCCCAGTTCAACCACGCGACCTTCATGCAGCACGGCAATGCGGTCAGCGTTCCGGATAGTCGAGACCCGATGAGAAATAAAGATCGTGGTGCGCCCATGCATCACCTGCCGCAGGTGCTCCAGAATTTTTTCTTCCGTGTAGGTGTCAACGCTGGAAAGCGCGTCGTCCAGAACCAGAATGCGCGGATTGCGAATAATGGCGCGGGCAATGGCGGTGCGCTGTTTCTGTCCGCCAGACAGAGTGATGCCGCGTTCTCCCACCAGCGTTTCGTAGCCGTCGGCAAAGCCTTCAATGTCTGTGGCGATGTTCGCTGCTTCCGCGGCGGCGCGCACCGCATCGTCACTGGCGTTTTCTACACCAAAGGCGATATTTTCGCGGATGGAATCGCTGAACAAAAAAGTTTCCTGGGGCACGTAGCCAATGTTCTGGCGCAGCGTTTCCAACGGATATTCCAAGATTGGGCGTCCATCCAGCAGCACAGAGCCGGGCGTTGTGTCATAAATGCGCGGCAGCAGGCTCACCAGCGTGGTTTTGCCTGAGCCGGTTGGCCCAACAATCGCCAGGCTGCTGCCTGCCGGGATTTTTAAATTGATATCTTTCAAAACTGGCACGCTGTTATAACTGAAATTGAGATGGCAAAATTCAATCTCTCCGCGGACGGTCGTAACATTCTTAAGATCGGGGGCAACCTGGGCATCGGTAATCTCCGGCAGAACTTTAAAGATTTCATCGATTCGCACCATGGAAGCCGTGCCGCGCTGGAAAAGATTAATGACCCAGCCCATCGCAATGATCGGCCAGGTAAGCATTACGATATAGGTATTGAACGCAACAAACTGGCCCAGAGTCATGCGGCCTGCAAGCACTTCACGTCCACCGATCCATAAAACAATCACAATGGCAAAACCCAATAGCAGTTCCAGCGTGGGCCAGAGCATTCCCGTCAGCCGCGCCAGAGGCAGGCTGCGTGCCACATATTCCTGGTTGGCTTTTTCAAAGAGCGCAATCTCGGCCTCTTCCTGCGCGTAAGCCCGCACTACGCGTGCGCCGGAAAAATTCTCCTGCGCGCGGGCCGAGATATCAGAAAACTGCGCCTGAATTTTCTCAAACCGCTCATGGATCCTGCTTCCTATGTACTGCACCACCACGCTCGCAATGGGCAAAGGAGCAAAGGCATAGAGCGTGAGCTTGGGGCTGATGTGCCACATAAAAACCAGCGCCGCCGCGGTAAACACCAGCGTGTTTGCCGTGTACATAATGGCCGGCCCAATCAGCATGCGCACGGCGTTTAGATCGTTGGTGGCGCGGGCCATAATGTCGCCGGTGCGGTTCTTCTGGTAGTGCGAGAATGAAAGAGATTCCAGATGGCGAAAGAGATCGTTGCGCAGATCGTATTCAATCTCGCGCGACACGCCGATAATCAGCCAGCGCGTAAGAAACTGGAACACTCCCTTGCACAGCGCCAGCCCCACCAGAATCCCGGCATAAAGCAGGATCCTTTTGTGCTCAATGCTTTTGGCATGGTTCAGATAATCAATCGCCCGCTGAATGACTTGAGGCGAGAGAACGCCCAGGCCGTTGTTGAACAAAACCGTGATCGCCCCCAAGAGCAGAGTGATGCGATATCTCTTGAGATACGGCCACAGCGGTTTAAGACTTTTGCCCATGAGGATTACCAAGCGCTTGTTGTTACTAGATGATTTTAACAGCCAGAATTGAAGGAATAGAAACGACAGCGCTCACTACGAGAATATCCCCTGCAGACAAGCACTCACTTTGTGTTTCTTCGTGACCTTTGTGGTTGAAGCTTTTGTTTACCTTGCGTCCTCTGCGTCCTTTGCGGTGAAGCATTTTTCAAGAAGGCGTCTTCATAATCATGTACCCGCCAGCCAACCCAAAAATCAAGTCAGGCGACCACGCAGCAATCAACGGCGGAAGCTGGCTCACGTTGCCCATGGCTTCAAACAGGCTGGAAGTAAGAACGTAAGTTACGCCGATGACCAGCGCCACCACCACGCCGCTGAGCGCGCCGCGGCGTCCGCCGGAGAGTGCAAAGGGCACTGCGAGAATCGCCATTACCAGCGTGATCAGCGGGAAGGCGATCTTCTTCTGCAACTGGACGCGCAGGCGCACCACGTCAAAGCCGCCCTGTTGCAGGTCGTAGATATAGTGGCGCAGCTCCTCGTAATTCATCTCAGAGGATTGCAGTACTTCTTTCTTAAAGTAGTTCGGTGGCTCGTCGAGTTCGGCGAAAGTGCTTACGTCAAACTTGCGCAAGTCTTCGCGCAGATCGGCTCCGGGTGCGTTGCTCCATGTGCGCTGCCAGCCGTTTTCAAAGGTCCATTTCTGCAAGTGGTCGGCCCAGCGTGAGCGCGCTGCGTAAATGCGCTTCACCATCTGGAAGGAATGCGGATTCAGCTCAAAGGCCGATATGCTGGCAAAAGTGTTGCGGTCAGGATCAAACGCTTCGTAGTAATAAATCTTGCGGTTTTCTTCCGTGCCGTCTTTTCGTTTGTGGCTTTCACCGAAAATCCATTTGCGGTCAGGACGCAGATACGTCTGCGCCGGCTTGCCTTTAATCAGGTTGCGCAAAGTCTCAACGCGTTTGTTGGCGTAAGGCAGATACCACTGGTCAAGAATGAAAAGCCCGCCCGCCAGTGTAATGGCGATGACCAGAATAGGAACCACCGTCCGATAGATGCTGACGCCGGTGGCCTTCATGGCGGTAATTTCGTTGGATTTCTGCATCAATCCAAACATCACCAGCACGGCCAGCAGCACGGCCAGCGGCGTGATCTGGTAGAGCACTGACGGAATAAAGTTGAGCAGATATTCCAGCTGCGTAACCAGCGGAATTTTCTTTCTCACAATATCTGACAGCAACTCAAAGTATGTGAAGACCAGAAACAGCACAACCAGGCTCGAAAGAATCAGCAGCAGATAGCTGACGAAGTTGCGCAGAACGTAATCGTCAAGGATCAGGGGAAAGCTGAAAAGGCGCGCGCGCCGTCGGCCGCCATTGGCTGGCTCCTCGTTTTTCGCAGAGAAGAGTTTTCCGAAAGTGCCTTTGAACTGGCCCAGCAGCATCTGTCCCAGGCCCAGTTCGATTGGGATTTTGTCAGTGCGCGCGAGCAGAACGGTGCCGATAATGGCAAAAATAATGTTGGCCATCCACACGCCCAGCACCGGAGAAACTTTGCCTCCGCGGGCTAGCGAGACGCCAATGATGGAGATAAAGTAATAAATAAAGACCAGAACAATCGTCAGGACAAAACCGGCGCCCTTGCCGCCTTTTTTGGCCGACAGGCCCAGCGGAATACCGATCAGCACCAACACCAGGCATGCTGTGGGCAGCGCCAGGCGACGATTGAATTCAATCCAATACCAATGGCCAAGGTCTTTATTGGAATTAAAGCTCTGCTTATACAGGTCGCGCGTAGAGAGCTGCGCTACCGGGACAGCGTCCTGCGCGGGCTTTTCCACCGGCGGCAGGCTGATGGCAATATCAGTCTCTTCAAATGTGGTGATTGTGTATTGATCAGGCGTGCGCGAGTTAGTGTCATGCGTCTCGCCGTTGATCAGGTGCAGGCGAATGGTGTCGTTGCCAATCGCACTGACTACAGCTTGCTTGGCGATGGTAATTTTGGGCGTGCCAGGTATGCTGATGTCGGCATCAAAAACATTTTTCCAGACAGCCGCGCCCGAAGCGCTGCTCACGTCCTCCACATAGAGAACATGATTTCTGAAGCCTTCATAAAAAACATGCGGTTGGACTTCAAAGGAAATCTGGGTGGCAGCCAGCTTAGTTTGCAGCTTCGCCAGCGCGGCAGCCGAGCGAGGCTCAACGATGACGGTATTGACGAGCGCAAAAATCCAGGCAGCAATGCCGAAAACTGAGATTATTTTAAGAAACTTGCGCACGCTCACACCGGAGGCGCGCATGGCCGTAACTTCACTATCTGCAGCCATACGGCTCAGGCCCAGCAGAATGCCCACGAGTACGCCCATGGGGATAGTGACTTTCAGGGCCGCAGGAAGCGTAAGAAAGAAAATTTCTGCCACGCTGGGAAAGGGCGCGCTGTTGCGCACCACGGCTTCAAGGATGCGTGTAAGTTCGCGCATAAAAATCACGAACGTAAACACAGAGGCTCCAATGAGCCCGTGCCACAGCACTTCCTTCAATATGTAACGGGTAAAAATGCGCACGCGTTTTTTCTTGCTAAAAGTTTAGCAGATGCCAGCCTGTGTTATTAATGGATGAATGGGTACCCCTGAGGTCCATCTCGTATTTCTCTGGCACATGCACCAGCCGTATTATAAGGACCTGGTCACCGGGGAATATCGCCTGCCGTGGGTGCGTCTGCACGCGCTCAAGGATTATTACGGCATGGTGAAGCTGCTGGACGAATTTCCCGGCTTTCATCAGACCTTCAATCTGGTTCCGTCACTGGTTACGCAATTGCAGGAATATGTCACCGGCACGGCGCAAGATCCTTTTTTCCAGGTGGCGGCGCGTCCAGCCTCTGAGATGGATTTGTCTGAGCGGCTGTTTGCGCTGCAATATCTTTTCCAGGCCAATGCCGACAATATGATTGGCCGGTATCCGCGTTATCGTGAGCTGGCGGAAGAGTTCCATGCACGTCCGCAGGATTTTCAAGCCAACGCAAAACGTATGACCAACGGCGATATTACTGATCTGCAAGTACTCTCACAAATTGCCTGGATGGATGAATTTTTTCTCGCCGACCCCACCATTCACGAGCTGATTGAAAAAGGCCGTGATTATTCGCTGGAAGATCAGCAGCAGGTGATCCGGATACAGAAAGATTTTCTCGGCAAAGTTCTGCCCGCGTATGCTGACGCGGCCAAGAAGCAAGAGATTGAGCTTTCAACCTCACCTTTTTACCATCCCATTTTGCCTCTGCTTTGTGACACCGACATGGGCGCGGTTTCCCATGGCGGCTTGCCGCTGCCGGCCAATCGCTTTAGCCATGCGGAAGATGCGCGTGAGCAGATAGCGCGCGGCCTTACGCTGCATGAGCAGGTTTTCGGCGTGCGTCCTATGGGCATGTGGCCGTCAGAGGGAAGTGTTTCC
>DASXZE010000383.1:0-5887 GCA_036502105.1 Candidatus Angelobacter sp. | reverse complement strand
ACCTCCAAGATGCATATCCTCCTGAGATTAAACGAAAATTTTACCGCATAGCCGCCCTTCTTGAAATTGCTGAGGCGGAATTTCTGAGCCTAAGAAATCAGAAGAACACATACAAACGCTCCGTCGACATCAGAGTGCAAGCGGATGTACGCAATATTGCGATCGATCCAGTGTCACTTCCCACACTGATCGCATTTGAACCTGTTGTACACGAGATCGACCGCAGGTTTGCTGCAATTGCCGGGGCAACACTTGAATCCGCCAAATCGGCTACTATTGAGCATTGGGCCAATTTGTCTATAAAAGCTGGCTTTGCAACATTGGATGATCTGCGCCGGGCACTAACAAAATATTCTGATGACATCACTGAATATTTCCGCCTTTGCATTCCGCTCTGGAATCGACCGGTCAATAGACCGCTCTCTAAGGGTGTTTGTATCTTTCAACTAGCGATGCTGCTCATTGGTGCACAAGGCGAAGACAAATTGCGAGAGGTATTTGGTTTGTCCAATTCCGATTCTCCTCCTTGGTTTCCAAAGCAAGCGGCAATTGCTGCTGAAATATTTTCGAAACATAAAGGACCATGATTCCACGATTGATTTGTTATATCGAAAAAGGACTTTGTGCAGAGAAACGTAAAACTGCCGTGGAATTTTACCTCTTGACAGCTTTGACAGCATTCGCTTATTATACGCTATAGAAAGACCGAGAGCGGCATCGGTGGGGAGACCCAGAAAGGCCTGCAACCGCTAAGCAGACTTTTGGCTCTTGACCATGGGTTTTTGGTTGAGACTCCAGCCAGAAGTTAACTTTTCCCGTAAGAGCATGATTTTTTAAATGCTCATTACGCCTGCGGGAAGAAGTGTGTCTTGCGGCCTTTGGCCGCTGCAGTTAGCAATTGGCACTTAGCAATTAGCCAAAAACAAGACGCAGGCGAGGACGCCTGCGCTCCACATCAAAAAACAAAAAAATTTAAACACAGAGAGCCACCCATTGCGGTGGCTTTTCTTATTTGGAGACGAAATGACTAAAGAAGAAGTAATTGCCAGGATCATGGAATGCGCAGCCAAACTGGAACATGCTCCGACCAGCACGGAATTGCGCCGACACGCGAATATCAACAAATACGATATCCGCAAAATCTTTGGGACCCATGTGAAAGCATTGGCTGCTTGCGGGATGGAAGCGCACGGCGCTGGATATGAATTGCCAATAAAAACTCTATTCCTGGGCTGGGCGGAGGTAGTACGCAAGCTGAGCAAGATACCGACGATGGAAGAGTACGACAAACGAAGCAAGAATAGCGTGCGCCCACTGATACGCCATGCCGGAGGCTGGTCTCGGGTGCCGCTGATCATGATGGAGTTTGCCAAGAAGGAAAAGCTGGAAGGGGAGTTTGAAGATGTACTAGACATCATTGCGACGCACTATCAGCTGGTAAAGGCCAAAAACAGGACGTCTGGGTCAAATAAAAGCACCTCTCTGCGACCGAGAATTATGGTGGGACAGCCCATGTATGGGGAACCTTTATTACTCTCACCACTGACCTGCGCTCCGATTAATGAGCAAGGCGTGGTTTTTCTTTTTGGCGGACTCGCAAGGCAATTGGGATTTGCCGTAAGTCGCATTCAAACAGAATTTCCGGACTGCGAAGCATTGCGCCAGGTGGAACGCGACAGATGGCAACGGGTAAAAATAGAATTTGAATACGAAAGCCGGAATTTTTTGTTTCATGGCCATCCCGTGGGTGGTTGCGATTTGATCGTGTGCTGGAGCCATAACTGGATTGAATGTCCGCTGGAGGTGCTGGAGTTGAAGACGATAGTGGTAAGACAGTAGCAGCAACTATTACTGCTTACGCTTGACGGCAGCGGAGCAGATGGGGAGATTGCCAGAATCGCTGGAATTGCCAAAATCGGGTCATTGAAGCCAAAAGCAACCAGCAAAAACTTTCACCATGGAGACACGGAGGCACGGAGAAAAGCAACTGGAGATCGCTAAAATCGGGTCATTTGAAAACCAAGAATAAACCACCACTCAATACATCTCGTAGATATCTTCTCAGCACAAAAACCAAGTACAATAGAGGATTCAGCCTCACTCATTGGGCCTGCCAGTAGCCCTGCGGCTTCCCTGTCGAACGCGAAGTCTCAAGATCTGAGATTCGCAGGCAGGAGCAGCGTCTATGCAGATTGTCTTCATGGCAAAGGGCATGGCCCTGTGATGAGAGCTGATTGGGAACCGGGTAAACATGGCAGTATCAGAAAACATTATCGGGAAACAGAAGGTCACGGAGAGCGAAAGCATAACTGTGCGCGGGGCGCGCGTACACAACTTGAAGAACATTGATTTTGACATTCCGCACAATGCGTTGACGGTGGTGACTGGCGTCTCTGGCAGCGGCAAGAGCTCGCTGGCTTTTGACACGATTTATGCCGAAGGGCAGCGGCGGTATGTGGAATCGCTGTCGGCGTATGCGCGGCAGTTTCTGGAGCGCATTGAGAAGCCGGACGTTGATTTGATTGATGGCATTGCGCCGGCGATTGCCATTAAGCAGAAAAATTCTACGCGCAATCCGCGCTCCACCGTGGCTACAGCCACCGAAATCTACGACTATCTGCGCCTGCTCTATGCGCGGGTGGGCCGCACGTTTTGCCGCAACTGTGGACAGGAAGTAAAGAAAGATACCGTCGATGAAGTGGCACAAACTCTTCTTGCTTTGGACGAAGGCACGCGGCTGAATGTGCTCTTCCCTGTCCAGGCTTCTGTGGTGCTGACGCAGGCGGAGAAAGCGAAGAAGGGTCGCGCAAAGAAGGCGGGCGCCAAAGCTGCTGGGGCCAAGGCTGCGGCGGTTCCGGAGCCGGTGTTGAATGCGCTGCGCGAACGGTTGTTTGATCTGCGCAAAAAAGGTTTTGGACGGCTCTTCCAGGGCGGGCAGATCTTTGAGTTCTCCACGCCGGAATCATTGCTGGATATTGATTTCAGCCAGACGGTGTATGTGCTGGTGGACAGAATTGTTGTGGCCGCGGACCAGCGATCACGCATTGTGGATGCGCTGGAGACGGGTTATCGCGAGGCCGGAGAGACGGTATTTCAGACCGCGCCGCGTGAAGGCGAAGATGCAAGACAGTGGCGGTTCTCACATAAGTTTGAATGCAAGAACTGCGGCATTAAGTATGAAGAGCCGGAGCCGCCGCTGTTTTCGTTTAACAATCCTTTTGGCGCGTGTCCGCGATGCCAGGGTTTTGGCAACACGATTGATTTTGATTTGAACCTGGTGATTCCTGATGTGGGCAAGACGCTGGGCGATGGCGCGATTGAGCCGTGGAACAAGCCGAAGTATCGCGCGTACATGGCGGAGTTGCGGAAGTTTGCCAAGACGAGCGGCGTGCCGATGGATGTCGCGTGGCAGGACCTGGAAAAAGACCAGCAGCAGCTGGTGCTTGAAGGCGAAGGCAAATTCCCCGGCATACAGGGATTTTTTGCGGCGCTGGAACGCAAGAAATACAAGCTGCATGTGCGCGTGTTTTTGAGCAGGTATCGCGGGTATGCGGTGTGTCCGGAGTGCGGTGGCGGGCGGTTGCGGGCGGATGCGCTGCAGGTAAAGATTGAAAGCAAAAATATTCGCGAGCTCACGCAGTTGACGATTGAACAGGCCGCGGAGTTTTTTAAGACGCTGACTTTGTCGCGCGAGCAGGCAGACATCGCGGGAAAAATTCTGGAGCAGGTGCAGGAACGCCTGAAGTTCCTGAATGACGTTGGACTGGAATATCTTACGCTGGACCGCCTGGCCGCAACGCTCAGCGGCGGCGAAGCGCAGAGGATTCAACTGGCAACGTCACTGGGCTCGCGGCTGGTGGGCGCGCTTTATGTGCTGGACGAACCGTCGATTGGTTTGCACAGCCGGGATACGGCGCGGCTGGTGAATATCCTGCATGAACTGCGGGATCTGGGAAACACGATCTTGGTGGTGGAACACGATCCTGAAGTAATGCGGGCTTCAGATCTTATTTTGGATCTTGGCCCTGGCGCGGGAGAGAACGGCGGCCGCGTGATGGCGTCGGCTACGTACGATCAGATCAAGAAGATGCCGCAGTCGCTCACCGGCAGATACCTGAACCACGAGCTGCGAATACAGATTCCGCAAACGCGCAGAACGCCGGGCGTGCCGATGATCCGCATTGAAGGCGCACGCGCACACAATCTGAAGAACATCAACGTGGAGATTCCGCTCGGGATGCTGGTGGCAATCACGGGCGTGTCAGGTTCGGGAAAATCCACGCTGGTGCATGACGTTTTGTATCAGGCGCTGGCTGCGGAAAAAGGCATCACTGCTGGAACAGGGCCGGCAGCGAGTGGATTTAAGCGCGTCACCGGCGGCCAATATATTTCCGACATAATCTTAGTGGACCAAAGTCCCATTGGCCGGACGCCCCGCAGTAATCCGGTGACGTATATCAAGGCATTTGACGCCATCCGCGAAGTTTTTGCGTCTGTGCCGGAAGCGGTGAAGCGCGGATTTGGCGCGGGATTTTTTTCGTTTAATATTCCGGGCGGAAGGTGCGAGGCGTGTCAAGGCGACGGCACTGTGACCGTGGAAATGCAGTTTCTCGCCGACGTGGAGTTAGTCTGCGAAGATTGCAAAGGCATGCGCTACAAGCCGGCGGTGCTGGATGTGCGCTACAAGGGAAAAAATATTCATGAGGTGCTGAGCATCACTGTGCGTGAGGCACTGCAATTTTTTTCGGGCCATCCGAAGATCACTGACAAAATGCGCGTGCTCGAAGAAGTTGGCCTCGGCTACTTGCGCCTGGGACAATCCGCCACCACGCTCAGCGGCGGCGAAGCACAACGCATGAAGCTGGGAGCACATCTTGTCCCCAGCGGACGCGCCCAGGGCTTTGATCCGGCAACGCCAGAAGAAAAAGAGCAGCGCAAGAAAGCCCGCGCCGGCAAAGGTGCGCTGTATATTTTTGACGAGCCAACCACGGGCCTCCACTTTGACGATGTAAGCAAGCTGCTCACGGCATTCCGCAAGCTCATTGATGCAGGCGGCTCAGTGATTTGCATTGAACACAGTTTAGACGTAATAAAAGTCTCGGACTGGATTTTAGATCTTGGACCCGAAGGTGGCGGCCGCGGCGGACAGTTAGTTGTAGCCGGACCACCGGAAGTCGTGGCAAAATCAGCAAAGTCCTATACCGGTAAATGGCTGGCGCGCATCTTAAAAGACGAGACCTCTGTATCCAATGGGCATAAATAAGGCCATCGCGATTACAGTTCTGGCAAGTTGTGCGCTGCATGCCGTAGCGCAGCGCCCAACGCAAAAGTCGCGCCAGCAGGCAGCGGCAGATCGCGCGGCAGAAGAGCGTGCGGCAGATAATCTAAAAGACGCAGAATCACTTTTGCAAAAACAGCAGTATGCGCAGGCCGAAGAAAAACTGCTGACCATCGTCACCCAGCAAGCTGAAAATCCGCAGGCGTGGTTCGATCTCGGATTCGCGCAAAGCCATCTCAGCAAAAATGCGGAAGCCATTACCGCATACAAAAAAGCCACCGCGCTTGATCCTAAATGGTTTGAAGCGCAACAAAATCTTGGACTCACATTAGGGAAGTCCAGCGATCTCACCGCCGCCGCAACCGCACTCAAAGTCGCCGTCACATTGAAGCCTACTATCGGCGGACAGCAAGCACTGGCCGGAGCATGGCTCTCACTGGCCCAGCTAACGGAAGAAAGCCAGCCGCAGGAATCTCTGGCTGCGTATCAAAAAGCCGCGGAGCTTGATCCGGCAAACACTGTAGCGACACTGGGCATTGCCAAAATGACCGAACGCACCGGCAATGTTACCGCCACAGAGCAGCAGTATTTGAAACTCGCAGCTACGGG
>DASXZE010000382.1:0-2091 GCA_036502105.1 Candidatus Angelobacter sp. | reverse complement strand
GGATCGTGAATCACGATCAGGTCCTCCGCAAATTCCATGCGCTTGCGATTCTGCTCGCTGTAGGCCATGAAGATGTCCTGAATCTGACGCGTCAGGTTGTAGTCGCCGCCGTGCAGCGCGTTGTGAAAGCCTTTTGTCACTTCAAAAAAGTCATTGCCGCCCGTGATGACGTCCCACCGTGTGACGACTTCAAGCTCGTTCATCAGGGGAATCAGGCGATTCAGGATTTCCGCCACGCCTCCGCCCAGCGCCGTGGAATTGACCATCTTGACCGTTTTGCCGCGAAGATAGCGCGCGAGAAAACGGATCTCATCCAGTTCCGGCTTGCCGATAATCGGCTCATAGTCGTCAAGCCGCGGAGGAGCAGGCAATGGAGGCTGCTCCGTATTAATATGGGGATGTTTGCGGCGTTCTATGAAATGCGCCGGTAAATCGGTCTGACGGAAACGGCGCTCAATGCCAGGTGGCGGCGCCAGCGTTAGCTCCTTGGCAGAGTTTTGCGCAATTTCGGTCTCTGGATGTTCTCGTTGCTGGTGTTCTACGGTATTACCGCCGTCTTCGACCACTACAGTTTTCCCCGAGTTCTTATCGTTCATCCAATACTCCAGAACTGTTCTTCAAGACCATGTGCATTTCGAATCGCCGCGATATCAGGGTAAGCACGCATGGTCCATCTCTGCTTCGACAACTTTCAGAATGCCGCGCCGCACTTCTTCCAGTGTCGAGGTGTAAATATCAATACGGTTGATCTTGCCGGCCGCTTCGGATAGGTCCAGTTCCCTTTCCAGCCAGATGGAGAAATCATTCGTGTTGAGCTTGAGACGCAGTCTCGCATCGATGTAGTGGTAATAGATGGAGTGGATGCTTACTTTGCGCAGCCCGTCCGCAAACTCTTCCAGATTGCGCGCTACATAGGGCGTTGGTACCACCACCAGGTCTGAAGCCATCAGATAAAAGGGCTCCATTGCCACACGGGTGGCTGCCCGCGGGTTCTTCTGCAGATAACTGTCAATGATATGGATGAGGCGTTCGCGCAACGCGACAATTGAGGTAAATTCACGGACGTCGATGGAGGCCAGCCGCTCTGCCAATTCAACTTCATTACAGGAAGCAAAAGCCCAGTGCGAAAAGTCATTGGAAAAACCGGAGCTAATGTAATGGTGCTCCGCCAGGGTCTGAAAAGTGTGTTGAAAAATGGATGATTCCGGACATTCGCGTATGGCCTCCAGTAATTCCATGAGCGTGGTTGCTTTTTCCCGCCCAATGCGAAGAAGGTGGGACGCAGAATTGAAAAAAAAAGGCGAGCGCGCCCAGCGCGGACGAGTTGTGGGCAACTGAGGTGCGGTAGCCATAGGACTCCTCTTGCCATCCGGACACATGCCCGAATCTTGTAACTGAGAGTGTTAGGATGCCGAGCCTACAAAGGCTGTTGCGTTGTTGCTTCGCTTTTACAGAAGAGAATCAGTGACGCCGAATTCCGGAGCTCGGTGGCGCAAATAAGAACGAAAAGCCTATTCCAATCAACATCATCCAGCCCAGATTGCTGCGTGCCGATTGATCGGCCACCTGCATGTTCCCCACGGGACTGAAAAGAAAGCTGGCGAAAATCATGGCAGCAACCACCGTCCCAATGATCCCTGCCCGCGCCCCAAATAAACCGGCAATCACCAGCAGCACGACCGTAAAGATAAGGGGTGCAATATTCTTCCAGGTATGGCCATTGGCTGCAGCACTTAAGGCCAGGGCGGCCAGCGCGCAAAGAAGCCCACCCAAGGCAGCATCCATCAGCGGAATTGTCCAGAGCTTTCCCGCCGCTGTTTTAATTAACGCCTTGCTGATTGTGTGAGTTAAGTGCATTTTTCGCTCTTTGAATATGATGACAAAAGACAGGGTTGCTGTGGGAAAAATCGAGAGCTGGGTGGCGTAAATTCGAGAGCTGCGTTTGAAAGCGTCCGCCAAAAAGAGCAGGAGCGCGGCATCCGCCACGTCAAATCTAGACCTCCTGGAAGATACAGCCTATGGGTTTTAGAATCCAGCATCTACTCTGAATTTGGCTCGAAATCTCACATCATATAGATTTAAGCTTTCAGA
>DASXZE010000381.1:0-11791 GCA_036502105.1 Candidatus Angelobacter sp. | reverse complement strand
TCGAGCAATTCTTTCCGGATTGCATTGCATGGCCAGCGTGTTGGCCAGCATATCCAGCGGCACCACGCGCATGGCGTGCCCGCGTTCAATGGCAGCTTTAGGCATGCCAAAAACCGTGCAGGAATCTTCACTCTGGGCAATCGTTAATGCGCCTGCATCTTTCATCAGGCCCAGGCTGTCAGCGCCGTCATCGCCCATACCGGTCATGATTACGCCAACCGCTCTGCTGCCAAACTCTGCGGCTACTGAGCGGAACAAAACATCTACTGACGGTCTGTGCCCGTTGATGCGATCTTCATCAGAAAGCACCACGGTATTTCCCAGCGGCATGCGCCGGACTTTCATATGCCGGTCTCCAGGGCAGATCAGCGCGCGTCCGGCAATCAGCAGATCGCCCGACTGCGCTTCCTTCACGTCGATGGCACAGGACTCATCCAGCCGGCGAGCGAACATTTCTGTAAACCCTTCCGGCATATGCTGCACTACAACAATGCTTCCCGGAAAATCACCTGGCAGTTGTGAAAGCACATACTGCAGCGCGTTCGGTCCGCCAGTAGAAATTCCAATCGCTACGATCTTGCTGGGCTCACGCCGTGCACGCGGTGCTTTGTGCGGCTTGGGCCGGTCAAACATCATGGGCGCAGTGGTGTTGCGCATCTTGCTCTTCGCCGCCACTTTGATCTTCTTGATCAGGTCCAGCGCAATCTCATCCATGCGCGCGGACGCAGCGTCCCGCGGCTTGGGAACAAAATCAAAGGCTCCCAGCGCCAGCGCTTTAAAGGTCGCGCTTGCGCCGTCTGTGGTCAGCGCGCTGACCACAATCACCGGCACGCGAAACTTGCGCGTGATCTGTCGCAATGTTTCCAGGCCATCCATGCGCGGCATTTCCAGGTCGAGCGTTACCACGTCAGGACGAAGGTCCTCAATCTTTTTGAGACCAAACTCTCCATCCATCGCCGTTCCCACAACTTCAATTTCGCTGTCTTGGGCAAGGATTTGTGGAATTAACTTCCGCATTAACGCGGAATCATCCACCACCAGGACTCGCAATTTCTCACTCATGCTGTCGCCCCTACCATTTGCAACTTTCCTAACTTTGCCACCACACTTGAAAGATTCAGGATCAATACGACCGTGCCATCACCCAGAATGGACGCGCCACTCACAAGGTCCGTGGCTACCAGGTGATCGTCCATCGCCTTGATCACTAATTCTTCTTCGCCTACCAGATGGTCCACCACCAAACCGAACTTGCGCTCGCCGGTAGTGACAACAACCACAAACATTTTGTCTGTACTCGCCGGCTCTTTGGCCAGTTGATTGAGATGCAGCAGCATCAAAACTTCATTGCGCAGTTGCATTACATCGTGATTGTCCACCCGATGCAGCGCTCCCTGCGTGGTGCGCGTAATCTCAACCACAGATGCCAGCGGTATCGCGTATAAACGCTCGCCCACGCGGAAAAGCAAAGCTTTAATGATGGCCAGCGTAAGCGGCACTTTTAAGAAGAAGGTGGTTCCTTTTCCCGGGGTTGTCTTGATGCTGACTGTGCCTTTCAGTTTTTCCAGCACAGTTTTCACCACGTCCATGCCCACGCCTCGTCCGGAAATGGAGGTGACCTCGCTTGCCGTGCTCAGTCCAGGATGGAAAATGAGAGCGTTGACATCGGCTTCATTCATCACTGCCGCATCGCCCCGCTTGATGAGTCCACGTTCCACGGCTTTGGCGAGCAGCTTCTCGCGATTCAAGCCGTGTCCATCGTCTGTTACTTCAATCACAATCTGGTTGCCCTGGTGATATGCGTCCAGCGTTACGGTGCCTTGCGCTGGCTTGCCATCATTGATGCGCTCCGTCGGAGATTCAATGCCATGATCTACTGCGTTGCGAACCAGGTGTGCCAACGGCTCGGCCAGCATATCCAGAATGCTTTTATCCAGATCAGTGTCTTGGCCGGTGACGACCAGATTTACTTCCTTGCCGCACGATTTAGACACATCTCGTACCACGCGAGGGAAGCGGCGGAACAGATGCTCCACCGGAACCATGCGGATCTTCATGACTGACTTTTGCAGATCATTCATGATCCGCGCTTGGAATGCCATGGCGTCAGAGAAGCGCATCTTCAGCGGATCCTTAGGATACCGCTTGTCAAATTCGTTGATCGCCTGGTGCAACATGCTCTTGGCGATAATCAGTTCGCCCACCAGGTTCAGCACGGAATCAATTTTGTCCGCGTCCACGCGCAGCAAAGTTTCAGACATGCTGGCGAAACTTGCCGGTGGAGTATCTGCCAGCGCGGCTGCCTGTGCACTTGCCGCAGCGGAAACTTCAGGCTCAGCCGGTGCCATAACGGAGGTCCGTGGCATCTCTTCCGCATGGATCGCCACTTCAGTTTCGTCATCCACTGGCGCTGTTACGTGCTTCACAATATCCAGCACGTCGTCAGTTTGTTCTTGCTGCCGGCCGGCTTTCTGAATCAGAACATCCGCAACCACTGAAGGAATGCGGCATTTCTTGGCAATCCACTCCTCTGCGTGCTCGCTGGCGATGGCTGCTTCCACCACATCAAGATCGTTGCTCAGCGTGCTCTGGTCCGGCGCAATGGCCAATAAGCGTCCGCAGCCTTGCAGCACATTGCGAATCAGCTGCATGGCCGCCCCCCGCATGGGGCATTGCGGCTCAATGGAGAACGCCACGTTGTAAACGCTCTCGCCGTGGCTCAACGCATCTGCCACAACAATCTGTTCGTATTCACTCCACACAAAACGCGCCTGCAATTTATAGCGGACATTGCTGGCCGGCTTTCTTGTGAGCGAGAGAATCTGCTGCTTCAGCTCTTCACCCGCCGGCGGCTGCATGTTGCCGTGGTAGGCGGAAAGCATGGAGCTAAAAGTATCGGCGGCTATCAGCACCACTTCTGCCAGCGCCTGTTGGCTCAGCGCGGCCACTTCTGGTTTTAAAACATCTTCCAGCGCGTGCGACAAGTCGCTGAGTTCCGTGTATCCACAAGCGGCGGAGTCGCCCTTGAGCGTGTGCACCGTGCGACGCACGCGGCGCAGCACCTCTTCGTCTTCTGGGCGCTTCTCCAGCTCCAGGCCTTCTTCATTGAGCGTCTGCAACAATTCTGTTGCCGTCTCAAAGAAGAGTTCCCGGAGTTCAGAGGCGCGATCATCAGAGAAGAATGTCACCCGATCACCTCAATCCGCTGGTACGCCGTGCCATTGTTTTGGTGGACCATCTTGTACTTATCAGAAAGCCCAAACAAACTTTCAGCGTGCCCTATAAAAAGGAAGCCTTCAGGATTCAGGCAGCGATACAGTTTTTCCACCAGGCGCTTCTGCTCGGCTTCGTCAAAATAAATCATTACGTTGCGGCAGAAAATAATGTCATTGCGCTGCGGCAGGAATTCCGTCTTCAAATTATGGAAGTCAAAATGGACTAAATCTTTCAGTCCGCGCTTTACCGCATAGCGGTCGCCAACTTTATCGAAGTAGCGCAGGCGGTAGGCGTAGTCCACACTTTCCATCTGGCTCTCTGGATACGCGCCATCCTGCGCGGTGCGCAACACGGAATAGTTAATGTCAGAAGCCAGGATCTCCACCTTCCACGGCGGTGGAATCAACGGCTTGGGCGTTGGCATTTCAAAAGGCAGTGGGTTGCGCAGATAGTAGTAAGCCAGCGCGTCACACACCAGCATGGCCAGCGTGTATGGCTCCTGGCCGGTGGAACATCCGGCGCACCAGAAGCGCAGGTTCCAGTCACGGCGCTCCTGTTTGCGGCGCAGCAATTCTTCCAGAACAGTTTTGTGGAACAGCTCAAGCTGCGGCTTATTGCGGAAGAAGCTGGTCTCGTTCACCGTGAGATTTTCCACCAGCGCGCTCAGCTCCGCGCGGCCCTGATGACTGGTGAGCAGGCGATAGTAGGCGTAAAACGTATCCAGTCCGCAGATTTTCAGGCGGCGCTGTAACCGGTCCTGCAGAAAATGCGCCCGTCGCTCGTCGAAATACATGCCGCATTCCTGGTACACCAGCGTCTGCAGCAGCTTGTATTCCGGTTCACTGATTTGGATTTGCACACTCGGTGTGGCCATGGTTTCAGTTCTTACGCTTTCTATTTTTGCGCTTTCCGTTCCTGCTTCTTCCGTTCTCAAATCTTGTTCCAGTTCTTTCCGTTCTAGTTCTTGTTGCCCGCTTAGAATCCAATCGAAGCGACTGACATCTGTGGTTCAGCGGTTTCGCTCAGCCGCCGCAACTCGCCTTTTTGCAGGATCTTGTTCAAGTCAATCAATATGATCAGCCGGCCATTCAGCTTGCCAACGCCGGTCACATAGTTCAACTCGCCCTGGTCAAACACCGGCGGCAATTCCACATCGCTCTCTGGGATCTTCAGCACCTCTGATGCACTGTCCACTATCAGCCCCACCAGCTTGCCGTACATCTCTGAAACCAGTATGCGGTTTTTCTTGCTCGGTTTAATATCTTTCTCTCCAAAACGGCGACGCAGGTCCACTACGGAGACAATCTTGCCACGCAGGTTGATCACTCCCTGTACGTAGCCGGGGGCGTCCGGCACGGAGGTGATTTCCGGCACGCGGACAATCTCGTGTATCAGCGAGATTGGCACGCCAAACACCTCGCGTCCCACGCGAAAGCCGACAATGTGTAGTTCCTTGGCCATTGGTCTCCTTTCGCGCTAGTTGTAATGCGACCCGGCGGTGGCGTACTGTGCTGACCCGTTGCGGTTGTTGTCGCGACCATCGCGTCCATCGCGGCCGTTTTGTTCTTCGCCGCGGCGCTGCGCTAAACGCGTATCGCGCGCCGCCATCATATTTTCAATTACAAAGCGGTCCATGGCTTCCAGCATGGAGCGGGACATCTTGGACATCTGTTCGGATGAAGCAGCCAACTCCGTTGAACCAGAAGACGAACGCTGCACCAGCTCGCGCATCTTTTCCATGGCGCGGACCACAGCCTGCGCACCGGATGCCTGCTCTTCTACTGACGAGTTGATCTCATGCGTGATTTCGTTCAGGCGCGTTGTGGCTTTTGCAATCTGCGATGAGCCATGTGACTGCTCGTTGGTGGCCGCGCCAATTTCCTGCGCGAATTTATAAACTTCTGAAACCACGCTGGAAATTTTCTTCAATGCGCTGCTCAGGTCGCCGCCCAGCGAAATACCTTCATTCACAATGCTGGTCGACTTTTCCATGTTGTCCACGGCCTTGCGGGCTTCTTTCTGTATGCTCTGGATAAGCTCAGAAATTTCCCGTGTGGACTGCGCTGACTTTTCTGCCAGCTTGCGTACTTCGTCGGCGACTACGGCAAAACCCAGGCCGTGTTCACCGGCACGCGCAGCTTCAATCGCCGCGTTTAGCGCCAGCAGATTGGTTTGTTCCGCCAGATCGTCAATTACTTCAATGATCTTGCCAATGTCGTCTGCACGCTGGCCCAGAGATGAAATGATTTCCGCGGAAGAGCCAATGGCGGCATTGATGCGGCTCAGGCCGTCCGTGGCTTTTTCCATCGTATTAATGCCGTTATGCACTTCTTCACGCGAGCGCTGTGAAATATCGAGCAGCACTTTTGCGGTATCGGCCACGCGTTGAATCGAAGCCACCATCTCATCAATGGAAGCGGACGTCTCGCTCACGTTAGAAGCCTGCATCTGCGTGCTCTTTACCATGTTCTGCACGTTGATGCTCATTTCATGCATGGTGCTGGTAACTTCATCAATAGCTGAAGCCGCCTGCACACTGATCTTGGCTGACTCGTCTGAAGCGGAAGCGACCTGGTTTGAGCCGCTGGCCACTTGTGCTGCGCTGTCACGCACATTCTTTACCAGGTTGCGCAGGCCCAAAGTCATTTCGCGGAAGGCCTTGCCCAGCGTATCGCGCGAAGAACGAGGATTGATTTCTACTGAAAGATCGCCGCCGGCCACGGATTCAGAAATCCCAGCCATTTCGCGGAGATAAAGCACCATATTGTTAAAGCTGCGCGAGAGTTGTGCGACCTCGTCTTCGCCGATTATGTTGACCTGCTGTTCCAGGTCGCCGTTGTCGCCAATCTGCCCTGCAACGGAAATCAGCTGTGAAAGCGGAACCACAATCGATTTCGCCACGCGCCACGCGATCGCGCTACCCAGGCCCATCACCAGCACCATGCCCAGCAGGGTGCAAATTGTAATGCTCATGGCCGCCGCGCTGTCAGATTCCTCAGCTGCTGCATTGGCGTCTTTGGTCATCGCCTGCAGTTGCTGCATCGGCTGCTCTTCTTTGGTTTTCTGCTCCGGCGTTGGAGTGGCCTGGAGATAGGCGATCTGCAATTCTGCAACGGTCGCGCTGCCGGTATCCACCTGGCGGCGCTTTTCCATGAGTGGTGAGGCAAAAGTGCGAGCCCATTCCCGCTCAGACTCAGCCAACTGGTCCAGGAATTCGCGGGCTTTGGCATTGCTGTCGCCCGCGCCCACGCCATTATCTTTAATGCCATTGATCAGGGACTCAACATCGTTCTCGCCCCGGGCCAGCGCGTCGGCTTCACGCCGGTCGCCATTCAGCAGGAAGTTTCGCAGAAAGAGGCGGTTCTGGTTTCTCGCCCGGTCCAGCTTGGAAAGGTTTTCCACCATTGTGATGGACCTCTTATAAGAAGCCCGGGTCGCCTGCTCGTGCCGGACAGCAATCCAGTTCACAAGAAACGCCGCTACCACAACGATCATGATCAGGCCAAAGCCCATGTAGAGCTTGCCGCCAATGGTTTTGTTCATGCGCATATTTCGAACCTCTACGGCTGCTTCATCCTTGCGCAGCTCGTGTTCTCTTTATGTCGAGTCACTAATTTTGCGAATCTTCAAACCTGCCAGCTCCAAGACACAGCTTCCCCTGGCAGGAAAAATGAAAGCTCGTAAATAAAAGCAAGGCCATGGCCACCAAAGTATGGGATTAGTACTTTCGATACCTAAGCTCTGAAGATACTCAATAAACTCAATGGCTTACGATGAATCACCGCATTCCAGAGGCTCGCTCAAGTAAGCCAGATAACTTGATTTCTCGAATATCTGTCTCATTCATCGGCAGATTCGCAGTCTTACATCTCACTGTGAGACCGTATCTAAGGTCGATATTGAGTGTTGGCCCTGTGATTCTGGCAGGTTAATTCCTTATTGACTCAAAATGAGATTCCAGAGTACCTTCAGGCTGCCTCCAACATGAAAAAACCTGAGACGGGAATGAGACAGAAGAGCAAGACCGCGCCAGTAGGCAAGACAATGCCGCGTCCCAATGCCGCCACCAAGGCGCAAAGCAACGCCACGCCCGCGCCCACAGTCCGGGCGACTGGCTGTATGGAAATGGTGTTGGAAGCGTGCGTGGAACTGCCGTCTCTCAGCGGAGAGCTGATGGTCTTGCGGCAGCACATTGCCGAATCAGCCAGAAAGATTTTTCAGGCTGCCGTTGCCGGCATGATGGTCCAGAATGGAGACAGCTTTCTCCCCGGCGCTGTTTGCACCGCAGTGGATGAGCCAGTCGGCAAGAAAGCTTTGCTGGATCACGTGCGCTCTTTTGCCACGCAGGCGATTGAGGAAAACCGTCTGCTGGATTTCCGTTTCTCCTATCGGTCCCCCGCAGGCGAAGCCATCTATCAGGGGCTGGCGCAGCCCATGGTCACCACCGGGGCTACATCTGTTCTGCTGGCTGTCCGCAGCAGTGTTTTTACGCCCACTGAGGTTTCTGCTTTTGGCGTGCTGGGCAATATCGCCCGGCTGACGCTGGATAACTCCGAACTCACAGGCCTTTATTCCACGCAGAAACATGATCTCGATCAGCTGCTGGATATCTCCGCTGAGTTGAGTACCACATCACAATTGGAAAGCTTTCTTCCCAAGTTCGTAGTGCGTGCCGCGGACTTTATGGGCTTTGCGCTCGCCTTTGTGGCGCTGGTGGATTCCGGTGAGTGCCGTCTGCGCTGGGGCGCCAGCAAGGGAACAGTCAGCCGTCTTGAGATTGATATCTCTGCTGTGGCCAGGCGTCTGCTTGAGACCCGCACGCCACTGGTTTGCGAAGACGTGAATCAACTTCCCGCCGCTGAGAAGGCGCAGCTGCTGCGCTGGGAATCCAGCCCAAAGCAATATCTCGGCATCCCGCTGCTCACCGGAGACGGCAAGCCGCTCGGCGTGCTGGGCCTGATGGACAAAAAGAACAAGGCGCGCATCTCCCCGGAAGACATTCGCCGCGCCCGCGTTCTTGGCGCTGAAATTACGGTTGCGCTGGAATCAGCCAACAACCTCCAGCTTTCTGATCAGCATCGCCGGCGCACTGAAGACCTCATGGAAATGGCGCTGGATCTCGGCTCGGCCCTGCGGCTGCCAGATTTTGTGAAAAATTTTACTGAGCGCGTCGCCAGCATGATCGGCGCGAAGTCGGCGATTCTTGCATTGGCCCAGGGTGACAAAGTGGAGAGTGTCGGCTTCTGCGGAGCCCGCCCAGAGCGTGAGCTGCAGCGTAAGCTGAACGCGGCATTTTCAGAATATGCAGAACGGCATCCTGATTTAAAAATTACCGGCAGCGGCGTGCAGGCGCTGGGCCCGGAACTGGCAGCCGCCAGCGGATGGCAAAACCTGACGCTGGTCCGGCTGGAAGGAACGGAGAGCGATCTTCTCGGCATACTGGCTCTGGCCGACATCAGCCGAGAACTCATGCCCGCCGATCTCAACCTGCTGCAAGCTTTGATTGTGCATGCATCGGTTGCGCTGGAGAATTCGAGGCTCTTTACCCGCATTACACAGTCCAGCCGGCAGTGGGCAGAAATTTTTGATTCCATCTCAGATTTCATTGTTGTACACGACGAGCAGTTTGAAGTGCTGCGCGTCAACCGGTCGCTGGCAGAATTTATCGGCGTGCGCCCTGCAGAGCTGATTGGCTTGAGCATGCGCGCGCTGGTTTCGATTGCCTCTGACTCTCCGCAGCCCTGCCCGTTTTGCCGCGCTGAATATGAGTCGGACGAATACCTGCATCCTGTTCTGGAGCGGACGTATCTCGTCTCCAGTTCGCGCATACACGGCGCGCTCGATGAAGGCATGCAGACGGTGCATGTGCTCAAAGATATTACTGACCGTCGTGAGGCCGAGCAACGCTACCGCGAACTCTTTGATAACGTGCAGGAAGGCGTCTTCTTTGCTTCCCCTGAGGGCCATTTCATTGAGGTAAATGACGCACTGGTTCGCATGCTAGGCTACCAGACGCGCGAAGAAGTCCTCAAGCTCGATCTGCAAACCCAGGTCTATGTCTCCGCCGAGCAACGCGACGAAATCACGCGCCGTCTGGACGAAAAAGGCGCGATCCGCAACTTTGAAGTCACGCTGACCCGGCGTGACAGCACCATGATCCATGCGCTGGAAAATGCGTTCGTCGTAAAAGATGGCCAGGGCAAAATCATGCAGTACCGCGGTGTCTTTCTCGACATCACTGAGGTAAAGAATTTCCAGGCGCAATTGCAGCGCGAGCGCGACTTCACCAGCAAAATTCTCAACAACACCCAGACCATGATCATGGTGGCGGATACTGCCGGTTTAATCAGCTATGCCAATCAGCGCGTGTATGAAGGCGGCGGCTTTGAACAAAATGAGTTGGTTGGCCATCGCCTGGACCGGATTGTTTCCGCCGCATACAAGCCGGCTTTTTCTGAGGCCTTTGACGCCAGCCTGCACGGCCTGCAATCAGACAATCTTGAACTGATGATCACGCGCGGCAACGGCACGCAGGGAAAGTTTTCTGTGAACCTGAGCCCCATGCGCGACGATCGCCGCGAAGTCAGCAGCGTGGTGGTTCTGATGACCGATATCACCGATGCCTCCATGATTCAGGCCAAGCTAATGCACACAGAAAAAATGGCGGCCGTGGGCCAGCTGGTTTCCGGCGTGGCGCATGAGGTGAACAATCCGCTCACGGCCATCATGGGATTCTCTGATCTGTTGATGGAAAACCCTGAAGTGCCGGGCAGCGCGCGCAAAGATCTGCAGGTAATTCTGGAAGAAGCGCAGCGTACCAAAGAAATTGTGCAGAACCTGTTGAGCTTTGCGCGGCAGAGACCTCCGCAACGCCAGCCGCTACAGATCAATAGCATTCTGCGTAAGACCATAGCCTTGCGTTCGTATGACTTCGCCAACCACGGCGTGCAGATCGTGGAAAACTTTGATGAACGTCTGCCGGAGCTGATTGGCGACTCACACCAACTGCAGCAGGTATTTCTCAATATTTTGAACAACGCGTATGACGCCGTGCAATCCGCCGGGCGTCCTGGCCTGATTGAGATTGAGACCATTCAGGATGGCGGCTGGGTTGAGATTCTTTTCCGCGATAACGGTGAAGGCATTCAGCATCCTGAGCGCATCTTTGATCCATTTTTCACTACCAAAGAAGTCGGGCAGGGAACGGGGCTGGGTTTGAGTATCTGTTACGGCATTGTGCGTGAGCATGAAGGCGAGATTCTCTGCGCCAACAATCAAGAGGTACAAGGAGCCACTTTCAGCGTGCGCCTGCCTGTCCGCAGCAAGGCTGATTTGAAACTGGTGGTGTCAGCAGGAGTGACCCAATGAGCGCCAGCCCAACCCTCGCACGTTTGCCTCTGTTGTTGATTGAAGACGAGCGCTCAGTCATGGACTTCATCAGCACGGCGCTCGAACGCAGCGGCTATGCCTGCCGCACGGCCAACTCCGCTGCGGAGGGTATTCGCGTTCTGGAATCAGGTAACTTGGGTAGCATTGGCGGAATCATTTCCGATATGCGGACTCCCGGCGGCGCGAGCGGCGCGGATGTGCATGCATGGATTGTCGCGAACCGGCCTGAGCTGAAAGATCGCATGCTCTTTATTACCGGCGACACCGTGAATGAAGACACCATGAAGGCGCTGCAAAGCACCGGCGTGCCGTATCTGGAAAAGCCTTTCCGGGTAATGGAACTAATCAACATGGTAGAAAAGATTTTTGGCAAAGCACAATGAACGAAGATACAAGAATCCGATTCATGATCGTGGACGATCACCAGAGCATTCGCAAGCTCTGCATGACCGTGGGCACGTCAGTGGGTTTCAATTGCGTGGAAGCAGAAAGCGCGGAAGCTGCGCTGGCCCAGCTTGAAAGTGTTTCGCCCGACATTATTCTAGCCGACCTGATGATGCCCAATATGACCGGCCTGGAGTTTTTGCCGCGCGTGAAGCAGCTGCTGCCCAGGATGGAAATCGCCATTATGACCGGCCACGGTTCGATTGAAACCGCCGTGCAGGCCATGAAGCTTGGCGCCTATGACTACATCACCAAGCCGTTCCGCATTGAAGAGTTGAAGCTGCTGCTGCAACGCATGGCGGAAAAAGTAAACCTGGTGGCGGAGAACCAGTTCCTGCGCGAACGAGTGAACACTGAGATGGAGTTGAGCGGCATTGTTGGCTCGTCTCATAAAATTCAGGATGTGCTGCGCATGGTGGCACGCTTGAAAGATACGCGTACGCCGGTGCTGATCACCGGCGAAAGCGGAACAGGCAAAGAGCTTGTCGCACGCGCGATTCACTATCGCGGACTGCTCTCCAAGCGGCCGTTTGTCGCAGTGGATTGCGGTTCGCTGGTGCCCAGCTTGATTGAGAGCGAATTATTCGGCTATGAAAAAGGCGCGTTCACCGGAGCTATCCGTTCCAAAGATGGACTGTTTCAATCAGCGCACGGCGGAACCATTTTTCTGGATGAGATCGGCGAGCTTTCCATGGAGCTACAAGCCAAGCTTTTGCGCGTGCTGCAGGAAAAAGAGGTGCGG
>DASXZE010000380.1:0-3405 GCA_036502105.1 Candidatus Angelobacter sp. | reverse complement strand
CTGAAACATTTTATTGGGCATGGCATTCATGAGCTCACGCATTTTGATTCAAAGATCTTTCGCACGCTCAAAACGCTGATCTTTGCTCCAGGAACGCTCACCGCCGACTACCTGGCCGGCCGCAAGAAACGTTATGTTCCGCCGTTGCGCCTGTATCTGGTTGTTTTTGCCATCAGCTTTTTTCTTTATACGCGGCCTGGCGTTTCTCTGTATGACGTAAGGGTTTTTAATGTTGCCTCCTATACTCATGGCAATGCAAATGGTCTGGAGAAAAACCTGGAAAGCGCAGCCGAGCAAAAGCACATCAGCAAAGAAATGCTGTATGAGCGATTCAATGAGCACTGGCAGCACGATGTTTCGTTGTTCCAGCTGAGTGACGTAATTGTTTTTGCCTTGATTCTGGCGGCGGTAAACTGGCGCAGGTATTTTGTTGAGCATCTCATCTTTTCTCTGCATACGCTCTCGTTTGCGTTTTTGTATGAATGCCTCATGTGGTTGTATTACGCCCGCTTTGGCTTCAGGCAGAACCTGCCCCTGATTGGGATATTTATGCTGGTGCTGTTCCTGTATCTATGGCGCGCTCTGCCCCGGGTCTATGCCACAAGCGGATGGAAGACAGTTCTTAAAGCCGCCGTGCTGGTAGTGGGACTGGAATTTGCCCGCATATTTTTCCTGAGTTTTACGCTGACTCTGGCCAACTACCAGACAGTGAATTGATCCGCGAACGTTAGAGCTTTTCTTTGCGCGGCAGTCTCTAACGGGCAAGGCACACAACTCTTCCACTTGATCCGTGTTCATCCGCGCAAATCTGCGGCAAAATTTTTTCTGCTATTCCTTTTCCCCGTGCCTCTGTGTCTCCGGCGGATTTTGTCTGTTGATGTCTCGCTAGCCAGCCCAGGGGACGGGCTGAAGCCCTCACTATTTGCTAACATTTTATTAGCTTATGTCTAAACCCCCTGGAAAAGTGGATTTCATGGTAGTTGGGGCCGGAGTGGCCGGGCTGCGCGCGGCCATCACTTTGGCTGAAGCCGGCACGGTTCTGGTGCTGGCCAAGCAGGAGCTTACCGAATCCAACACGCAGTATGCGCAGGGTGGAATTGCCGTTGCCCTGAGCGACGAGGACGAAATCAGCCTGCATCTGCAGGACACCATCAACGCCGGCGACGGCATTGTGAGCGCGGACGCGGCGCACGTTCTGGTGGAAGAAGGGCCGGAGCGCATACAGGAGCTGATTGAGTGGGGCACGGAGTTTGATCGTAAAGGCACTCGGCTCACGTTTACGCGGGAAGCCGCCCACAGCCGCGATAGAATTCTGCATGCCCATGGAGACTCCACTGGGCGCGAGATTGGCCGCGCGCTCTATGCCAAGGCCGCCATGCTCAAAAATATTTCGTTCTCTGAATTTGAATTTACCGCCAGCCTGCGGATGGAAGCAGGACGCGTTTGCGGGGTAAAGCTGATCTCCGACGCAGGCGAGGCGCAAACCGTGAACAGCAGCGCAGTGCTTTTGGCTACGGGCGGCGCAGGCCACGTTTACAGCAATACGACGAACCCGGCGGTGGCGACAGCCGATGGCATCGCAATGGCTTTCCGCGTGGGAGCCGAGATCAGCGATATGGAGTTTGTGCAGTTCCATCCCACGGCGCTTTATGTGAAAGATGCGCCGCGCTTTTTGCTCTCTGAGGCCCTGCGCGGTGAGGGCGCTGTGCTGCGCAATTCTGAGCTGCATCGCTTCATGCCCAAATACCATGACGCAGCGGAGATGGCGCCGCGCGATGTTGTGGCCCGCGCCATCGCACATGAACTGGAGGTTTGCCGGCTGAAAGATCCGGTGGTTTATCTGGATATGACGCATCTGAAAGCGGACCACATACGCACGCGCTTTCCACGTATTTACGAGACCTGCCTCAAATACAACGTGGATATCGCAATCGATCTGGTGCCAATACGCCCAGCGGCGCACTATCTGATGGGCGGAATCAGGACTGATCTGGAGGCACGCAGCAGCCTGCCCGGACTGTATGCGGCGGGAGAAGCGGCTTGCACGGGCGTCCACGGGGCAAATCGGCTGGCCAGCAATTCCCTGCTGGAAGGCCTGGTCTTTGGAGCAAGGGCGGGTCACGTTATGCGCGAAGAGTTGAAAGAAATCAGCGCGTCCAAGGCAGTGGAGCAGCCAAAGACCAGCGGCCCGACGGGCAACACGGAACATTTCATACAGGGCGTGCAGCAGACAATGTGGAACAAAGTGGGGATTGTGCGGTCACGCCAAAGCCTGACTGAAGCGATGGAATATCTGCAAGCCGCAAGCCAGCAACTGCCGCAGCCCGCGTCGCGACGGAACTGCGAGGCTGGAAACATACACACGGCAGCGCAACTCATTACGCGGTCAGCGTTGGCCAGGCTGGAGAGCCGCGGCGCACACTATAGGACAGATTATCCATAGCACGACGATGCCAGATTCAAGAAGCACTCCATTGTGGGCGAAAAGGGTGTGCGGTTCGTTTGAGGAACGTCAGAACGAATTTCACCGCGGAGAAACAGCAAACACATCTTTACAAAAAAATCTTAAATCACCAGATTCGCCTGCCGATATTACTGCCAAGGTAAAAGTTCTCTGACTATGGGCGATGTTGGTCTTTTAAAACAAGCGGCCTAAAAATAAAACAAGCGGCCTAAAAACCAACGGGCCCTGGCTCATGCCAAGGCCCATTCCAGATTGGAGAGTAGCGCGTTGTGAAAATCAATGTATGTATCGTCTCACGATGGGATAAAGCGCTCAAGTTACATGAGTACGAGACACTGCCAGACCCAGCGCAGAAGGGTTTTCACAGGATTGACTTATTTTCCGTTCCAAAACTGAAATCAGATCGAGCTATATTAAATTTACTAATTAAATCTAAGAGCAAATAAATTTTTAAAAAGCTCTATTTTTTTGCCACTTGATGCACCCTTAATAGAGTTACGCATTACTTCTGCGGGAAAAGTTCTGATTATCCTGCGGGCTAAAATTTTAGCGGGTTTAATGCTGTTGTCTGTACCATGGGCTCCGCGCAAACTATTGAAAAGGATGGACATGTCCAACTCCCCCGAAACGGATCGTTGGTACGTAGCGGAACTGACCGAAGAAGTCACCCTGGAAGGCGACGCCCAGAATTTAGTGCATAAAAAGACCCGCGTCATTTTTGCCGACTCTCCGGAAGATGCCTACGAAAAAGCCCTGACCATGATCACTGAGCACGAGGTGGGCTACCTGAATGAGCACCATAAAGCCATCCGGACGCGCTTTTGGGGGCTGCGTGAGTTGACCTTGTCCAATGAAGATATGGATCGCGCGGGCATGCTGCCGGAAAGCCGTCCTGCCCGCCGCCGGAACTCCACCGGACTTTCTCCGGAACAGCAGTTCGC
>DASXZE010000379.1:0-9923 GCA_036502105.1 Candidatus Angelobacter sp. | reverse complement strand
AACGCCGTGAACCCGAGGATCCAAACCACGAATAGAACGATACCGATCAGCAAAAGCATGTTGTTACCCCCAGAGTGTCTTTCTTTACTTTACTTTCTTCTCGAACTGCTCTGTAGGATTCCGATATATGCCGCTTTGTTGTACAGAGATTAAAAGTTTAAAAGGTGTTGCAGAGGGCAACCTTCACAGCTGGCCTGAGTCCGGCAATGCTGATTGCCGACTCTGACGATGAGCGCATGAAACTCGTTGTAATGCTGAGCGAGTTCGCTGCGTACGGCGCTGCTCATGCGCGAGACCGGATGGCGCGGAATTGAATCTGTGGCAACTACAGCAAGCGATGCAGACGGCGCATTGCTGATGGCTTGTTCAACCAGCGAGCGGATTTCTTCATACTTGGTTTTTGCAGTGATGACGCCGTGGCGCTCCAGCAGGCGGCGGGTGTATGCGTCCACGACGAAGACTGCGTGATTGCCGGCATAGAGCAGTATGGAGTCAGCGGTTTCAGGGCCAACGCCATTGAGGGCGAGCAGTTCACCGCGAAGTTTTTCTGTGGGTTCGGCGAACATGCAGCTGAGTGAGCCGGAGTAATGCTCGGCAAGAAAGCTGACAAAGGTTTTTAGGTTGCGGGCTTTCTGGCGGAAGTATCCGGATGGCCGGACCAGCTGTTCCAGCTCTTCCAGCGGAATCTGCCGCATAGCGTTGAGGCTGAGCATACCGGCCTGTTGCAGGTTGGCGATGGCCTTTTCTACGTTGCTCCAGTTGGTGTTCTGTGTGAGATAAGCGCCGACGATCACTTCAAATTGCGATTCGCCTGGCCACCAGTTTTGCGGACCGTATCGCGAGAGTAGTGCGGTGTAGTAAGCAATGATTTCACCGCGGAGGCGCGGAGACGCGGAGAGCTGCTGGAGAGATTGGGAGATCGGTTGATCTGCGGCAGGCACGGAACGGTCTGGTGATCGGTGGATTTGCTTTAACGCGGCGTGCGACTTTTTTGCGGACGCTTCCTGCGAAGCTTGAACCTGGGAAATACGGGCTTTATCAGGAATACGGGTTTGTCGCGGCACGTTGCAGCTATCTTAGCCGTTCAGATATCTGTCTCACAAAGACGTTTCAGAAGGCGGTCTCAGCGAACTCTTCTTAGCGAACACGTCTCAATGAATACGTCTCAGCGAAACCCGGACTATCGCACCAGTGCCGGCTTACCAGACAGACTCGGTATTCCGCGCCGGGGCTTGCAGGTCACAGGCTTCACGGCAGGGCGGGCAATAATATATGCCGTCTTCGCACAGGCGGACGTCATGCAGGCTCTGGCAGAGCGCGCAATATTTATTGCAGGAGCAGCCTCGCTCCGACTGGTCACACATCATGCAGGTAAAGTCTTTCGCCATAACCGCAGATTAGCGCGATTTTGCGGCTGGGGCAACGGGCCGATGGTCGATGGACTAGCGGGGGACAGCTAGCTGGCCAATTTGGGAATTGGCTGGAATATTGGATCGACAACTCCAAGCAGAGAATATGCTTCTGCAACAGTCCGGACAATATGTAGATTACGCCGCTGGTCGTTCCTCAGCATTTCAAAGGCGCGGCACTTGCCATAAATAAGGTCAGTGGGAGCAACAATGACGCGTGGCTTAGCCGATTCCGGGAAAGCTGGAACAGAGCCCGCCAGAAAGGAGATGGCAGTGGTGGAAAGATCGACGGAAGTAATGTCTTTGAATTCCAGCAGAGTGAAATTGGGCTTAACGTTGGCGGCCTGTACCTTGACGGCAGCGTAATAGTCCATCAGGCTTTGATCATTGAGATTACCGGAAAACTGGCTGCGGAGTATTCCGTGAGCGTACTCAAACGTGAAATCGAACGACACTTGAGCGCCTTTCCTGTTTCTACTTTAAAGGTGCGCCTTATTTACAAAGAAATATATAGCAACCTGGAGAATTTTCAGAGTAGATAAATAGCGGGACAGCATTCATTGACCCCCTAAAACGCTAGTGTTAACCTAAAGGGTTCGTCTCAGCCCGGCGGCGGGTCTGTGTCACCCCAGAGATTCAAATTGGAAGGAAAAACAAGTTGTCTTTAACGGCAGAAAGCCAGACGCTCAGGAAAACCGCGCTCAATGCGCTGCACAGAAAACTTGGCGCCAAAATGGTGGATTTTGGCGGATGGGACATGCCAGTCGAGTATCCCGGGAGCGGCGGGCTGGTCAAAGAACATTTGGCCGTGCGCACCGGCGTGGGCATGTTTGACGTTTCGCATATGGGTGACATTCTGATCCGCGGGCCGCAGGCGCTGGATGCCGTGCAGTGGATCAGCATGAATGATGCTTCCAAACTTCAGGAAGGTCAGGCGCATTATTCCGCGCTGCTGTATCCGGAAGGGACTTTTGTGGACGATGTGATTGTTCACAAGATGGGGCAGAATGATTATCTGCTGGTGATCAATGCGGGCACGCGTGAGAAAGACCACAGCTGGGTGCGCAAGAATGTGGGGAAATTTCGCTGCCACGCGGATGATGTAGGCGACTACTACACGCAGATCGCGATTCAAGGCCCCAAGGCAGAGGCTACGCTGCAAAAGCTGACCAACGTGGATCTCTCCACGATCAAGAATTACTGGTTCAAACACGGCACGGTCTGCGGCCTGATGAATACGATGATCGCGCGCACCGGTTACACAGCAGAAGACGGGTTTGAAATTTACGTTCCTTCAGATGTGCCGACCAGCGAACGCGTGTGGAATGAAGTGACCGAAGCAGGAAAAGAGTTTGGCATTGTGCCGTGCGGGCTGGGTGCGCGCAACACGCTCAGGCTGGAAGGCAAGATGGCGCTTTACGGCCACGAAATCTCCGACACTATCAACGTATGGGAAGCTGACCTGGGCCGCTACTGCAAGATGGACAAAGCTGGCTTTGTGGGTAAAGAAGCGCTGGAGAAGGCCAAGGCTGAAGGGCTCAAGCGCATTCTGGTCGGACTGGAATCTATTGATCGTGGCATTCCGCGCGATGGATACAAAGTTTTCAACCAGCACGATCATGAAATCGGCGTGGTGACCAGCGGATCGCCCGGACCGTTTATCAAGAAAAATGTTGCTCTGGCGTATGTGCCGCCGGCGCATTCAGAAATTGGCCATGAAGTTTTTGTGGAGATACGCGGCCAGAAGATCAAGTGCAAGGTAGTGCCAACCCCGTTTTACAAGCGAGCAAAAAAGGCTTAGCAAAAATATACCCAGAGATTGATAAAACCAGAGATTGATAAAACCAGGACAGGATGAACTCATGGCATATCCGAAAGATTACAGATATACAAAAGAACACGAGTGGATACAGGTAAAGGGCAACACGGCCCTGGTGGGCATTACTGACCACGCGCAGGAAGCGCTGGGCGATATCGTTTTTGTCGAGCTGCCTAAAGTGGGCGCGCAAATTAACGCGGGCGGCAGCTTTGGCACGGTGGAATCGGTAAAAGCAGTGTCTGAGCTTTATGCGCCAGCTTCCGGCAAAGTTTCAGAAATCAATGAGAGCCTGAACCAGACGCCAGAGAACATTAATAAAGATGCGAACAACGCCTGGATGATCAAGCTGGAGCTTTCAGATCCGAAGCAGGCGGATGCGTTGATGTCCGCGGATGATTACGAGAAGTTTATTGCGGAAGAGAAGTAACAAAACCAATTTTCACCACGGAGACACGGAGGCGCGGAGAAATCCCAGGACAGTTGCCTCCGTTGATTTGTGTTTGTCCATTTGTGCTTAACAACAAGAAGGCCTGAAGAATTCCACACATGCGCTATTTACCAAAATCTCCCGCTGACCGGGCGCAGATGCTGCGCGAGATCGGCTGTAAATCCATTGATGACTTGTTCGCGCCGATTCCGGCGGAATACCGGCTGAACCGCGATTTGAAAGTGCCGCGGCAGATGGCCGAGTCAGAAATCATTGACTACTTTCATGAGCAAGCCAGCAATAACGCTGCGGGCTACGCGCTGTTTCTGGGCGCTGGCGCTTACCATCATTACCGTCCGGTGGTGATTGACGCGATGATTTCCCGCGGTGAGTTTCTGACCTCATATACGCCGTATCAGGCAGAGATCGCGCAGGGAACGCTGCAGGCGATTTTTGAATTCCAGACGATGATCTGCGAGCTCACCGGCATGGAAGTGGCCAACGCTTCCATGTATGACGGCTCGACGGGCGCGGCTGAGGCCATGCTGATGGCTGTCCGCATTACGGGCAGGAAAGCAGCAGTGGTGGCGCGCAGCGTGCATCCGGAATATCGCGAGGTCATGCATACATACACGCAGCACCAGGGATTGCCGATTACCGAATGCGCCTACCTGGAAAATGGCCGCGTGGATATGGCCGATCTGGAAAAGAAAATTACAGACGACACCGCGTGCGTGCTGATTCAGTCCCCGAACTTTTTCGGCACGATAGAAGACGTGGCCGCGGTGGCTGATCTGGTGCACAAAAAAGGCGCTCTGCTGATTGTGTCGATTGCCGAAGCGTTGTCGCTGGGGATTGTGAAGCCTCCGGTTGAGGCCGACATTGTCTCGATGGAAACGCAGTCGTATGGCGTGCCGCTGGGCTATGGTGGTCCGTATGCCGGTGTGCTGGCTACGAAAGAAAAGTTCATGCGCCAGATTCCTGGCCGCTTGGTAGGCGAGACTAAAGATAAGGATGGCAAGCGCGGTTTTGTGCTCACTCTTTCCACGCGCGAGCAGCATATTCGCCGCGAGAAGGCGACATCGAACATCTGCACCAACCAGGCGCTGATTGCGACCATGGCCACGATCTATCTGACGATCTATGGCCGCGAAGGATTGAAAGAGTTGGCGCAGCAGAATCTGGCCAAGGCGACGTATGCCTCTGGTGAGTTCGCGAAAAAAGGCAAAGTGCTTTTTGCCGGCGCGCCGCGCTTCAATGAGTTTGTAGTCCAGACAAAAGACGATCCGCAGGCCATCAACAAACGGCTGCTGGAGAAAAAGATGATCGGCGGGTTCCCGCTGAACTGGCATTATCCGGAGCTGGGCAATGCTTCCTTGTGGTGTTGCACGGAATTAAACAGCAAAGAGCAGATTGACGCAGCGGTGCAGGCGGTGGGCCAATGAGTAATCAAGACATAAAGAAAGCGACACGCCACGTAAACCAGAATGAAGGGCTGATTTTTGAGCGGTCATCACCGGGCAAGAAGGGCTATCGGCTGGCGCCGCTGGATGTGCCGGAAGTGGATTACAAAGCCGCTCTCGGTAGCGCTGCACGTGAAGACCTGGGCAGCATGCCAGAGGTGAGCGAGATGGAAATCATCCGCCACTTTACGCGGCTTTCCACCTGGAATTACGCGATTGATCTGGGCATGTATCCGCTGGGTTCGTGCACCATGAAGTACAACGCGCGCGTAAATGAAGTGGTGGCGCGCTTTCCGGGACTGGCCAATGCGCATCCGTATCAGCCGGCGGAAGTTTCACAGGGCGCAATGCGCGTGATGAAGACGCTCTCTGACTGCCTGCTCGATATCACTGGCATGGATGCCATCACGCTGCAGCCTGCGGCCGGCGCGCACGGCGAGATGACTGGCATCCTGCTGATGCATGCTTATCTGCAGTCCAAGGGGAATCCGCGCAAGAAGATTTTGATTCCAGATTCCGCACATGGCACCAATCCCGCTACGGCGGCGATCTGCGGTTATGCGGTGGAAAATCTGAAGTCGAATTCACGCGGCATGGTGGACGTGAGCGCGCTGGCGGCGCAGATGAATGAAGACGTCGCCGGGCTGATGCTGACCAATCCAAACACGCTGGGGATTTTTGAGCAGGAGATCCATAAGATCGCCGAAATCCTGCATGAAAAAGGCGGCCTGCTTTATATGGATGGCGCGAACATGAATGCGCTGGTGGGCAAGACGCGTCCGGGGGATTTTGGCGTGGACGTGATGCATCTGAACCTGCACAAGACCTTTTCCACGCCGCATGGCGGAGGTGGTCCGGGATCTGGGCCGGTGGCCTGCAAGAAAATTCTTGAACCGTTCCTGCCCAAGCCAGTCATCGTGGAGCGCGCTGACGGCACGCTGGCCTTTGACTATGATCGCCCGAAATCGGTAGGACGCGTGCGCATGTTTTACGGAAACTATGGCATGCACGTTCGCGCGCTGGCTTACACGCTGGCCAATGGTCCGGATGGCCTGCGCCAGACCACGGAAGATGCGGTGCTCAACGCGAATTACATTCGCAAAAAACTTGAAGGCGATTACGAGCTGCCGTACAAAAGCCCGTCGATGCACGAAGTAGTTTTCAGTGACGGCATCCAGGAACAAAAGGGCGTGAAGACCGGCGACATTGCGAAGCGACTGATTGATTACGGCTTCCATCCTTATACAGTGTCGTTTCCGCTGGTGGTGCATGGCGCGATCATGATTGAGCCAACGGAGAGTGAGTCCTTGGAAGAACTGGATCTGCTGATTGATGCGATGAAGTCGATTGCGCGCGAAGCAGAGGAAGATCCTGAGCTGGTGAAAACCGCGCCGCATACCACACGCGTGAAGCGACTGGATGAGACTGCGGCAGCGAGGAAGCCGATATTGCGGTGGAAGCCTGCAAAATGAGTTTTACCGCAGAGAACGCAGAGGTCGCAGAGAAGCGAGAGAATCAGATCAGCGCGATCATTCTTGACGCTGCAATCGCTGTTCACACAGCTCTGGGGCCAGGGTTGATGGAGAGCGCTTATCAGGCATGCTTAAGCTAGGAGCTGAGCAGCAGGGGATTAAAAGTTCAGGCTCAGGTTCCACTCCCGATTCAGTACCGCGGAGTCTGCATAGATGTTGCTTATAGGATGGATCTTCTTGTAGAAGATCTGGTAATCGTCGAACTAAAGCTGTTGAGAAACTTATTCCTATCCACGACGCGCAATTGCTGTCCTACTTGAAACTCAGTGGCAAGAGGTTAGGGCTACTCATCAATTTCCATGTTTTACGCCTGAAAGACGGTTATAAGCGCATCGTAAATGGCCTGTAACCGATTTTTCTCCGCGTACTCTGCGCCCTCTGCGGTGATATCCGCCTGAGAAGAAGGAAGCGTTAAGAACGGTAAGCGCTACCTAAGGTAACATTTCGAGCGTCTAACGCTTGAGGTACACTCTTTAATAGCCATGTCATTCTTGAAGTCTTTATTTCTCTGCTTTTTATCTACTCTGTTTGTTGCCCCGACGTTGGTGGGACAGACTGCCACGCAAGGCGCTACTGATCCGGTACTGTTGCGGACTTTGCAGCAAGAACTGGATCGCGCCATGACCTCACTGCACAAGGCTGATCCTGCGCCTTATTTCATCAGCTATGCCGGAAATGAGGAATTTGGGTCGGTCATTATCGGCAGCAACGGCGCGCTGATGGCCAATGTGAAGCGGCATGAGCGCACGGTGGATGTTTCTGTCCGCGTGGGCAGCCGTGATCTGGACAATACGCATGGAGAGAACCGCTTTAACGCGGTTACTACTGCTTCATTGCCGCTGGAAGACCGGCCGGATGCGATTGCGCGCGTGCTGTGGATCAACACCGACCGCATGTACAAGAAAGCCACGCAGGGATTTCTTGAGATCAAGACGAATACGAAGGTCCGCGCGGATGAAGAAGATGCGTCGCCGGATTTTTCTACGGAGAAGCCGCAAGTTTATATCGGCAAGGAAAGTGTTCCGCCTAAGTTCGATCACAAGGAGTGGGAAGACAGGATTCGGCGGCTGTCTGCGATCTTCAATAAATATCCTGACATAGAAACTTCCAACGTGGTGCTGGTGGTGACGGATGCGACGCGCTACTTTGTTTCGAGCGAAGGCACAAAGCTGGTGGACTCGCGTCCGCTGATTCGCGTACTGGCGCTGGGCAGCACGCGCTCCGTGGATGGCATGGAGCTGGCGCGGTCAGAGACGTTTGATGCTTCCACATTTGACAAGCTCGCTCCGGAGACGGAGATGGCGGCCAAGATTGAAAAGATTGCGCAGGACCTGCAGAAGCTGAAGAAAGCGCCGATAGTTGAACCGTTCAACGGACCGGCGTTGCTTTCCGGACGCGCGGCTGCGGTGTTCTTCCATGAAGTTGTTGGCCATCGGCTGGAAGGGCAGCGGCAGCGCGGGGAGAATGAAGGCCAGACGTTTACCAAGATGGTCGGACAGCCGGTGCTGCCTAAGTTTCTGAGTGTGGAAGATGATCCTACGCTGGCTTCTCTGGGCGGCGTGGAGCTAAGCGGCACCTATAACTACGACGAAGAAGGCGAGAAAAGCCAGAAGGTGGAGCTGATTTCCAACGGCGTGCTGAAGCAGTTTTTGATGTCGCGCATGCCGGTGAAGGGCTTTTTGCAATCCAATGGACACGGCCGCGGACAGAGCGGCTTGATGCCGGTGGGCCGCCAGGGCAATTTGATTGTGCGCTCAAGCAAATCGGTGCCGGACTCGCAGCTGCGGCAGGAGTTGATCAACGAGATCAAGAAGCAGAAAAAACCGTTCGGGCTTTATTTTGAAGACATCGCCGGCGGATTTACGCTGACCATGCGCAACATGCCGCAGGCGTTTCAGGTGATGCCGCTGATGGTGTGGAAGGTTTATCCGGATGGGCGGCCGGACGAACTGGTGCGCGGCGTAAATATTATTGGCACGCCGCTGAATGCATTGAATCGCATTGTGCTGACCGGGCAGAAACAGGAAGTGTTTAACGGAGAGTGCGGCGCGGAATCTGGCTCAGTGCCGGTAGCTGCCGCGGCCCCGGCCATGCTGTTCTCTGAGATTGAAGTAGAGAAGGTGCAACAGGGGCATGATCGACCTCCGGTGCTGCCGCCGCCGAGTACTGATAATGCGGATTCTGGCAAGGGGGCACAATAATGAAACGCTTACTAACTATTTCTCTCTTGCTTCTGATTGCAGTTGCTGCCTTTGCCGGCGATAACGATAAGCCCGCGGCTTTGTCAGTTTCATCGAACGATCATGGCGATGCGGTGTTGAAGGCCATGCTCGCGGAACTGAAACGGTCGCAGGAAAAGTTGCAGCTCGGCCAGTTGCAGCGGCCGTATTACATTGACTATCAGGTCACGGAAATTCAGGACAACATTGCCGACGCAACGCTGGGCGCATTGCGCACCGACCAGATCAACAGCGGGCGGATTGTTCGCGTGGTGGTGCGCATTGGCGATTATAAGCAGGACAGCTATTTTGGCGAAGGCATGGGCGCGCTGGAGACAATGCCTTCTGACAACAATGAACTGGCCCTCCGCCGCCAGCTCTGGCTGGCCACGGACAAAGCGTATAAGTCCGCGCTGAGCGGCTTGACGGAAAAGCAGGCAGCGCTCAAGAGCATGGAGACGGAAAACGACCTGGCGGATTTCTCTGAGGAGAAGCCGGCGCAGTCTGTGCATGACCTGGCCAAGGTTGACGTGGATATGGACAAGTGGAAGCAGACTCTGCGCACCACTTCCGACATGTTCCGCAGCGATCCTAACCTTGAACTGAGCAGTGCGATGCTCAATTTCCGCGTGTTGAACCGCTACTTTGTAAACACTGAAGGCACGGTCACACGCAACGGCAAAGCGATTTATACCGTGTTGTTTTCCGGCTCTGACCAGGCGGATGACGGGATGCACATTGAGCGCAGCCACGGCTGGGTTGTGGCCAATCCAGACGAGTTGCCGAAGCAGGATGAGATTCAGAAAGAAGCCACACAACTGATTGGCACTTTCGAGGGGCTGAAGAAAGCTCCACTGGTGGAAGATGATTATCGCGGGCCGGTGCTTTTTTCGGCGGACGCGGCGACGTCATTGTTTGAACGGCTGATTGTTCCTAATATTCTAGGCGTGCGTCCCGACCTGGGAAATCCGGCGCGGACCAATGGCGAATTTGCGTCCTACTATAAAGGCCGCGTTTTGCCGGAGACATTCACCGTGGTGGATGATCCCAAGGC
>DASXZE010000378.1:0-3897 GCA_036502105.1 Candidatus Angelobacter sp. | reverse complement strand
ACAGAAGCTAACAACTTTCTGCGTGAACACTTTAATCTTGCCGTGGCAGCAGCTACTTCAATCACCAGACAAGCACTGGCGCGCTAAACCAGCTTTGCAGTTTTAGTTTGAGCCGGCCAGAAAATCCATCACGATCCGCCGCGAAACGTCTGGCTGGTCAGTGGTAAATATGTGGCTTGCTTGCGGCAGCATCACCAACTTTGCGCCAGGAATTTTTGCGGCGATCAACTCACCGTTTCCGGGTGGAACCAACTGGTCTGACTGGCCGTGGATCACCAGCGTGCGCGCGGTAATCCGCTCCAGCCGGCTGTAAGCTTCCCAGGCTAAAATTCCCTGCAACTGGCCCAAAAATCCCTCAGGCCGGGGAAACCACTGGCGGCGAATTGCCATATCTTCTTCAACTCGTTCCGCTGGTGTTGATGAGTCAAATATATAAGGCCGTATGGCCTGAGCGGCTTCTTCCGGACTTACGCCCCGCGCCATCAATATGTCATTCACCTGCTTTTCAGCGCGCACAGCATTCGGGCCTCCGGGTGCGGTGCAGCCAAGAATCAACGAGCGCACCCGCGCGGGATATTGAAGGGCAAACTCCTGTGAAATCATTCCGCCCATGGAAATGCCAAACACATGTGCGCTCTCCACGCCCGCAGCGTCCAATACTGCAGCGGCGTCAGAGGCCATCAGCGTAATCGGATACACTCCCGTGAGCGCATCGCTCTGGCCACTGCCGCGATTATCAAGGGCAATCGTACGATATTGCTCATTCAGCGCTGGCCGCATGCGATGCCACAAATAGGAAGGATAGCCAAGTCCCATGATGAGCAAAACTGGCACGCCTCTGCCCTGTTCGTCCCAGTAAATCTTAGCGCCTTGATTTTGCAGAAATGCCATTCGATCTCCTCTAGCCGATCATAAAGAACGGCATTTCCTATCGAGTTGCTTGCGACTCCTCGTTTAGTCTGGCCAGCGGCACGTTACAACTTTTGTCTCCGTATAGAAGCTCACACCATCTTTGCCCAAAGCATGCAGGTCGCCGAAGAAAGAACTCTTCCAACCTGAGAATGGAAAGAACGCCACGGGCGCAGGCACTCCCACATTGATGCCGACCATGCCAGCGGTTACATTCTGCGTGAACTGCCGCGCCGCACCGCCGGAACGCGTAAAGATGGAAGCCGCGTTGCCATATTCTGACTTGCTCACGATATCGATGGCTTCCTTCAAATCTTTTGCGCGGACCACTGACAACAGCGGCCCAAAAACTTCTTCCTTGGCCACGCGCGATTCAGGATTCACCTTGTCAAGGATCGTCGGTCCAACAAAAAAGCCTTTGCCACTGGCCGCCGGATCTTTGCGTCCGTCTCGGGCCACTACAGCACCTTCTTTTTCACTCATTTCGATATAGCTGATCACGCGCTTCTTGGATTCGTCAGTAATCACCGGCCCCATACCGGTTTTTGCATCGCAGCCGTTACCGACGTTCAGTTTGTCTGCGGCGCTTACCAGCTCTTTTACCAGCGCATCGCCAATTTCACCCACGGCAACCACAACGCTCGTCGCCAGGCAGCGTTCGCCCGCGCATCCAAAGCCAGAGCCCATAATGGCCGAGACCGTCGATTTCATGTCTGCGTCTGACATCACTACCGAGTGGTTCTTGGCTCCGCCCAGCGCCTGCACGCGCTTGCCGTTATTCGCAGACGTCTCATAGATATACTTGGCCACCGAACTGGAGCCCACAAAAGAAACTGCGCGCACCCTTGGATCGGTCAACAGCTGGTCTACCGTATCTTTTGCGCCGTGCACCAGATTCAAAACTCCGGGAGGCATGCCAGCTTCATGCGCCAGCTCAACCATGCGCGCCGCCGCGCGCGGGACTTTGTCTGATGGCTTCAGAATAAAAGTATTGCCGCAGGCAATGGCAATGGGAAACATCCAGAGCGGCACCATGATGGGAAAATTGAACGGCGTAATTCCCACGCAAACGCCCACCGGATATTTCGTAGACCAGCTATCCACTGACGTGCCGACGCGGTCCACTGTGTCGCCCATCATCAGCGTAGGCGCGCCGCAGGCAAATTCAATGCATTCAATGCCGCGGTCAAATGATCCCTGCGCTTCGTCTCGCGTTTTTCCATTCTCTTCAATAATCAGCCCAACCAGCTCCGCCGAGTTTGCTTCCATCAGCTCGCGGAACTTGAACAATACCTTGCACCGCTGCACGACAGGCGTTTTGCTCCATGCCGGAAATGCCTTGTGTGCCGCTTCCACGGCGGCTGCGATTTCTTCTTTGGTGCAGCGCGGAATCTCCGCCATGGCTTCGCCGGTTGCCGGGTTATATTGAATGTCCTTGGGGCCGCGCGAGATGACACGCTCTCCGTTGATGTAAAGCGGGCAAGACTTGAGTTCGACGCCGGTTGCAGTAGGTGTCACAGGGACCTCGCTAAAAATATCCTTTAAATTTTACACTGCGGGTTGTTGAATTCAGAAAGTTTTGGACAACTAGTGGAAGCTATTAAGCGCGGCCTTGCATCTTGGCCCACCACCAGCGAACGCCTACCAGCAAGAAGCGCCAGTCACTGAAGAACTCCGGAGTCTTGTGCTCAAAAGCGTGTCCGATGAACTGCAGTATCCAACCCAGCACAAACAGGCTCAAGGCGTAAATCCCCAGCGGATGATAAAAAATTGCCGCAATGCCCAGCACACCGGAGAGCACAATCATGGGGATACCAAAAGTGTGGCAAATCCGGTTCACCGGATTCGTATTGCTGCTCGCATATTGCGCGATCCATTGTTCGTTGCTGCGTCCGCCAAGCATGCGCGGATTATAGCCGATTGAAGCGCTCCCTCCCAGCAAATTGCCTTACCTTGCCGGAGGCTCCAGCCGATCATGAAACTTTGCTGCCAGACGCTCCGACGCCTCTACCAGATTGTTTTCCTTGGCTTTTTCCTTCATGGCAAATTTAACTGTCTCAGCAGCTGTCCAGAGCACGCGTTTGTTGCGCGCGTCTGAGACAGTCATTCTTATATCTGTGGGAGAAATATCTTTCCGGGTTGAAGTAGATTTTTCTTCCTGTCCGGTCTGTGCCGATGTTTGCGAATTGCTGGAAAGCTGTACGCCTGAATCGCCGTTGGAAGAAATCTCAATAATAATGTCGGCTTTGTCCGGAGACGCAACCATGGTGAATCGCTCCCAGCCTTCCACAGTGGATCGGATGACGTCATAAGGAATATTGCCGCCGTGAGTGCGTGTGATATATACATTTCTTGCCGAAGCCAGCCGCATGGAAGCTGTCTCCATCACTGGCTTCTTTTCTGTCGAAGGCGGCGCCGGCGTCTGTGCCAGCGCTACGCCTGTAATGCTGAATCCAAGACTGCAAATTGCCACATAAATAAGATTACGCATCTTTTTGCCCCTCGCCTGAATCAATACTCTAGGCCGCATTCAGCACACAACGCAACTGAAGGCGCAAACCATGTTCGCAGCGCCAAACCAGCGCAGTTGCGCATCTGCGGCTACAATAAATTCTTAACTACTTATGGCTGACCGTCTCTATCTCAATATCTGGTTTCCCAGCTTTCATGAGCAGGAAATTCTGCCGCGCCTGCTCTCCGTGCTCAAGCAATTCCCTTTTTCCGCTGAACGCGGCGGCGTTGGCTTTATGGCCGTCCGCAGCATCTCATGGGAAGAGCCCATCATCTTTCAACAGACTTTTGAAGACCGCGTCCCGCCGGAAACCGCCATTGGCCTGGCATCTGAATTCCTGCATGAAGACAATGCCTATGAAATCGACGTGCAATGGGACCTCTGGGTCGCTGAAAAACAAGGCGACCTGGATGAAACCTGGGTACTCCGCCCGCAAACCGTAAAGTTCACTGCCTTTGGAACTGAATTTGACGACG
>DASXZE010000377.1:0-1830 GCA_036502105.1 Candidatus Angelobacter sp. | reverse complement strand
CCCATCCTTTGCAGAATCTGGCTCTTATTTTCAGCTTCTGCCACACGGTGTGATTCGATCCACTATTCCTCACACGCTTCGGTCCACGACACAAGTGTCAGGCACCTTAGCGTTAGCCCGTCGCGAGCGCAGCGAACGAGGGCTGCGAAGTCGTGCCATTACGGCTGCCGCTAAAACAATTCCTTGCGCCGCAGGCCCGGGGTCCCCGACGCGCGCTTCGCGTGGCCGGGGTGGAGATTCGCGCGCAGCAGCTCACAGCAAGCCCGGTTTTGGCTTGCTGGGACGCAATGCAGCGCAGCGCGCGCAAATTAATTTCTTCTTTAGAGCTAACCACTCACGTTCTTTTCTCTGTGTTCCGCAGCCTGCCCTGCGCGAGCCTGCGAGTCGAATGGGTGGCCTTTGTGGTTATGGTCTTGGATTTTTCTCACCCTTCAGTTTTCTATCAAAAAACTCTGCCGTGGCCTTGTACCCTTTCACCCATGTCCGCCAGAGCAGGAAGTCATGGATCTCGTCGAGGAAAATGATTTGCTCCAGGTCAACGTTCTGCTGGCGAAGGCGCTGGATCAGGTCAGTGGTCTGGGAGAAAGGCACGTTGCGGTCATCGTCGCCGTGCATGAAAAGCACCGGAGACTTCCACGCGGCCGCCGACGCCACGGGCGAAGAATCAAATGCCAGTTTCTGCGCTTCTTTCAGGTCCGGCGCCTGCGCTGCTCCATCTTCCCAGCGAGAAAGAAACATTGACCAGTCATGCACGCCGTGGAAATCCACACCGGCGGCAAAGATATCTGAGTTGCGCGCCAGGGCCAGCGCCGTAAGCAGGCCGCCGTAAGAGCCTCCCCAGATGCCGATGCGCTTGCGGTCAACATACGGCAGCCCTTGCAGATAGCGCGCGCCCGCCACCACGTCCTTGTACTCAGCGGAGCCGCGCCAGCCGGCGTTGGCCGGCTCACGGAAGGCGCGTCCGTACATTACGCCCAGACGGTAATTGACGGAAAGCACCACATAACCGCGGCTGGCCAGGTACTGATTTTCCGCGTATGCGTTGTGGTAGTAGTACATCGGGTGGAAGCCGGGCATCATCTGTCGCGGCGGGCCGCCGTGAACAAAGATCAGCGCCGCAGCTTGCGGTGCGTGATTGCGCGGCACAAAAAGCTGGCCGTGGATTTCCAGCCCGTCTTCGCTTTTGAACGTGACGGTCTGCGGCTCAATCAGTTGGTCCGACGGAAAATCTTTTGGCAGCGCGCTCGCGGCGATCATCTTCCGCTCCAGCGGCTGGTCTGCTCTGGTACCAACACGCATGAGTTGATACGGCATTGCCGGAGAGGTGGCAGATGATCCAAAGCAAACAATACGCCATCCATCGGCCAGCATCACAGGCGACCATTCAATTGTGTCGCCTTGCGTGAGTTGCTTGGGCGCCAGGGGTCTCCAGCGTCCGGAACTGAATCCGCCGGCAACAACTAACTGCCAGACATGCCGGCGCTCGATATCTTTTTCGTTCGAAGTGTAGAGAATCGAAGCTTTGTTGGCCGTGAGATATACGTCTTCAACGTCAAAGTCGCCGCGCGTAAGCAAGGTAGCTGTTCTTTCAAAACCCTTGCGCGTGGGAATCGAATAAAGATGGTTGCGGCCATCCATTTCCGAACAGAAAATGACCATATCCGTGAAGCCAAACTTCAACGACTCACTGGCGAACGGCGGAAGCGAATCGTTCATCTCCTTGCCGCTGTGCCACAGCTCATGCGCTTCAATTGGTGTATCGGGCTCCCATTCGCGCCCGATGTTGGCGTGAATCTGCGGGGCTGTCGCGGTATCGGCCAGCCAGATGGC
>DASXZE010000376.1:0-8863 GCA_036502105.1 Candidatus Angelobacter sp. | reverse complement strand
ACCGAGCGTGGCGGAAGAAAGCGATGTCCTGTTGGACGACCTCACGCCCAAAGAAATCGTGGTTGAGTTGGATAAATATGTAATCGGCCAGCATGATGCCAAGCGCGCCGTGGCCATTGCGCTGCGCAATCGCATGCGCCGGCAGAAACTTCCGCCCGACATCGCGGAAGAGATCATGCCCAAAAATATCATCATGATCGGCCCCACCGGCGTGGGCAAAACAGAGATTGCGCGACGTCTGGCCCGACTCGCCAACTCGCCGTTTCTGAAGGTGGAAGCTTCAAAATTTACTGAAGTCGGCTACGTGGGTCGTGACGTTGAATCAATGATTCGCGACCTGGTGGAAATTGCCATTGACATGGTGCGTGAAGAAAAACTGGAAGAGGTCGCTGACAAAGCCGAGCAGCAAGCCGAGGAAAGATTGCTGGACTTGTTGTTGCCTGCGGCACCAGCGCCTGCCAACTCCACCGCGGGTTTTGCGCTGGTCACGGAAGAAGGTGACTCCAATGCTCGCACGAGAGAGAAATTGCGCGCACAGCTGCGCGAAGGCAAACTCGACGACCGCACCGTGGAACTGGAAGTGCGCGAGCGCTCAACGCCGGCATTTGAAATCATTTCCAACCAGGGCGTTGAGGAGATGGACATCAACATAAAAGATATGCTGCCCAATCTCTTTGGCCAGCGCACCAAGAAACGCAAAATGAAAGTGAGCGAGGCGTTTGAATATCTGGTGCAGGAAGAAGAGTCGCGCCTGATTGATATGGACCAGGTCACGCGCACCGCAGTTGAGCGCGTGGAGCAATCCGGAATTATCTTTCTCGACGAGATCGACAAAATCGCCGGACGCGAAGGCGGCCACGGCCCTGACGTCTCACGCGAAGGCGTGCAGCGCGACATTCTGCCTATCGTGGAAGGAACCACGGTCAACACCCGCTACGGCATGGTGAGTACAGACCATATTCTTTTCATCGCCGCCGGCGCGTTCCACGTCTCCAAGCCCAGCGACTTGATTCCCGAACTGCAAGGCCGCTTCCCGATCCGCGTGGAGTTGAAGTCGCTGACCATGGCCGATTTCATCGCCATTCTTACTGAGCCCAAGTCGTCGCTGGTAAAGCAGTACACGGCCTTGCTGGAAACCGAAGGACTGAAACTGACATTTACCCGCGAAGCCCTGGACGAAGTGGCCAGCTTTGCCTTCCAGGTAAACGAAGCCACAGAAAATATTGGCGCACGCCGTTTGCACACCATCATGGAGCGCGTGCTCGATGAAGTAAGCTTCAACGCGCCAGACATGGAAAACAAATCAGTGAACATTGACGCCGATTACGTAAGAAAAATGCTGGCTGACATTGTGAAGGACCAGGATTTGTCGCGCTATATTTTGTAGCTTTTTCTGAAATCCCGAAGCGAAGCGAGGGAGCCCTATAACCAAAAACTAGCCGCGAATTGCGCGAATACACACGAATTTAAAAAGATTCGCGTTGTTCGCGTTCATTCGCGGCTAAATTTCGCTCTCTGCGGTAAGATTTCCTAACGTGAAAACTCTGGTGACGATAGTGATCCCTCACCAAAGGGCGGTTCGGGATTTTAGAAAAAATGCGTTTATTCATCACTATCGTTCTTCTCTGTTCTGCACTGCTAGGCTGCGGCGTCCCCGGCGCGCCCATGCCGCCGTCGCTGGAGATTCCCAAGTTCGTAGGCGACCTGAAAGCCGCACGCAAAGGCGAGACCGTCACACTCACGTGGACCGCGCCCACTGAAACCACTGATGCAGGCGTGATCCGTAAGCCCGGCAAGATGCTGGTGCAGCGTGCGCTGAGTTCAGGCCGCGGATCAGACCTTAAATTTCAGACGGTCTCTGAAGTCCCACTCGAACCAACATTCAGGAAAGAACGCGGCGAGCAGACTACGGCCAAAGACACGTTGAGCGATTCTCTCCGCTCTAGTAGCAATGCTGAATTTGCCGTCTATTCTGTGCTGGCGCAGGGCCATAACGGAAAATCCTACGGCTTGCCGAACCGCGTATCTATCCCGCTGCTGCGTAGCCTGCCCACGCCGACCAATGTTTCCGCGCAGATGGTTTCGCTGGGAGTCATGCTGAAATGGGAAGAAGTTCTGCCGCAATCCACTGGCGCACTACAGCAGACACAACAAATGAAGCTCATGCGCCGGCTGCAAGGCGCGAACGCAGCAGTTCTGGTAAAGCAGGTAAATGTCGCTGCTTCTGCAAGCATTGTGGATAACACCATTGAGTGGGAAAAGAACTACCAATACTGGCTCACGCCAGTCACGCTCTGGCAGGATGGAAAGCGCAAAGGCGAAATCGAGGGCGATGATTCCGCCATCATCGATATTTTTGCCCACGATTCTTTTCCGCCAGCCGCTCCCGCCAGTTTGCAGGCGGTTTACACAGCTGTACCGCCGAATTCGTTTATCGACCTGACGTGGTCACCCAATACCGAGCCTGATCTCGCGGGATACAACGTCTATCGCCACTCCACAAATACCCCGCCGACCAAGATCAACACTGAACTGGTCAAGACGCCGCGCTTCCCTGATCCGGGAGTTCAGCCCGGGATTAAGTATTTCTACTCCATCACGGCCGTGGACCTGCGCGGCAATGAGAGCGCACGGTCAGAGGAAACGTCAGAAACTGTGCCCAAAGATTAGTCTTTGCTCATTGGGCCATGGTGCTGATTCAACTTATCTCGATTTGACTGCCTGCAACGGGTAGGCTAGCCTCATGGGTTGGCCTGTTCGCGTGGGTTAAGCGCATGCGGGCCCTGCCTTTAGCGGCTAAGAGATGGTCAGCAAACTTGGCCGGTTTGCACCAGATCTTTTAGGAGGCCGCAATCAGATGAAAGCTCTGCGTAAATTTCTGATTTTTCAGCTAGTTATCTTCTGCCTGATGGCGGCAAAACCCGGCCATGCAGATGGGCTGAGACCTGTTCACGCCAAAAAGGCGATGGTGGTCAGCGTGCATGGGGAAGCCTCAAAAGTGGGCGCGCAGATTATGCGGCAGGGCGGTAATGCCGTGGACGCAGCCGTAGCAACGGGATTTGCGCTGGCCGTGGTTCATCCGGCGGCAGGCAATATTGGCGGCGGCGGTTTTATGCTGCTGCGCAAGGCCAACGGCGAAACCCATTTCCTCGACTTCCGCGAAAAAGCCCCTAAAGCCGCCAGCCGTGACATGTATCTGGACGCGCAAGGCAATGTCATTCCCAAGGCCAGTCTGATCGGCTACAAAGCCGCCGGCGTGCCGGGATCTGTGGCCGGACTGGTTTATGCCGAGCAGCATTGGGGCAAGCTGACGCTCAGAGCGGTGATGCAGCCGGCAATCCGGCTGGCGCGTGAAGGTGTGCGGCTCACGTATGAAGAAGCACAGTTCATGCATGATCCTGACCTGGCGCAGTTTGCCGAGTCCAGGCGCATCTTCCAGCGCAATGGCAAGCTTTATGAACCCGGAGAGATTTTTCGCCAGCCCGAACTAGCGCGGACGCTGGAGCGGATCGCCGCCAACCCCAAGGCCAATGAATTTTATAAAGGCGCCATGGCGCGCGAACTGGCAGCAGAGATCCAGCGCGGTGGCGGACTGATTACCGCCGAAGACCTGGCTGAGTATGAAGTCAAAGAGCGCCAGCCGATCAAGGGCAGCTATCGCGGGTATGAAATTATCAGCGCGCCACCACCCAGTTCTGGCGGCATCACCATGCTGGAGGCGCTGAATATTCTTGAAGGCTATGATCTGCACGCCATGGGCAATCGCTCGGCCGATGCGATCCATGTAACCGCCGAGGCTTTCCGGCGCGCCTTCTTTGATCGCGCGGAGCTGCTGGGCGACCCTGACTTCAACCAGATTCCCGTGGCGCAGTTGATCGACAAAAAATACGCCATCGGCTGGCGGCAATCACTGGACATGATGCGCGCAACTGACAGCAAAGAAGTCCGCCGCCCCTCAGGCTTCGGCGAGCTTGATCGCTCAGCCGCAACGCATACGGCTTACACCGGCCGCGAATCGAATAACACCACGCATTATTCAGTGGTCGATTCACAAGGCAACGCGGTCTCCGTGACCACTACGTTGAATGAAAGTTTTGGCTCGGCCGTAACCGCAGGCAAACTCGGCTTCCTATTGAATGACGAGATGGACGATTTCACTTCCAAGCCCGGCGTGCCCAACGGCTACGGACTGATTCAGGGCGAGGCCAATGCCATTGCGCCAGGGAAGCGTCCGCTGAGCGCCATGTCGCCGACCATCGTTGTAAAAGACGGCAAGCTGCTCATGGTGCTGGGTTCTCCGGGCGGTCCGCGCATTATCAGCACGGTAGCCAATATTTTGATGGGCGTGCTTGATTACGGGCTCGATATCCAGCAGGCGGTGAATGCGCCGCGCTTCCATCACCAATGGGAGCCGGACGAAATTGTGATCGAACGGAACGGGTTTTCTCCCGACACCATCAAACTACTCGAGGCGCGGGGGCACAAAATTCAAGTACAAGGCTACTGGAGTGACGGTGAGTGCATTGCCGTGGACCCACGAACAGGCGATCTTCTGGGCGCACCCGATGGACGCGGCGGCGGAAAGGCGGTGGGATACTGATGCTGCGTGCAATGTCGAGCTACGTATATATCAAGCAGCGGCTGCATCCGGGAATGCTGGACAGCATGGCCCGGGGCGGAGCGCAGGCCATTGAACTTTTTGCCGCACGCGGCCACTTTAACTATCACGATAAAGAACACATCAAGGAGTTGGGCAACTGGTTCAAGTCAGAGAAGGTCGAATTTCATTCCATCCATGCGCCCATTTCCATGGACAACAATCTAAACGCCGGCGGACAGCCGGTGAACATTGTCGATCCGGACAAACGCAATCGCATTGACGCAATGGATGAGATCAAGCGCGTGATTGAAGTAGCGGAGTACGTCCCGTTTAAATATCTGATTCAGCATATTGGCAAGACTGACGAATATGACGATTCGCGTAAGTTTGATAATGCGCTGAGCGGCATTGAGCATCTGCGGGCCTTTGCGCGTCCGCTGGGTGTGAGTCTGCTGCTGGAAAATACTCCCAACGACCTGGCGACCCCGGAAAAGCTGGTGGAGATCATGAAGCTGCTGCGCTATGAAGATCTGGGCGTCTGCTTTGACGTGGGCCATGCGCACATGGTGAGCTCTGTGCATCAGGCTTTCAGCATGCTGGAAAGCCGCATTCGCTCTACTCATATTCATGACAACATGCGCGACAAAGATTCGCACCTCTGGCCGGGCGAAGGCAACATTGACTGGGAGCAGACGGTACAGGCCTTGCGCGGTGCGTCAAAGGCGCCGGCGTTGCTGCTGGAAATTGAAGGCGCGGAAGGTTTAGACATCTCACCCAAAATGGCTGAGGTGTATGGAAAGCTGGAGAGCGTGGGCGCGGGAGCAGAGTAACTCGCTTTCGGAAAAGAACAGGCACAAGGTCCCTCGCCACCTATTCGGGCGCTGAAGAAAGCGCGCCGTCATTGGCGGTGGCTCGGGATGACGATGTTTTAAATTTTGGGATTATTTTTTCTTATGGATACAACGACAGCACAGGCTCCACTCACTACGATCGCCGAAGTCGGCAAGCATGATGGACAGGCCGTTACCATTCAAGGCTGGCTCTATAACAAGCGCGAGAGCGGCAAGCTTATCTTTCCTATCTTTCGCGATGGCACTGGTGTGATCCAGGGCATTGCTCCGAAAAACCAGGTCACGCCGGAAGTTTTTGACGCACTCAAAACTCTTACTGACGAATCGAGCGTCATCGTCACGGGCAAAGTGCGCGCAGACAAGCGCGCGCCCGGCGGCTATGAGATGGATGTCATCGACGTAAAAGTAGTGCAGCGCGTTCCAGAGGACGATCCATTTCCTATTGCACGCAAAGAGCATGGCATTGATTTTCTGATGGAGAATCGCCACCTGTGGGTGCGCACGCCGCGTCAGACCGCGATCCTACGTGTGCGTGCAGAAATCATTCGCGCGGCCAGAAATTTTTTTGATGAACGCGGCTTCACCTTGACTGATCCGCCCATCCTCACGCCTGCGGCATGCGAAGGCACTTCCACGCTGTTTGAAGTGGACTACTTTGACGATCAGGCTTTTCTCACGCAGTCTGGCCAGCTTTACATTGAAGCCATGGCCATGGCGCTGGGCAAGGTCTATTCGTTTGGGCCAACGTTCCGCGCGGAGAAGTCGAAAACGCGCCGCCACCTCACCGAATTCTGGATGGTGGAACCCGAAGTGGCTTACGCGCAGCTCGATGACATTATGCAACTGGCGGAAGAGTTCATTAGCCATCTGGTGCAGAGCGCGGTGGCTAACCGCGGCGCCGATCTGGGAATCATTGGCCGCGATGTAACCAAGCTGGCCAACATCAAGCCGCCTTTTCCGCGCATTACGTATGACGAAGCTGTCAAAATGCTGCATGAAGGCCATGCCAAAGGCCAGGTGGAAAATAAGTTTGAGTATGGCGGAGATTTTGGTTCGCCCGACGAAACTTATATTTCGTCACAGTTTGATAAGCCAGTGATGGTGCATCGCTATCCGGCCAAGGTAAAGGCGTTTTACATGGAACCTGATCCGCAGAATGCTGATCTGGCACTGTGCGTTGATGTGCTGGCGCCTGAAGGTTATGGCGAAATTATTGGTGGATCACAGCGCATTGGCGACTATGCCCTGCTGCTGAAGCGGATCAGGGAACACAATCTGCCGGAAGACGCTTTCAAGTGGTATCTGGACCTGCGCAAGTTTGGCGGCGTGCCGCACTCTGGCTTTGGCATGGGCATTGAACGCGCCGTAGCCTGGGTCTGCGGACTGGAACATGTGCGCGAAACAATTCCATTTGCCAGAACATTGACACGCATCTATCCATAGAGGAAAAGCATGACGCCGGAATCTACAACATCGTCAGTTACTCCAGGTTCGATTAAGACCGAGCCAGTGAACCGTCCCGTGGTTGCGGACAATATTGTTCCTAAAAAAGTCAGGATCCTGGGCGTACCGCTGGATCTTGGGCAGTCACGGCGCGGTGTGGATATGGGACCTTCCGCCGTGCGCGTCGCAGGACTTGAGGCGCGGCTGGAAGAGCTGGGCCATGAAGTGGAAGACGGCGGCAATCTTGCCGTTGCTATTGCCGAGCAGAAAAAATCCGGCGATCCGCATGCCAAATATCTGAAAGAAATCATGGCTACCTGCACCAAGCATGCTGAGATCGTGATGAAGACGCTGGAAGCAGGAAAGTTTCCGCTGGTGCTGGGCGGAGACCATTCTGTGGCGGCCGGCACAGTGGCCGGCGTGGCGGAGTTTTTCCGGCAGCAGCATCGTGTGCAGGAGCGCAAGGTTGGGCTGATCTGGATTGATGCGCACGCTGACATCAATACGCCGGAAACTTCTCCCAGCGGCAATGTGCATGGCATGCCATTGGCCGCCATTATGGGGCTGGGCCCGCCGGAGCTGGCGGATATCTACGGCTTCTCACCCAAGATACAGCCAGAAAACTGCGTGCTGATTGGCGTGCGCGATGTGGATGCCCGCGAAAAAGAAAACATAAAGCAGACCGGCATTGAGGTTTACACCATGCGCGATATCGACGAGCGCGGCATGCGCACGGTGATTGAAGAAGCGCTACGCATTGCCGGACGCGGCACCGCCGGCTATCACGTTTCTCTGGACATGGATTGGATTGACCCAGAAGATGCGCCCGGAGTTGGCACGCCGGTGCGAGGAGGAGCGAGCTATCGCGAAGCCCATTTGGCCATGGAGATTATTTCTGACCACGGCCGCATGACCAGCTTTGAGATTGTGGAAGTGAATCCCGTTATTGACGAACACAATCGGACGGCTGATTTAGCGGTGGAGCTGGCGCTTTCTGTGTTCGGAAAAAAGATTTTGTAGCAATAACAACATTTTTTGAAACGCAAAGGAACAGAGGTAACAAAGGAGTTGGAGGATTTTAGATTTTCACTTCGGTGATTTTCGATAATCCCGCAGATCAGGATTTTTGACTTCCTATGAACCGATTTTACGATCATCTGACTGTTCTTCCTCTGCTTCCTCGTTTCCTCTGCGTTTCAAGGATTTTTGCGCAGTCTTTACAAGAACCACCTCGGTTGTTCGTTATGCTAGAGTTTCAACCTGATTTATCACGCCCCTGGTAGTCGGAGGAAAAATGCGCTTCGCTGTTCTGGCACGGTCTTTATTTTTCATATTTGCTCTCACGGTGGCGGTTGCCCAGGATGCACCCAAGCGTGCGCCTTCCACGGCAGAAGAACGCCAGCGGTTTGCTGCGCTCACGCACAAGCTGGAGCAGACCCCGCTGGATAAATCACTCTACAAAGAAAAAATCTGGGCCAAGAAATGGCTGGAAGACGTCCCTGACGTCAACGTAAATATCTGCGCGCCAGTGCTCTTTGGCATGGACTTTATTGCCGAACAAAATGAATACGCGCCGCAGCTTTCCTACCAGGCCACGTTTGGCAGCGCCACTTATATCATTGAGCATCCTGACAAGAAAACCGACACCGCGGCCCAATACGTGGCCGGCGTGGAGAGCGCCCTCAAGTCCTACAGCGCAATCGTGAAAAATAATCCTGACGCAAAATCCAAGGCCCTGGACGGCCTGCTGGAAAAACAAAAGCAAGGCAAGCTGGCAGATTTTGTCCGCGACGCCAGCAAGGCTTGTGAAGACAAAAAAGAAGGAATGTAATCCACGGCTGCAATTGCCTGATAGCAAACCATGTTTTGCGCACGATGCGGACAACAAATCCGGGAAGCCTCTGAAATCTGTCCGCTGTGCGGGCAGGAAGCCGCGATCAAGCTTGATCCTGTTCCGCAGCCTGCTCCG
>DASXZE010000375.1:0-7998 GCA_036502105.1 Candidatus Angelobacter sp. | reverse complement strand
CTCGGTGCGAAACCAGCCTGGCGCGAGACAGTTCACAGTGATGCCATACTTACCCCAATCGTCAGCGAGACTCATTGTCAACTGGCGCACACCGCCTCGACTGGCCCCATACGGCGCCAACCCCGCATAGCCAAATACGCTGGTTACGGAACCAATATTGATGATGCGGCCGTAGCTGTTCGCAATCATATGTCGGGCGATCGCCTGAGCCACAAAGAAGCTGCCCCTCAGGTTTGTATCGAGCACCCGGTTCCAATCCTGCCAGGTTACATCCAGCGCTGGCTTCCGGATGTTGCATCCAGCATTGTTTACCAGAATATGTATCTGTCCGAAGGCCGCCTCCGCCTCCCTAGCCATACGCTCAATGCTGTCCTCATTCTGGACATCGAGCTCGAGTGAAATCGCCTGTCTTCCCAAGGCCTTGATTTCATCCTCAAACGGCGCCAGCGTTTCGCGCTTGCGACTCGTGAGTACTATATCCGCGCCGGCCTTTGCCAGTGCTCTGGCAAAGTGCTGCCCTAGTCCACGGCTTGTTCCGGTAACGATCGCTATCTGTCCCGTCAAATCAAATGGTGAATTATTCATGCTGGATTGGTGTTAAAACCACCTTCATTAAATTCGGCTCACGTGCATGTAGCCGTTGGAACCACTTCGGCCCTTCCTCAAGAGGAGCAACCGCCGTAATGAGCGGCTTCACTTGGATCTTTCCGCTCGCTACAAGATCGATAGCCTCGGGATATTCACCGGCGGAGGCGCAAGAACCCTGTAACCGCAGTTGCCGCGTCACTACCTTTTGCAAAGGAAGCGTCACCTCCGCCGCAATATTCCCTATTAGGGTCACGCTGCCCCCTTTGCACGTACTCTCAATCGCCGCAGCTACTGTCCCCTTGCCCCCCACAGCCTCAAACGCAATACCCACTCCCTTACCATTAGTCAGCCGCAATACTTCTGCAACCAGATCTGGTCCGGAACAGTGCAACACTTCTTCCGCACCAACCCGCTTTGCCAGATTTAGCCGGGTTTCGTCTATATCCGCAATCAATACGCGTGGATATCCCGCGGCTCGCGCAGCTTGCATAGTCAAAAGGCCAATCATTCCGGCTCCAATCACTAAGACGGTTCTCCCGTCACTCAGAGGGGACACACGTATTGCATGGAGGGCGACTGAAACTGCCTCGAGCATTGCCGCCTCCGCGAAGGGAATCGTTTCCGGTAAGTGATAAAGTATGTGTTGCGGCACGACTATATATTCCGCAAATGCACCGGAGCGCCGATAGTCGGCACAAGAGACGCCAATAACCTCACGGCTATCGCATAGGTTGATCTCGCCTCTAACACAATGCTCGCACTCTCCGCAGTAGATCGTTGAATCAAATGTCACGCGATCCCCTTCCGAGAATCCCTTCACCTGAGCGCCACTTTCAACGACCATTCCTGCAGCTTCATGACCCATCACAATAGGTGGAATGCGCCTCCCGGATGAACCATCATAGCCGTGCACATCACTGCCGCAGATACCGCAGGCTTCCACTCTCACCAGAACTTCTTTGGGTCCGACGGTGGGGATAGCTAGATCAACGACTTCTAGATGGTTGTATTCAGAAAGGAGTAAGGACTTCATAACATGCCTCCTATGACTAGTAACCTGTGGAAGACAACTCTTATTAGATCGCGATGATGCCGAAAGGCCGCGTGGGTCGTCGCGAAACTAGTTGGCACCGGACGCGGCATAATTGAGACCACAAAGCATCCCAACGATTAGCGGGAACGCCTATCTGTTTATACGACGCTTTCTAAGGAGCTAAAGAACTCGATATTTCTTAAACGCAGTCTTGGCCGTCATTCCTCCTTCAAGCGATTGTTTTACCCTTTTTTCCGCTCGGGCCTTAGCCAAGGCGCGCACAAACACCTCCGTCTCCGCAGCCTGCGGCACCACACATATACCGTCAACGTCTCCCACCAAAATGTCTCCGCTTGCAATGCGTATGCCATCTATTTCAACTGGGACACGAAAATCGATAACCTTGCCACGCGGGGCTTGATCCTGTGCATACGAACCGATAGAAAATGTTGGAAAGTCCAAGGCAATGATTCCCTGTGTGTCGCGAGAGTAACCGTCTATTACAGCGCCTACGGCACCACACTTCATGGCGCGAACACTCATCAACTCTCCCCAAAGGGCATAGCGATGCGAACATCCTGTGCAAATATATATTTCATTGAGCTTTAAGTCATCCAAAGCTTCCAGCATGAAACCAAAAGGCTTGCGCCCCATGGGATTCTGGCTTCGCTCATGGTCTGCTTCATACCAATCAGCCTCTAGTACCGTCATTGCTCGTCCCACAATTACCATCTCGCGTTGCAGTGGCTTTATCGTTGCAGGCAGAAACTGGTGATACATTTTCAACTGATCCATAATATCGCCCACGACAGCGCTATAAAGCTCACGCCTCGCCAAAGCGAACAGCTCGTCGTCTTTCTTCCATAACTTCTTCATATGATTGTCAGCACCATGTTTAAATGTAGTACGCACGCGCATCCGGGCGTTGTCTAAGGCCTGGGTGACGTTCGAGTTCAGTTTCGTCTATATCGAATCCCAAACCAGGTCGATCCGGCAATAAAAAATAACCGCTTTCGATGGGCAAAGCGTGTGATAGACAGGCATCACGCCAAGGAACATCCTTCATCATGAATTCTTGACGAAAGAAGTTTGGAATAGTACCCATGACATGGGCGGACGCAATAGTAGAAATAGGCCCATTCGGGTTGTGTGGCGCGATGGGTATATTATACACTTCCGCCAAGTTCGCAATCTTTCGGAGTTCACTGATACCACCACACCGGGTGATATCCGGCATCAGGATGTCGCATGCGTTCTTTTCCAGAATCTTGTGAGCCATAAAACGGCTATGCAATCGCTCCCCCACGCACACGGGTAGTGAAATTTTCATCCGAATATCAGCTAGCGAACCTGGAAATTCAGGAGGAGCCGGCTCTTCATACCACATACAATTGAAACCTAAAGCCGAAAGCCGGTGAGCCATCTCGATTGCCGTAGGTGCATTGAGAAATGCATGGGTCTCAATCGCAATAGGGACCGTAGGCCCGACAGAATCGGCCACGGCCTTTACCACATCCAAGGCTAGCTTCTTCTGATCTTCGGTGAGACTATGGTTCTCGCTTAAATTCTCGCCATACCAGTAGTTGACATGGGCAAATGGATCCAGCTTCAAAGCGCTAAAACCGCGTGCTATTACTTCTCGCGCCTGGCGAGCATAATCATCGGGAGCGTGCTCGCCTTCAATAAACCAGTAATTTGCATACAATTGAATTTTGGTCCGATATGCCCCACCCAACAGGTCGTATATGGGTTTCCCTAAAGCCTTCCCTTTTAAGTCCCACAATGCGATATCTACCGCACTAATAGCCGAGAGCAGAGGGCCGGCTTGGCCAAGCCAGTTCATATCCCGATAGAGTTTCGTCCAGATAAAATCTATTCTTCTGGCGTCCAGTCCCAGAATGAAATCCCCTACGTATCGGCAGGCTGCCTCGATGAGTGGGGAGCCCGGCCAATTCGTTGCCTCACCCCAGCCATATAATCCATCCTCTGTCTCGATCTTTACTAGGGTCCAGTTGTATTTGATGCCCTCAACTAACCAAGTCTTAACCTTCTGAATTCGCATGACGTGCACCATCATTTCATAGTGAATGTATTGCCGGTCTTGCTGTCGTAGTTATTTTCTGTAGGGGTATGTTACTCTCTGCTCCCGAGTCAGCCGTAAGTGCTATTCTCATCAGAAACAAAGCACTCTTGATGCATTTTGAACCAGAATATTCCCTCCGTTTCCTGTTGTGCCGGTAAAACCCATGTCATAGTTCATAATTCAGCGTCCACACAAATCGGGTGCAGAGGTCCCAGCAAAGTCCAGATGATGAGCACTGCGAAAAGGGGAATAAGGCCAAAAACAATGAAAGCAGGGACGTACGAATAATGATCTACAAGCCAGCCAGTGATCAGCGCAAACGCCATACCGCCGAATCCAGAACCCAGACTGGCATACCCCCAAATAGAAGCCAGTACATTTGGCGGAAATACGTCTCCAGGCATGGCCAGCATATTTGCGCATACTCCGGTGTATCCCAGCATGGCTAGGGATACCAGCGCGATTGATAAGCGCACATCCTTCACCAACACAGCAGGAATTGTTAATGTCATTAGAATTGCGAACACAGTCACTGATAGCTTTCTGGCTAGAGGCAGGCCCATTCCCCGCCGTAGCAACGCTGCCGCTACCCACCCGCCCAATAGGTTACCCGCACCAGCGACCAAGAACGGAATCCAGGCATATTTTCCGATGGCTGCGAGGTCGAAGTGACGTGCTCGTTTCAAATATGCGGGAAACCAGAAGATGTAAAAGTACCAGACAGGGTCCAGAAAAACCTTTGATGTTATGAAGGCCCACACAAACCGCGTAGAAAACAATTCTCTTAGTGAAAAGCGGTGGGAGATCTGCGCTTGCTCGACTATAGATGGCGTGTAATAGGTCAATAGCCAAATTCCGAGCCAAACGAACCCACATGCGCCCACAGCAAAAAACGCAGCTCGCCAGCCAAACGTCAGGACAATCCAAGCCACCAGCGGTGGAGCAAGGATCGCACCGATCGCTGATCCGCTGTTAAATATCCCAGACGCGAGAGCGCGTTCCCGCACTGGAAACCATTCGGCGACCACCTTCACCCCTGCGGGCCAGTTACCTGCTTCACCCATGCCTAGCATGAACCGGAAAATACCAAGTGACCATGGGCCTATCACCACGGCGTGCAGCATCGCCGATGCTGACCACCAAGCAGTAGTCCATGCGTAACCACGACGCGTGCCTAAGCGATCAATGAGAGGGCCAGAGACGCCGTTCATGATTGTGTAAGCAAGCATAAAGGCGAAGACGATCCGCGAGTAGGTCTCAGCGGTCATGTGATAGATATCAATCAAAACCGGAGCCACAACAGACAACGTTTGCCGATCAAGGTAATTGATGGCTGTTGCTGCAAATACAAGTGCGATCATTGCCCAACGCAAAGTTGGAGAATGCGCCCTGTTCATTTCAATCCGGCAAGCTTTCATCTGAGTGTTTAGACAATCCTCATCGTCATTCCGCCATCTATAACGACATTTTCACCCGTGATAAAATCGTTGCAGACCAACATGGCTATCGCGTCTGCAACTTCCTCTGGCTTACCTTCGCGATGGAGGGGTATACGGTTCTTAATGTTGTTTGCGACCTGGTCTGGAGTAAGATGATCCTGAAAACGGGTGCGAATGATCCCGGGAGAGACACAGTTGACCCGGATGTTATCGTCGGCGAGCTCGCGTGCTAACGAGCGAGCGAACTGAGGAAGGGCGCCCTTTACGACTCCGTAGGCGATTGCTCCCGCACAGCCTCGTAGACCTGCAACAGATGAAACCAATACAATGGCTCCCTCGCGTCTTCCTTTCATCCATGGGATTGCAGCTCGACATAAATGAAAGATCGCGTGAACATGAATATCGAATGCCCGATTCCATGCCCCTGTAGTCACGTCGATTAAACTGCCGGGAACGGCGCCACCAGCGCTGTGAATCAGCACATCCACACTGCCTAGCGTTTCGGCAGTTGTCTCCACACAGCGTACCGCCTCCGCGGCGAGGCTTACGTCGGCAATATGCAAGTGGCATTTTCGGCCCAACGCCTCCACTTCATCTTTGACTCTATTAGCCTCTTCGTCTGCTGCCCGACCGTTAATTGATATATGAGCACCGCGGCGAGCCAACTCGACCGCAGCAGCCGCGCCTATTCCCTTGGTGCCTCCCGTTATCAAGCAAACTTTCCCGTCTAATTCCATTAGAGTTTCCCTCACTAGAGCTAAGCCTATTCGCTAGAATTGCGGATTGACGAAACACGTTCTAGGCAGAACTTGCTTGAAACGGCTGTGCCTGGATTTTGAATGTATATGCCTGATCGCAGGGCTTACGTTGATCGAGAGCTTGCGGAATTTCGATGACGAGGCCCTGATTGTCCTGATGCCATCGCAGCTTATGTGCTGCTCCAAGCATGACAATCTCAGAGCCTTCAACGGCACGAACCGAGCGAATGACCATTGTTTTGCCGGGCCATTTCAGGGAAATCGCATACAGGTAATTCTTGTCTTCGCTCTGCGTGAAGCGAATATCTTCGCCTTCGTGGAAGATATTCCACGGCCGGGTTTTGTAAATTGCTTCACCATTGACTCGAAGCCATGCACCGGCATACTCCAGACGCTCGATTGTTTCCTGGGGAAACTTGCCATTAGCCATAGGAGACACTCCAGGCATGAAGTTGCCTCCCTTGGCTACAACATCAATGAGAGTTCCGAGAAGCCATTCCTTCGATTTGTAAGTGTCGTTTGGCGTGTAGGCCCATTGCGTGCCTAATTGATTTATCGCCTCCCACGGCATTCCGAGGGGTTTCTTCAATGGGTCTGCCGGAATCCAGTGCTCGGGAGTGGTGAAATCACCGTAGGGACCAATCCCACGCTCTCTAAACATCACTGACGGTTGCAGGGTTCGCGCCATTTCGACAATCTTTACAGTCTCCGGCCATACGGCTTGCGGCAAGTTGGCATCGAAGGATATCTCAAAGAGATCTCCATAGTTGGTGCAGAGTTCGCGTACCTGTTCGCGTATTCGATTAATAAAGCGCTGCCAGCGTTGTGGGTCCGACTCCCTGGTGGAGCGGGGATCGTAAAACATGCTGTGCTTGTCTCCTTGAAAGTCCGGGTCATGCCAGTCCGGCCACGAATAATAGAGCCCGACCCCCAAGTTCCTTTTTCTATACGCCCTGGCTAGCTCGGCAACTATATCCTTTGGATAGAGGGTATCCATCATGCTGTAGCGGATACGGCATTTTTCCGTCGCACCAATTCCGCCGTCAGATTTCTTGCTCGGAATGCGTCGAATCGAGTCAACTTCGGTCTTGGTGTCGAACATCGAAAAACCGTCGTGATGCCTCGTTGTGAAAACGAAATACTTCATGCCTGCCCGTTCCGCAAGCTCCGCCCATTCGTCTGCATTGAAGCCCGTTGGATTGAACACTTGGTACAACGTGAAATAGATGTCCTGAAATTCCTTTGAAGAGCCTTGTAAGGGCCATGAGGCGTCAACTCCCAGTACCGAATAAGGTCCCCAGTGAATGCGCATGCCGAACTTCTGGTCTTTCCAGGATTCCACGGCGGCGGCCGCAGCGTTGTGATACTTTGGGTCTACTTTGTCGGACCACCATTGATGATCGACGTTCTGTGCAGGGGCCGAGGATCCGGGTGACGGACTCTGGGCCTGCTGCCCTGCAAGCCCACGCCCTGTCAAAGCCCCAATTCCCGCCGCCGTCCCGGCCTGTAGAAATTCCCTTCGCCGCATCGTTTATCATCCTTCAGAGATCGCCGCATTCTTTCCTGGATCAATAGCATTGCAACTTTTGCGGCCTATCGGTATTAGGAGCGTTAGATGCCGCAGGGCCTTGCAAGCGCTTGCTAATAAACACTAGAAATAACTATCCCCTTCCCCCTTTGCTTGTCAAGCTCTTTTTCGCCCGCGTTTGCAGCATTTTGAAAAGAGCCCCTTCAGAAAAAGGTCGGGAAGATCTGTCGTAGGTGATGATTTAAGAACGGATTGTTGTAGACAGGAATTTGATTTTCCCGAGAGCCGGGGCTGTGTATCTGGTTTTGTTCCGCCGTACGGGATATGCTTGTTGACGACACCCGATGGACGATAGTAAACTATTCAATGATATTATTTTAGCAAACGATTGTGAACATGGCGACTACTCTCAAAGATATCTCCAAGGAAGCTGGCGTCGATGTTGCAACGGTTTCGCGCGCCCTGAACGGCAGTTACGGGGTGCACAAGGACACGCGTGAGAGGGTGCTTTCAGTCGCTAAGCGCCTCAACTACCGTGTCAATCAGATGGCCAGAGGGCTGGCTGTAGG